>JAFBAF010000253.1 GCA_019247895.1 Parafilimonas sp. | reverse complement strand
GCTTGTTGTGGCTCTCCATACTTCGTAACCCGTTTCATTGTAAGCCCTGTCTTGCCATTGCAATGTTACAGATGTACGTTTCGTGTCAGTAACACGCAGATCAGTTGGGCTTAATGTGCTTAATGATGAAGTATAGCTTTGTATTACTAATGAACTGATATAAGCATAATCTGCACCTGCGCCTTTAGCAACAGCGATCATTACATTGCCGTTTGCATCTGGTGTAATGCCATTTATCTGAACTGTTTTATTTAAATTGTTGGTTGCATTTAAAGAAACAGTTTGACCATTGATGGTAAAGTTTGTAAGGCCATTCAATCCATCATCATGGCTATTGAAGAAAACAAAATTGTATTTCTTCGACGATGATAAGCCTGAAATTTTGATTGAATCTTTATTAGTTGAACCTTCAAATTCTGCTGTGCGCATTACTACTTCAGGATAAACACCTTTGCCATTACCCGGTCGCAAACCTGATGCAACAACTCCCTGGAACCCATTAACCAATGTTACGGTTATACCTGATGCCTGGTTGTTATCATCATTCAAATTATTGAATGTAGTTCCCGCAAATGGCCAGCCTGCAAGATTGTTCCATGGTTTGCCGGCTAAACTTCCGTCAGAGAAATTCAAGTAAACCGAAGTAACATCTTTATCAACAACAGAAATATTGAATGAAGCAGAACGGCTTGAATCGTTGTTATCTTTTGCAGTGATTGTAACGCCCTGGTAAATACCAATTGAATTTGATATTGGCGTGATGTTGATTGTTCCTGTTCCATTTCCATTGTCAATAAATGTTGCGAATGATGGAAGATTTGAAGCAAATAATCTTATATGATCTGAACTGTCATCTTTCGCAGAAACCGTAACAGAAACCGGCTGATTATTTTTTATAGTAACATCACTGATTGCATTTACTTGTGGAATTCTGCCAAGTGTTGTAATGCTGGTGCTATCTGAATATAGTGAAGCTCCATAAGTGTTAATGGCTCTTACTTTATAATAGTACTGAGTTGTACCGCTTACTGTTGTATCAAGATACATAATAGCATCAGCAGGTAAAGTTTGCGCAAGCTTTGCATAAGGGCCTGCTGCGGTTAATGAACGATACACTTCATAACCTGTTTCATTGTAAGAAACATCTGTCCAGTTTAATTGCACACCCTGGCCTGAAACATTTTGAGCGATCAGAGATTTTGGTGCTGCAGGAACAGTTTTGTCATCATACAATGTACTTATCACAAGGGCATTAATGTAGCCAACCGGTGTGTTGGCGCCTTTAGCCATTGTAAATGTTATGCTGCCATCTGCATCTGGTTTCAACCCATTAATAGCAACAGTATTTTGTGTATTGTTTTGAACAGCCAGTGAAACTGTTTGCCCGCCTGCAGTGTAGGTTGTTGTACCGTTATCTGCTGCACCGGCATAAACACTTCCTGCATAAAAACTAAGATTATATGTTGCAGAAGTATCAAGCCCTGTAAGCTTTGCACTTACTGTTTCGGGTCCGCCAAATACTCCGAAGTAATAATAATCTTTTAACACAGCATCGGGATAAATTCCTGAATTGTTTCCCGTTTGCGGGCCTTCATGGAAAGCAGCCCACCAATCAGTTTGCATCAGAAGATTTACATGCGAATTATTGCCACGCGAATCCTGCAAATTATATGTTAAAACACCTGTTGCACTATTCCATGGAGATGGCGCAGCATCTTGCTCCATAAACCTTACATAGATGCGTGTGTTTGGATCTTTATCTGTAACCGTTAATTTAAACTGTGCAGTTGAAGAGCCACCGTTATTATCACTTACAGTTGCTTGTAAATAATAAACACCGGCTGCCGCATAACCAGGCTTCAAAAACAAATTAATTACACCATTCGCAACCGGTGTTATTACAGAACCCGCCGGTTGATTTACAACAGACCATGTTAATACATCAGCATTATCCTGGTCTTGCGCCGCAAGCGGGATAGTTAATGTATCACTTTCACTCATCACATAATCAGGCAATGATGTAATAACAGGATTGTAATTTGAACCAACGGTGAGGTTAAACTTCGTTGTATCGGAACCACCATTTGCATCAGTTGCGATGATCATGATGTTGCTATATGTTCCGATATTAGATGAAGCAGGATTGAAAGTTAATGTTGCTGTTTCATTTCCATTATTTACAAGCGTTGCAAATGAAGGTTGATTCTGCATAGAGAAATTAAGCTGGTAACCATCTGCATCAGTTCCTGAAACATTCAATTGCAATTGTGTACCATAACGCACATACTGGTTTGTAATATCTGCAATGACCGGTGGTGTATTACTTGTCTTTCCGCTGTCTTCATTACTGTAAACAGAAGCGCCGCCTTCATTAATCGCTCTTACTTTATAATAATAAATGGAATTTGAAACGAGATTTGAATCATTATAAGAAATAGTATTTGCAGGCAAGCTTGCTACAAAAACATAATTTGTATTTGTATTGCTTGATCTCCATAACTCAAAATTATTTTCATTGCTTGACTTATCAGCCCATGATATCTTAATTGATGAAGTTGATGCGCCTGTTGCAATTAAACTTGCCGGTGCAATTGGCGCTGTTTGTGTTGCAGGCGTAGTTGCGCTTGTATATGCCTGTCCTAATACTGATGAAGGAATTTGTTGTTTGGAAATTCCCGGGCCGGCATAACTTACAGTTAAAGCTTCAGTGCCTGTTGTTGCAAAGAAGGTAACATAAATACTGTGTGCACCAGCAGTGAGATATTTTGTTCCCGATTTTTCCTGCAGGTTGTGCACGCCATTATTATCAACTACTTTGCTGGTTTCAGTAAAACCATCAATATATAATTTAGAACCATCGTCTGACGAAGTGTAGAACGTATATGTGCCTGTTGTTGGAATATTAATTGTGCCGCTAAACTTCAATTGGAAATTATCACTCTGCGCCTGCATACCCAAACCAAACGTTAGTACACGGCCAGTTTTCTTTGGCGTAAGCGAAGTGAAATCCGGCAATGTAGTTAAGCCAGTTTGTTCATAATATGCATAAGCAACACCACTTCCTTCTTTATCAAAATCAGATTCACCATCAGTGCCAACTGCTCTTATGCGATAATAATAAGTTGTGTTAGCAGTTAAATTACTGTCAGTATAAGTTGTTTTATTTGCCAATGCTGTACCTACTGTCGCAAAACCTGTAAGCGCATCTGTTGATCTCCATATTTCAAATACAGTTTCGTTGTTGCTATTATCTGCCCACGTTAAATTTATTTTTTTAGGTGATACTGCAACGGCTGTTAAATTACCTGGCTTTGCAGGAATTTGTTTTACAACAGGTGTATCAACAAACGCTGAAGAAGGAATAGTAACATAATTACCGTTTGATTGCGGCGTTTTCCATGAAAGCGAAACATTAGTAAACAATGTTTGCTGGAAATAACTTAATGCAATTGGATAAACGCCCGCAGTTAAAGTAAGCGTTGCAGAATATTTATCCTGCGCAAAATGTACGCCATCATTATCAACAACAGCAGTTGCATTGTAGTTATATGGCGATGTGATTTGATTTAATGCACCCAAATATAATTTGCTTCCATCATCAGAATTTGTTTTGAAAGTATAAGTGCCGGTTACAGGAATGTTGATATAACCTTCCCACAAATAACCAAACTGGTAATATTGCGTTTTGCTGTCTGTTGCAATGTTGGTGGCAACGCCAGTAAATGCCGGCGTAAGTGTGTTATAATCGGGCAGCTTTGTCCAGTAACTTGTAGTTGTATAATATTTATATTTTAAAGGACCTTTTGGCGCATCAACAAAAGCGCTGTTTGGTATGATAACATAGTTAGTGCCTGATTGCGGCGTCTTCCATGAAACCGTCATTGTTGATGAACCTGTTTGTTCATAATAAGTAATCGCGATTGGATAAACCCCTGCAGTCAGATATAACGATGATGAAGTTTTATCCTGTGCGCTGTGTAATCCGTCATTATTTACAATTGCCGTAGCAGCATAATTATATGGTGAAGAAAGCTGGTTTAATGCACCGAGATATAATTTGCTTCCATCATCAGAACTTGTTTTGAAAGTATAATAACCTGTTGTTGGAATGTTGATATAACCTTCCCACAAGAAAGCAAAATTATCAGCCTGCGTTGCTTTATCTAATGTAATGTTTGGAACAGAACCTGTTGCTGCAGGAGTTAGGGTTTTAAAATCAGGCATGCTGTTCCATGTGCCTGTAAAGTTGTAATACTTATATTTTAATCCACCGCTTTGTGTAATAACCGGTGCGTTTACAAATGCAGTATTTGGTATTGCAACAAAAGCACTATTTGTTTGCGGTGTTTGCCATGAAACATTTATACTTTGCGAACCAGTTTGTTCAAAGAAAGTTATAGCAATTGGATAAACACCTGCTGTTAATGTTATAGCTGATGAAGTTTTATCTTGTGCACTATGCAATCCATCATTATTTACAATTGCTGTTGCAGAAAAACTATATGCAGATGTAGTTTGATTTAATGCACCGAGATATAATTTACTTCCATCATCAGAATTAGTTTTGAAATAGTAAGTTCCGGTTACAGGAATGTTGATATAACCTTCCCACAGGTAAGCAAAATTATCTTGTTGTGTTGCATTTGCAATTGTTACATTTGGAACACTGCCTGTTGATTTGGGTGTAAGCGTACTAAAGTCAGGAAGATTACTCCATGTTCCGGTGAATGTGTAATACTTATAATTTAAACCGCCAACTTGCCCGCTTACAACAGGCGCATTTGCCCAGGCAGATGAAGGTATCGTAACATAGTCGCCATCTGTTTGTGGTGTTTGCCATGAAAGCGCCATTGTTTCTCCGCCCGTTTGCTCGTAATAAGTTATAGCGATTGGATAAACGCCTGCAGTTAATGTAATAGCCGACGACGTTTTATCCTGTGGACTGTGCAATCCATCATTGTTTACAATAGCAGTTGCATTATAGCTATATGGTGAACCTGTTTGATTCAGATTGCCTAAATACACTTTACTTCCATCATCTGAATTAGTGCGGAAATAATATGTACCGCTAACAGGTATGTTGATATAACCTTCCCACAAATAAGCAAAATTGTCGCTTTGTGTTTTGTTATCTAACGTAATATTTGCTACAACACCTGTTGCTTTAGGAGTAAGTGTATTAAAGTCCGGAAGATTATTCCATGTTCCTGTAAACGTATAATATTTGTAGTTTAAACCTGTTAATAATGGCTGGCTCGAAACCTGGTTGCTTGCATCAGAAACATTGCCTGCTGCATCCCTCGCCTTCACCGTAAAATTAAAATACTGTCCTATCTGCAATCCATTTACAGTGAACTGCGTTGCACTGGTTGCATAAGATTTTACACCGTTGATGTAAATATCATATTTAAAAACACCAACATCATCTGAAGATGCATTCCAGGTTAATGAAATAGATGTTGTGGTGCTGCTTGCAATTGCAAGATTGGTTGGCGCAGTTGGCGCTTGTGTATCTGCTGCAGTGATTGCATTCGCTTCATTTGAAGCAGCAGATGCAGCAGAATTATTAATCGCTCTTACTTTAAAATAATATTTTGTGTTTGAATTTAATCCGTCAATATTAAATACATTAACATTTGCATCTGTGATGCCAATTAATTTGTAATTGCTGCCAGATTGCAACGCTTGATATACTTCAAAATTTGTTTCATTATATTTTGGCGAAGGATTATCTGTCCAATTTAAACGGATGCCAGTTTTTGAAACAGTTGTTGCTGTTAAGTTGATTGGCGCATCAGGTTTGTTCTGGCCGTTTGCATCAATAACACTGAATGTATTAGAGAATGCACTTGCACAACCAAATTGCTGTGTCACTTTTACTTTATAATCTCCGGTTGTTGCGGTTGCAAATCTGGTAGTGCTTACGGTATCATTGCTTCCAGCCTTCTGCCATAAATAAGTTGAATAACCATCAGGCACTTCCAATTTTACAGTGGTGCTTCCGTCTAATGCAGGCAATACTTTACTTGCCAATCCACTTACCTGTATTGATGGGGCAGTTGCTCCCGTTTTTACTTGTATTGATACAGGTGTATGAGACCAATCAGACCAGGTTGAGCCCTTTAGCACCCTTGCATCGTAGGTGCCGGGTTGTGTAGCCATGAATGTATTTGATGTTGCACTATCTATTACTTTTCCATCTTTACGCCATTGATAAGCGTCAAAACCTCTTGCTAAACCAAGCGTAACATTAACTGAATCTAATGTACAGAATTGTGTTCTTCCGTATAAAGCCCACGGGTTAGAGGAATAGCTTCTTAAAATAAAGGGATAAAAATCAGGCTCGCTCCATGCTCTGTCCCAAGTGCCATGACCAAGATCAGCATACTCTGTGTATTTATAATTTCCACCTGCATTTAATATTGCATCTCTAACCTGTTGTGCAGTTGACGGTGCAGGTGCGCCATCAAGTCCACCCTGGAAATACCACATCGGAGTAAACTTTACTACATTCACTACACTTGTATCATTATAACCAATAGATACTTCAGACATTGGTAAAGCAGCAGATAAATAATTTGGATGAGCCATCAGCATTTCCCATGTTCCCTGGCCGCCAGCAGAAAGCCCGTTTGCAGCAATATGAAAAGGATCAAGTTTATTATTTGCAGTCATGTAATCAATGATCTCACTTATATATTGATATTGACCGGCACCCCAAAATCCCTGGCTTTGCATGCAAAGTATATATCCATCGAATGTTCCGTTGTCAACTGCATCAGAAAATCCCTGGCCACCATGATAAAGTTGGTATTCGTTGTCATAAATACTTCCTGTTTCACCTAAACCATGAAAGAAAACGATCATTGGATATTTCTTTCCATCGTTTGCTGTTGGATTATAGCTTTTAGGAAATTTAAGACGAAACGCACAACCTTTATAGATATAAGCCTTGTAGGAATCAGTGTTCCAGCTTAATCTTTTTGTGCGAACCCATTTACCGATCTGGCCATAGGCTGGCTGTGTTGGAGGATTGGCTGAATTGTATGTAACAATCGCATCATTCGGATTTAATACAGATTGCGCCATACAAATTTTTGAGGCAGCAACTGTAAAAAATATAAGCAGGATAGTGTAGAGCTTTTGCATGTTTCGGTGTATATAAGTAATCAAAACATAAAATTAGATACACTCAAAAACAGCAATAATGCGAAATCAGTGAAAGGCGAATTCTTACTCGTAAGTGTGTAAAACACGGGAAAATTACTTTTATCGGGAAAAACAAAACGTTCACTAAAAAAATAAGCGGCATTACTTGTGAATGCCGCTTATAGTTATCTGGTAACCTAATATATTTAGGCTTAAAGTTATTGTTTTAAAACTTTAATGTGGCTGGTAGTTGCGGTATTTCTATATATAATCTTTAACACATACATGCCACGGGAGATATTCGTACCAGGAATTATTCTTAATTCGTGCGATCCTTGCTGAAGCTCTCCAAAGTTTTTTCGCAATATCAACTTACCGTTTATATCATACAATTCAGCCTGAACATTCTCTTGTTTTTGTAAAGAAATTGATAATGTAAAGTCATTATTGAAAGGATTTGGATAAGCTACAGCAGCATTTTTTATTGTACTTGATTTTGTTGCCTGGGAAATTGGTTGATTGCCGGAAATTTTGTTTGATTTACGGGCTTTTGGTGACGGTATACTGTTGTTGTTCGGAGTGTATTCCTGCATAATCAATGCGCCGATCAATCCATATTGTGATGAGAAACTGTTTGGCGAAATTGTTATTACTGCTTCACCATTTTTATCTGGAACAATATTATAAACTGTAACTGTTCCGTCTGTATTTAATGAAGCGTTCAATACACCTTTTTTCCCATTTACTGTGTAAAGTGAATTAACATCTCCGTATGCCTGTGAGCTTGCAAAGAATGTAAAATCGTATACACTGTTTATATTAAGGCCAGTGATCTTTAGGCTTCCTGATTCGCCTACAAATAATCCGTAACTGTCAATCAAAACTTTATCAGGGAAGATGCCTGAGTTATTACCTGTACTCACGCCGGCCCCGTATAATCCTGCAAATGCGCTTGTTTCCTGCATGCTGATGCTTGAAGGAACGCCGGTATCATCATAAAAATTATTCCATTCCAAGCCTTGCTGTGGCAATTGCAAAGTATTGTTCCATGGTGTATTTGCATTGTTTGTATAAGTAAAGTTTACATACACAACTTGTGAATACGTTGTGGCCGATACAGCGTTGCAAAATGCTGACGATGTTGAATTGTTGACTGCTCTTACCGTATAATAATAATTATGGCCCGGAATAAGATCGGAATCAATAAGACCTGTAACATTTGCGGTAACAGTTTTCAATAAAGTATAAGTTGAATTACTGTCTGTGGCTTTCCATATTTCAAAGCCTGTTTCGTCTGAACTTTTATCTGCCCATTGTAATTTTACTGATGTTTTTGTAATGCCGGTAACACGAAGATCTGATGGCGGAAGCAGTGTAAGCGAGTTATCAAAACTTTGAATAATTAAACTATTGATATAGGCATAATCTGAACCTGCACCCTTTGCAACTTTGATCATAACCTGCCCGTTTGCATCAGCAGTAACGCCATTTATTTCAGCCGTTGTATTTATGTTGTGCGTTGCATTTAAACTTACTGTTTGACTATTTATAGTAAAATTAGTAACACCTTTATTGCCATCGTCATGGCTATTAAAGAATACAAAGTTGTATTTTTTATTTTGCGCCAATCCTGAAACTTGTATTGAATCTGTTTTTGTGCTGCTTTCATATTCTCCTGTTTTCATAACAACTTCAGGATACACACCCTTATTATTCCCGGGTTGCATTCCTGCTGCAAAATTGCCCTGAAACCCATTTTTCAGTTTTAATGAAATTGAAGTGGTGGTGTTATTATCATCTATTAAATTAGAAATAGTTGTATTTGCAAATGGCCAGGCAGTAAGATTATTCCATGGCGCTGTAGCAAGACTTCCACTTGAAAAATTTACGTAAACAGAAGTTATGTTCTGATCGGTAACCGTAATATTAAACGATGTTGAAGCAACTGAATCGCTGTTATCGGTTGCGGTCACAGTTATATTCTCAAAAGTCCCTGTTATACCATTGGAAGGAGTTACTTGAAGCAACCCTGTTCCGTTGCCATTGTCAGTAAATGTTACAAACGATGGAAGGTTACTTACAGATAGACTAACATGGTCTGAAGCGTCATCGTGAGTAATTATATTAAGTGTTTGCTGTTGATTATTTTTTATTGTAATGCTTGGTATTGGTGTAATAACCGGTACACGATCCGAAGTTTGAATACTAACCACATTTGAAGAATCCGAAATGTTTTGCAAACTGGAGGCCTTCACATAATAATAATATTGTGTGTTTCCAGCAGCGGAAGTATCAAGATAGTTTGTTGTATTACATGATATTTTTCCGGTTATTATTACAAACGGCCCTGTTGCGTTTACAGCACGGTAAACGTTGTAATTTGTTTCATTATAAGCATTATCATTCCATGTCAACCGCACACCCGTACCGCTGATATCTGCCGCAGCCAAAAATGTTGGAGCCGCAGGTTTTGCTGTATCAGTATAAACAGATTTAATAACAATTGCATTGATATATCCTGAAGGTGTGTTACTGCCTTTAGACATAGTAAATGTTATTGTGCCATCTGCTGCCGGTTTAGTATTATCAAAATCAGCGGTTGCGGTTGTATTGTTTTGTACATTTAATGGTATAGATTGAGAACCTATGGAGTAAATGGTAGTGCCATTATTACTGGCACCAGACCACACACTTCCACCATAAAAGCTTACTGAATATAATTTTGATGTATCTAAACCTGTGATCTTACTTGTGACCGTTTGCGGGCCTCCAAGGTTTCCAAAGTAGTAATAATCCTTCATTACAGCATCAGGATAAATGCCTGAGTTATTGCCTGTATTTGGTCCTTCATGCCAGGTTGCCCACCAGCTTGTTTGCATTGATAAACCAAGGCTTGTACTCCTGTTTAAATTGTCTTTAAAGTTTAATGAGTTTACTGCCGTTAAATTATTCCATGGCGAGCCAATTACATCCTGGTCTTTAAATCTTAAATAAACAACCTGAGTTGGATCTTTATCATTTACGGTTATATTAAATTGTCTTGTACATGCACCGCCATTACCATCGTTTACAGTAACCACTACTTTGTAAACACCAGATGCACCGTAAGTTGGCTTAAATACTAAGTTAGCAGCGCTGTTGTTTACAGTTATTATGGAATAGTTATTTGGAATATTATTTACAGACCAGCTTAATGCATCACCCGAATTTTGATCAGAAGCAGATAGCGGAATCGTAAGCACATCACCTTCATTCAATGTGTAATCAGCAATTGTATCGATAACAGGATAAAAATTGTTATTTACAGTAAGCGTGAAAACATCCGTATCAGATGCATTATAACTATCTTTTACTACGATTTTAATATTCTGATAATTTCCCTGTTGTGCAGAAGTTGGATTGAAAGAAATTGTTGCCATTCCATTTCCATTATCGGTAAAGTTTGCAAATGAAGGAAGATTAACTGCTGTAAAAGTTACAGGGTCGGCATTTGAATCTGTTGCTGTTACCTGTATGTTTGTTTGAACACCATAGGGCACATTTTTCTGATTGAATTTATTATTTATAAGTGGACCATTGTTCGAAGTTTTAGCCGTTACAGCAGGTTTATTAACCGAAGAAGCTGTTCCGCGAATCGCATTCACTTTATAATAATAATTCGTGTTGCCATATAAAGCAGAATCGGTAAATGAAGTGCTGTTTGCAGGTAATAAAGCCGCAGGCTTAAAATTGAATGTATCCACTACAGATCTTAAAACCTGGTAATTTGTTTCTGTTGTGTCTATATCGTTCCATGTAATTTGAATAGAAGAAGATGATACCGTTTTGGCTTTTACAAGTGTTGGTGCTTTTGGTAAAGGCAATTTTAATGTAGTTGCCGTTACTGAGCTTGTAAATGTGGAAGCGCCATAATTATTCACGGCATTTATAAAGTAATAATACTTAACGCCATCAACAAGATTTGAATCTGTAAAAGAAGTGATATTTGATTGAGTGGTGAAAACTACTGTATAATTGTTTGCAGTTTTTGCAGACCTGTAAATTTGAAAACCTGTTTCATTATTGCTCTTATCACTCCATGAAAGTTTTACTGCACTGGATGAAAGCGCAGTTGCCGTTAAATTAGTTGGTGTTTTCGGTGCAGAATCGGGCGCAACATAATTGCTAACAAAATATTTATCTTCAATTGGGTGAGAAGCTGAGTCGCCGAATAATGCAGGGCATGTCCAGTTTAATTCCATTACCCTGCCATTCTTGTTTTGATAATATGCAATTGAAATTGGATATAATCCTTTTTGCAGGGTAATATTTGTGCTGGGCTTAGTTTTTTTCGCATTTACATGATCGTTATCAACAAGCGGTTTTATAGACGGATCATAAGCATTCAGCCACACACGGCTTCCATCGTCAGAAGTAGTGCTGAAGCGATATGTGCCTGTAACCGGAACATTTAAAAATCCCTGCCATAAAATGCCAAACAAGGTTAGCCGTTTTTTTACACTAAGATCAATATTTGGAGTTACACCGGCATCTAATGCGTTTAATGTATTAAAATCTGGTAATGCTTCCCAATAACCCTCATAATATTTCCACATAAGGCCGTTTAAAACAGCAGGCGAACTGGCAAGATTACTTTGAACAGAATAATTATTGCTTGAATCTTTTGCTTTTACATAAAATGTATATTGTTTGCCCTGTTGTAATGCATTTACAATAAAGCTATCGGCTGATGTTGTATAACTTTTTACATTATTAATATAGATATCATAGTTTGCAACACCAACATTATCTGTAGAGGGATTCCATATAATACTTATAGACGAATTAGTAGCATATTTTATACGCAAATTACCTGGGGCTGATGGAGGAGTCTGGTCAGCTTGTGTAGATGCGTTTGCAATATTCGACATTGCAGCGGCTCCATTATTGTTGATTGCTCTTATCTTATAATAATAATTAAGCCCTGGCGATAATTTGGAATCTTCATATTTCAAAACATCTGCAGGTGCTTTACCAATAAAACTATAAGCTCCGCTTTGTGATGTGCTTCTGTAAATTTCAAAAAAGGTTTCATTGTTTAATGGATGAGGATTGTTTTCCCAGTTAAGCACTATTTCTGTGCTTGACAAAGTTGTTGCGGTAAGTTTTGAAGCAGCATCAGGCGCATTTAAACCATTAGCATTAACTACAGCGAACGGTGGTGAATAGATACTCGAACAACCATATTGCTGAGTAACGGCTACAATATACTGACCAGTTTGAGTTGCGGTATAAATTCTTTGAGTACCAATAACGCTGTCACTACCAACTTTTTTCCATGTATAACTTGTGTACCCGCTATCAGGCACTTCCAGATTTACATAATTTTTGCCGTCTCCTGAAATAAGTACATTACTCATTAAACCTGAAACACGTATTGGCGGCGTTACCGTTGGTGGTGTTATTTGCAATACAACAGGAATATGCGACCAATCAGACCATATGGAGCCTCTTAAAACTCTTGCATCGTAAGTGCCTAAAGAAGTAGCAATAATAGTGTTTGATGTAGCGCCTTGAATTACCGTACTGTCTTTTCTCCACTGATAACTGTTATACCCGGGTGCAACGCCAAGTGTTACATTAATTGTGTTGCCCGGACAAAAACCTGTTCTGCCGAATAGTGGCCAGGGATTAGATGCGTATCCTCTGCTCATAAAAGGAAAAAAATCAGGCTCTATAAAAGCACTGTCCCATGTGTTGTGACCCGTATTCTGATATTCTGTGTAACGATAATTCCCTCCAGCGTTTATCATCGCATCTCTTACCTGTTGCGCAGTAGAAACATCAGGAGATCCATCCAATTCTCCCTGGAAATCCCACATTGGTGTAAACTTAACCTTATTTACCACAGAAGGGTCTTTGTAACCAATAGAAACACTTGACATTGGTAACGATGCAGTAACATAATTAGGATAGTTGATAATCATATCCCACGCTGCCTGCCCTCCTGAAGATAGCCCATTAACGCTTATTCTGAACGGGTCAAGTTTATTATTAGTTATCATGTAATTAATAACATCAATTATTCTTGCATAAGACGTAATGCCCCAAAGGCCCTGGCTTTGCATAAACAGTACATAACCATCAAAACTGCCGTTGTCAACAGCGTTCTTATACTCGGGCCCACCATGATATAATTGTGATTCGTTATCAGTGATGGGGCCTGCTTCGCCGGCGCCATGAAATAGTATCGCTAAAGGATATTTTTTACCATCGTTTGCGGTTGGATTATATGTTTTTGGAAATTTCAGACGAAAGCATGAACCTTCATATATGTAACACTTATAAGAATCAGAATTCCATGACAAGCTTTTTGTTCTTACCCATTTACCTATTTGTCCGTAGGGTGGTTGTACCGGTGGGTTTGTTGCATCATATTCAACAATAGGATCATTAGGGTCTAATACTGACTGTGCAAACAAAGTGTTTTGAAAGTTAGCATATATACAACCCAATAGCAAGAAAATGTAACATTTTGTCATTTCAGATGGGATATAATCCACAGATAATCATCTGGGATTTGGTGGTCAAATAAATTTAGTTTTCAAAACAGTGGGTTAAACTTTAAGCAAAATAATGTAATTAATCCTGTTTTACGCAATCCGTTTCGTTTATGCTGCCATTAAAAACCAATGTTTATCTTAAAAGTAAACCCCTTTATATTACATGACATTTTTTTTGCACTGATAGATGCATCTTTTTCATTAGTTTTATCACCCTTTAATAAAATACTCTGCTTTTTGGGAAACGGTTTGCCATTATGAAACTTTTTTTTCACAGTCACTGTTTTGCCAATTTTTTTATAATTAATTGTTTTTGAATTTTGCATAATAACTTTTAATACATATGTGCCAGCAGGAATATTTTTTTCAATTTTGAATTTCCAGGTTTTGCTCCCCCGTTTAAAATATTTCCAAAATCTTTTTTACAAATAACCCTTCATTTAAATCGAATAATTGTGCATGAATGCGATCTTCTTTATCAGCAAAAACGAAATTGTAAAATTTAATAAATGGATTTGGGTAGGCAACTATTGCCTCTGCTTTATTTATTTGTGTTGATGTAACAGTTGTAGAATTATTCTTCATTGAAGCCGTTTTATTAGTAAAAAATTGTTGCGGCAGCGTCCAAACAGATTGTGCAAAGAATGGTCTTAAAACACTAAGACACATGCAGTTAGCAGTAAATAATATGTAAAGCTTTTTCATTCAACTTTTCTATTACCGGTAATGCACGTACAAATTATGCATGGATTTATTATTAAAGACAAAGTATTGGCAAGAAGGTGATTTTACTTCGTAATTGCTCATTATTAAGCGGTAAAAAAGAAAGTGATGTTAGTGAGAAGGAAAAATTTTCTATAACCAAATCGGTTATTTATTCAACATTAATTACAGCGGAGGAGCGCGTAGCCTTTTCCCAGTTCGTTGTTTGTCGTTTAAATATAAATCGGAAAAAACCCTGAATAACAGAAAGGTTCATAAACACGAAATATCCGGAAAATTTGAGAAATTTAAATTTAGAATTAACTGAAATATAATTTGATATAAAAGATATTGAATAAAAAATTATTTGAAAAAGTAAACAAATATTATAATAGAAATTGTTTGTTATAAAGGCAAGAAAAAGGTTTGAAATAAATATTAAAATTAAACAAAACGGACTTAAGGCCCAGCGCAAAACGCGATGGGATATATACAAAAATGTTAGTCTTGGATGTTTCCAAAATTTAAACAACGAGGTAAGCATTAATATTGACTGAAAGCCACCAGCCGCAATCCGAACTTTCCGTTTCTTCTCATCTCCGAGGGACGCAGAGGCAAACTCCATTGCATAAGCCTTGGGTTCGTAAATTATCCTGTAACCTTTCTCTGCTATTTTAAGCGATATCACAAAGTCATCAAGAATAGTTGCTTCAGGTATGTCTTCATATAATTCTCTGCGAACAGAAAATAATTCTCCCGCAGCTCCTACCACAGAATAAAAATCTGAATCAATTTTTTTTAATGCTGCTTCATATTTCCAATATAAACCTTCCTGACCACCTACATTGTCACTATCATCAGGGGATTCAACCACTCTTTTTTCGCCTGCCACACCGCCGGTCATATTATCACTATAATGTCTTGTTATGTTTTTTAATGAATCAGTATTTAGAAAAGTATTGGCGTCGTTTATTATTAGTATATCATTTACGGCCGATTTTACTGCCCGGTTTAAAGCCGATGATTTCCCCTTTCGTTCCGGGGAATGCAGTAACTTAATTTGCGGATACTGACTGACTATTCCAGGAGTATTATCGGTTGAGCCGTCTGTAATAAAAATAAATTCAACTTTCTCTTGCGGATAATGCAGCTTTAATGAGTTTTCAATTTTCTTTTCAATGATGGCTGCTTCATTAAAAGCCGCTACAATAAATGAGATTGTAGGATAATAATCTGTAGTGGCTCGTTTTTTGAATTTAGGATATACCAGGTTAATAAAATAAGCTAAAATTGCGTAACCAAAGTAGTTGTATAAAAAAATAAAAATGCATGAAAAAAAGATACATTTCCAGACGGACATAAACGCAAATTAAGTTTAATCGTTCATTCACCTATTTTATTATAGATTTACCCCAATGGTTTCTTCGCGTTCCCGAGCATTTTTTTAACGTTTACCAATTTTCAGGATAAAGGCCATTTACTACAACTAATTTTATCTCATAAACCAATCAAAAACAGCAAACTCAAATATAACGATGAAAAATACGCTACTTATTGTTGATGATGACGAAGTAATGGTTTTGTTGTTAAAAAAACTGTTTGAAAAAAAATATATTGTTTTTACAGCGAGCGACGGCGTAGAAGCGATGTGTTATCTTAACCGTGGTATAACACCAGATTTAATAATCAGCGATCTTTTAATGGAAAATATTACAGGTTATGAATTTATTAAACATTTGTTAACCAGCGCTGTATATAAAAGAATTCCTGTAATTGTAGTTTCTAGCTCCCCGGCAAATGAATTTTCCAAAGAATTTCCAGCTGTTGATATTATAAACAAACCTTTCGACCCGTTAGAACTTAAAAGCCTTGTAGATGCAACCATAAAACACATGGCTACACAACTAACTTGTAACAATTAACCGTTATGACAAGACGACCGAACTTACTAACCAAAAGCAATCCGCAGGCCCCGCATGGTGGAAATTTTCCGCAAAAGCAAAGATTAAGGCTGCTCTTAATCCTTTCATCCACTGCTTTAGAAAAAGGCGAAATATGTTTTACCGGGGTTGATGTAATAGTTGCTCAAAATATTGGTGAAGCAAAGCAAATTTTGAATGTATCAACCAAGCATTTCTTTGATGCTGTTGTTTGCGATTATGAAATTGGCAAGAAAAGCATTATAGAAATAAGCTCTTTTTTGACTTCTAAGAAATTAGCGGCAATTACACCTTTTCTTTTACTTCAATTAAAGGAACAGGCGCAGCCTTTGCATTTACTGCGGGTTGAAGGTGTTGATGATGTTATCTCGTGCAATACTTCCGTTACAGATCTGGCGGAAAAAGTAAAAATATTAAAGAAGTTTAAGTTTTACCAGGGCAAAATGCCTTACCATGTTGAAGTGCCTAAAAAGAGATTTTTAGATCATCAATACATTTTAAAGCGCAGTTTGGATATTCTTCTTTCGGCAACCTGTTTGCTCGTATTAACTCCATTGATTGTTCTGATTTCAATAGCAATAAAGTTGGAAAGCAAGGGACCGGTTTTTTACAGATCAAAGCGCGCCGGAGAATGGTACAAAGTATTTACGTTCTTCAAATTCAGAACAATGGTTGTAAATGCAGACAGCATGATCGCTGACCTGCAATATATGAATGAATACAAGGATTTTCAACAGTCATTCTTTTTTAAACTAAAAGATGACCCAAGAGTAACCCGTGTAGGAAAAGTTTTGCGTAAAACCAGTTTGGATGAATTACCGCAACTCTTTAATGTTTTAAAAGGTGATATGAGCTTGGTTGGCAACAGGCCTTTGCCTTTATATGAAGCAAAAACAATAACTGTTGATAAATCCGCAAAAAGATTTTTTGCGCCTGCAGGTATTACAGGTCTTTGGCAGGTGAAAGGAAGATCAAATTACGATCTTACTGTGCAGGAAAGAATTAATATGGATATTGATTATGCCGATAAACATTCTTTTCTTTTTGACCTGAAGATTTTGCTTAAAACTCCAAAAGAATTAATACAGAAACATAATGTTTGATCTTATTTTGAAAACAATACTGCTTGTATTATTAGCTTACTGCAGTCTTTCAGTGTTGTACTTTTTTATCTTTTCTGTTGCCGGCGCTTTGCAAAAGAAAGGCGATAAGAATTTAAATTACTCACAACCCGTAAAACGCATAGCTGTATTAGTTCCTGCTTATAAAGAAGACAATATTATTTTGTCGACTGCGCAAAACCTTTTAAAGTTAGATTATCCCAAGTTTTGGTATGATATATATATTATAGCCGATTCATTTCAACCTTCAACTATTCAGCAATTGCAACAGCTGCGTGTAAAGGTTATCGAAGTGGCGTTTCAAAACAGCACAAAATCAAAATCATTAAACGAGGCTTTTAAACAAATTAATAAGCCTTATGATATTGCATTGATTTGTGATGCAGATAATATTTTATCAGAAGATTTTTTGCGCCAAGTGAATTACGAATTCGTAAACGGTGCTAAAGCAATACAAGGCAGGCGTGTAGCCAAAAATATTAATACAGATTTTGCTGTGCTTGATGGCTGCAGCGAAGCAATCAATAATCATATTTTTCGTAAAGGTGCTAATGCGCTTGGTTTATCATCTGCTGTAATTGGTTCAGGAATGGCGTTCGAATTCAATATGGTAAAAAACGTTTTAGCTAAAATTTCTGTGGTAAGCGGATTCGATAAACCTTTACAATTAAAAATTGTTGAAGCAGGACACAAAATAAAATTTTTGGACGAGGCATTGGTGTTTGACGAAAAAATTGATAACCCGAATGCTTTCAAACAACAAAGAAAAAGATGGTTGCTTAGCCAGTTTACCTATTTGAAAGAATTTTTTATTCCAGGTTTTAAGCAGCTTGTAAAAGGTAATTTCAGTTATTTTAATCTTGCTGTTTTAAACAATCTTGTTCCTCCAAGAGTGCTTTTAATCGCCGCATTATTTTTATTTACTCTCATTAGTTATGCTTTCAATAATGCTTTCATTTACTTATCATTTACAGGTTTAACAATATTATATTTTATAACACTTGCAATGGCTTTGCCTGCGCATTTTATCAACAAGAAAACATTTAATGCTGTATTACAATTGCCGAAAGCTATGCTGCTAATGACGGCATCTTTATTCAGCATTAAAAAAGCAAAAAATATTTTTATTCATACCATTCATACAAAAACAGAAATAAGCAATCCGCTTTATCAAACAACAAATGATAATTAAGCCACTCATATCAATCATTACAGTTAATTATAACAACACAAATGTTACGGCAGATTTGCTGAAATCAATAGTTTGGCTTGACTATCCAAACGTAGAAGTGATTGTTGTGGATAATGGTTCGTCCGAAAATCCCACTGAAAGATTAAAAAAAATACTTCCTTCGGCCAATATTATTTTGGCAGAAAAAAACCTTGGTTTTGCCGGCGGCAATAATCTTGGAATAAAAGCAGCAAAAGGAGATTATTTATTTTTTGTAAATAATGATACTGAGCTTTCACCGCAAATAATTGAAGGTTTATTAGAGGTGTTTGAAGATTATCCTGATGCCGGCGTGGTAAGTCCCAAATTTCATTATTACTATGCGCCCGGTACGATTGAGTTTGCAGGATACAGAGAAGTAAATGTGTTTACAGGCCGCAACAGCATGATCGGCTGCAGAACAAAAGATGAAGGCCAGTATGATGCAATTGCCAGAACAAATTATGCACACGGCGGCGGCATGATGATCTCACGTAAAGTGATTGAAGATGTTGGCCCGATGCCGGAAATATACTTTTTATATTATGAAGAGTTTGACTGGTGCGAACAAATAAAGAAAAAAGGTTACGGAATTTATTATCAATATAAATCTCTGATATATCATAAAGAGTCAATGTCGGTTGGTAAAAAAAGCGTTTTAAAAACATTCTATTTAAACAGGAACAGAATTCTGTTCATGCGCAGAAATGTAAAAGGAATTTCGTTTCTCGGGTTTGCTTTTTATTATTCTTTTTTTACGCTTCCAAAAAACACATTGGAATTTCTATTCAAAAAAGAGCTTGACCATTTGAAAGCATTCTGGAAAGGTTTGTTTTGGAATCTTTCAAATTATAATTTAAAAAAAGTTGATGTATGTGCGGAATAGCAGGCTTTTGCGATTTCAATAAAAATTCATCTGCACAAGTGTTGCATGAAATGACTGATGCACTAACACATCGAGGTCCTAATGATTCCGGCTATGAGGTATATGATGCAAAAAATGCGTTGATTGGTTTAGGTCAAAGAAGATTATCCATCATTGATCTTTCTGCGAACGGAAGGCAGCCAATGGAATTTGAAAATCTTTCAATGATCTTTAACGGAGAAATATATAATTATAACGAGATACGCAATGAATTAATAATGGAAGGTTATTGCTTTAATTCAACTTCAGATTCGGAAGTTATTTTGAAAGGCTTTCATCGCTGGGGAATTGAAGTGGTAGAAAAATTCATTGGCATGTTTGTTTTTGTTATGTATGATAATGAAAAACAGGAGATAACTATTTGCAGAGACCGGGCAGGAGTAAAGCCTTTATATTATTATTGGAACGGTTCTTCATTCTTATTTGCATCCGAATTAAAAAGCCTGCATAAGCATTCAGATTTTCATAAAGAAATAGATGTAAATAGTCTTTCACTTTTTTTACAATATAGTTACATACCCGCACCCCATACAATTTTTAAAAACACTTTCAAATTAAAACCGGCGCATTATCTTAAATTATCACTCGGGGATAAAAGAATTACAGAAACTAAATATTGGGATGTTTGTGATTACTATAATAAACCAACATTATCTATTTCAGAAAATGATGCAATTGCTGAAGTAGAAAGATTATTGATATCAGCTTATGAATACCGCATGGTTGCAGATGTACCTGTTGGCTTGTTTTTGAGTGGCGGTTATGATAGCACGAGTGTTGCAGCTATCTTACAAAAGAACAGAACTGAAAAATTAAAGACTTTTACAATCGGCTATAAAGAAGCATCCTTTAATGAAGCACCTGAGGCAAAAAAAATAGCTGAATATTTGGGAACAGATCATCATGAATGGTATGTAACAGCATTCGACGCTGCAGACATTTTTCATAAACTTCCGGAAATTTACGATGAACCTTTTGCTGATAATTCTGTTGTTCCAACTGCTTTGGTAAGCAAACTTGCAAGCCGGTATGTAAAAGTTTCTCTCTCCGCAGATGGAGGCGATGAAGTGTTTGCGGGTTATAATAAATTCAACCAGTCAATAAAGTATACTGAAGCAGTTCCAACTTTTATTCAGTCGCTTTTTGGAAACATGATGAGTTATATCAATCCTGAAAGCATTCCTTATTTTAATAAGCAATACAATTTCGCAACGCGTTATAAAAAAATGCAGAAGATATGGCAGGAAAAATCTCCTGCTGCTGCAATGAAATATATCAGCCAGTATATTACCGAAGATGAGGCCAACGTTTTTTTAAAACATAAATATGCCGGCTACAAAACAAACTTTGAAAGCGAGAAAAACTTGTTTCCTGATGTAAATACATTAAACAAATTACTGGCAATAGATTATCAAACTTTTTTAGTTGATAACAATTTGGTGAAGGTTGACAGGGCAACAATGTCTGTTGGTCTCGAAGGCCGTGAGCCTATGCTCGATCACCGCATTATAGAATTTGTAGCGCAATTACCGGCGCATCTTAAAATAAGAAACCAAACTAACAAATATATTCTTAAACAAATCGTTCATAAGTATGTACCGCAGCATTTAATGGACAGGCCGAAGATGCCTTTTATTGCACCATTAACTGTTTGGTTTAAGGATGAACTGAAAGAAAAGATCCAGTATTATTTAAGCGAGAAAAAATTAAATGAATCTGGCTTATTTAATAACGCTCCTGTTATAAAACTAAGCAAAGATTATTTGGATGGAAAGCGCGTAACATATCAAAAAGTTTGGAACATACTGGTGTTTCAGTTATGGTATGAAAAGTGGTTTAACGGTGCGGCTTAACACCATTATAATGGATGAAAATAAAAAAATAAAAGTTTTACAAGCTATACGGCAGGGTATGGTTGGCGGTGGTGAGTCGCATATACTAAGCCTGGTAAAACATATTGATAAAAACCGTTTTGAACCGGTCGTATTATCGTTTACAGATGGACAAATGATTACTGAATTAAAAAATATTGGTGTTGACAATTTTGTAATTCCTTCAAACAAAGCGTTTGACCTTACTAAATGGAAGCAAGTGAAAGCCCTTATGCAAAAAGAAAAAATTGATCTTGTGCATATTCATGGCACAAGGGCAACATCTAATATTTATTGGGCTGCAAAAAATTTGAAACTGCCTGTTATTTATTCAATTCATGGCTGGTCTTTTCACGATGATCAATCAACGTTGGTGAAAAAGGCACGCATATATTTTGAGAATTGGATCACTAAAAAAACTAATCGTAATATTTCTGTTTCATCATCTAATCAAAAAACAGGAAAAGATAATATTGACGGTTTTCAATCAGAAGTTATTTATAATGGAATTGATCTTGAAAAGTTTAATCCTTTAAGTAGAGAAAGAAAAAATCTTCGCAGGCAATTAAATATTGCTGGCGATGCAATTGTTATATGTTTTATTGGAAGAATAACTTTGCAAAAAGATCCGCTTAGTTTAATAAAAGCATTTAAAGAAGTTGCAGAACGAAATGCAAATGCTGTATTGTTGATGATTGGAGATGGAGATATGAAAGCAGAAGCAATTCAATCTGCAAAAGAGTTAAACATTCAAGACAAAATAATTTTTGAAAATTTCAGAACAGATGTTGCTGATATTTTGTTTTCATCTGATATCTATTGCCTGCCTTCTTTGTGGGAAGGATTTCCTATCGGTTTGCTCGAAGCAATGGCAATGTGTAAACCGGTAATTGCAACAAATGTTGATGGTTCAGTTGAGATCATTCAAAATAATAAAAACGGAATTTTAATCAACCCGCAAAACAAAAAAATGCTGGTTGATGCGCTGAATAATTTAATCAGTAATAAAAATTTAAGAACACAATTAGGTAATACAGCAAGAGAAACAATTGTAAAAGATTTTGATGTTTGTAAGATGACTAAAAAAATTGAAGCTGTTTACACAAATGTTTTATCTGAAAATTAAAAACAATGCAGGTACAGGTAAGAAATTATGAATTTGAAAGAATCGCAGATCGTAAGCGAGTAGATTTTATTGCAGATTTTTTACAGCATGCGTTGCCATCTCATGCAAATATATTAGATGTTGGTTGTGGTAACGGCGTTATAAGCCGTCATCTTGGCCAGTTTGGTTTTAATGTAACCGGCATTGATGTGAGTGAAAAAGCAATTGAAAAAGCACAGGCGTTGAACACATATCGTAATGTTCAGTTTATGAAGAAGAGCGCTGAAGAATTAATTGCAGAAGGCGCAAAATATGATGCGATTATTTGCAGCGAAGTGTTGGAACATTTAAACGATCCTGATGCGTTGCTTGACGTGTTGAATAAAAGTCTTGTTGGAAACGGAAAATTAATTATTACTGTTCCAAACGGAAAAGGGCCAAGAGAAAGCCTTGTTACAAAACCTGTTTTAAAACTCCGGAATAAAAATAACTGGATTTGGAAAATAATTGTAGGAGTGAAGAAGAGCTTAGGTTACAGCGGCACAACAGTACAATCAGCAGCAGATAATTTGGATCATGTTCAGTTTTTTTCAAAGAAAGATATTCAGCAGCTTTCTCAAAAGCATAATTTAAAAATTGTGCGTTTCGGCAAAGCCAATTTTGTTGAAGATGTTTTTCCGTTTTCTTTTTTTTCAAAACGTATAAAACTTTTGCAAAAAATAGATTGCAAGCTGGCAGATTGGTTACCTTATAATTTCACAGGCGGCTTTTTTTTCGTGTGCGAAAAAAACAACAGTTAACACTTTTGAATTAACAACAATAATGAGAATCGCATATTTGGCCATCAACGATCCGTTGGATAAAAGGTCGTGGTCTGGAACAACATATTATATTGCAAAAACCTTGCAACGAAATGGTAATGATGTGGATTTTTTTGGCCCTTTGGTGTTGCCTAAATGGTTAGATAAGACATTGCGTGCGCTTGCAAAGCTTAACCGCATACTTTTCAGAAAAGAATACATCACAAAATACAGTTTACTTTTAAGCTGGTATTCTGCCAAGCAATTCAACAAAAAACTAAAAGCTAAATCATACGATTGTATTTGTGCACCGGCTGCCGCACCCGAGCTTGGGTTTTTAAAAACAAAATTGCCTGTTATTTATATTACAGATGCAACTTTCCAGTTAATGCGCAATTATGCTTACAATGAATTTATTAAAGTTTCATGGCTTACCAAATTTGAAGGGAATTTATTGGAGAAACATGCATTAAGAAAAAGCGCTGCTGTAATGTATCCTTCAATGTGGGCTGCAGAATCTGCGGTAAATGATTATCATGTATCGAACGAAAAGATTTTTGTTGCGCCGTTTGGAGCTAATATTGACAGGGTTCCTGACGAAAGTATCATTTTTAATAAATTAAATAATCACCAGCTTACAGTTCTTTTTTTAGCAGTTGATTGGGAAAGAAAAGGGGGCAATATTGCTTTTGACGTTTTAAAGTTCTTGCATTTCACGCACGGAATGCAGGCAAAGCTTATTGTTTGCGGTTGTGTTCCACCGGCACATATTTCTCATCCAAACATGGAAGTAATTCCATTTCTCGACAAGAATAAAAAAGAAGATTACGAAAGATTTGTAAATATCATGTCAACTTCTCATTTTTTGTTAGTGCCTACAAGAGCAGATTGCTCCTTGCTTGTTGGAAGCGAAGCGAATGCTTATGGCATGCCTGCAATTACAACTGAAACAGGTGGCGTACCTGAAATTATAAAGGATGGAGTGAACGGTTATTGTTTGCCTTACACTGCTGATGCAAACATTTATGCTGCGTTGATAGCCGAATTATTTTTGAACCAGGGAAAATTTAAAGAACTTATTACCACAAGCAGACAGCGTTTCGATGAATATTTGACCTGGCAAAAATGGTTTGAGAATTTTAGTGAAGTGTATAAAAAGACGGTACTTAAACAACAACCGCAAACTGCTGAACTCGAAATGTCTTCCCTAAATTAAAGTATTTTTTGAACTGAAATATCTGGATTATTTTTTTCAAGCTGCATAAAGTTTGCATTAACAAAAGCAAATAAGCTTGTGTTATTTTTTCTGTTTGAAATGAAAACAGGAGTGTAAACTTTTTTAAAAGCATCATCATTAAAGATATTTTTCATCGCCTCGTTATCAAAATTATTTACGTCAAGCAGGTTAAAATATTCAATAGTTGCTTCTTTAAAATCCCTTGCATTTGCCGGCAATAACAAATCAGGGTTTAATTTATAAAAAACATTTTTATTAAAAGCTGCATGATTTTTTATTCCTTTTCTGTCACCAGGGCTATGACCCATTAAAATATTATTCAAACCCATCAAATCAATTGTAATTCCTCTATACTTCAACCCAAAGCCACCTACTGCTATCATTCCAACTGCAGGCTTATTTGCATTGAAGGAAGCGTTTAAATTTTCCGCCATATCTCTTCCTTCCCTTGCCAATAAAAACTCAAAATTCAATTGGGTTTTTGCAGGATTTTTTAAATCTGTCAAATCGTTCAACCCAATTACTGAAAGAAATAACACAATAGCAGAAAGCAAAATAATATTGGTTGATGATCGATAAGCTTTATAATTTTTCATTAACCAAACAATCATTAAAAGTCCAAAAGCAAACAGCAATAATAAAGATTGATAAAATCTAAAGCCGCCAAAATGATCACCGCCGGTGGTTAATGGCAAAGCAAATCCAACTAAAATTATAACAGTTACAATGCAACATCTTTTTATGATAGATGCATTTGGTAAAAAATCATCGGTGTTACTTTTTAGTAATTTAAAATTAAACAGGCTATACAATAGCATAACTGTCATTAACACAAACAAGAAAGTAATTATTGGCTGATAACCTGTAAGAAAACTTAAAGCATATTTTGAGCCTTCAATAATATTATAAATTTTGTCTGGAGAAATTTTTGCGTAATAAGTATTCGGGAATTGAAATCCAAAATAATGTAATCGAAACGCAGTTAGGCACGCGCTTACAAGTGCAAAACAAATAAAGTAAACTAATGGAAAAAATATTTTCCTCTTATGTTGACTGAATGTCCATAATAAAATACATGTGAATATAAAATTCCATGCTAAAGCTTCAGGTCTTGTCAGCGTTAAAACGCAACCCGATAGTACAATGATAATTTTTCTTGTAAGAGAAACGTTCTCCTTTTCAATTGTTTTTGATACTAATACAACAAGAAGTGTAAACACAAAATTCCATAAAGCATTTTCCATTAAGCTTAAAACGCTCCATGCAATGTAAGACGGTCCAATGCAAATTATAAACGCTGTATATATCCAAAAAAAATGCCTTTCAAATTGTGGCTGCAGAATTTGAATATCCCTTTTTATAGTTTGGTAAATAATCGTGATAGTAAACGTAGTTAACAGCGCTGAAAAACAAATAAGTATTAACTCAGGATTTGATGTAATTAAATAACCAAGTGCACAAATTAAAACCCATAAAAAAGAAGTAAAGCCTTCAACTCTTTCTCCATTAGTATTAAAAACAAAACCCTGTCCTTGCGCTATGTGTTGTGCATAATTTAAAAAAATATTACCATCGTCAATGCCAATTGCACCTGTGTTGATATATATATAATCACAGAAACAAATTGCTGCAACAAGAAATAAAAAAAAAGAAAATTGCTTTAGAAATAACGACATAAATTTTTACGCAGTTGTTTTGTTTTCAATTCCGATTGATGCCTCAAGCATATTTAAAATTACAGGATCTGTATCCGCGTCAAATTTTCGTGCAAATAATTTTAAAGATGATTTCATTGCTGCATAATCATCAACGGTTAAAATTTTTGGGTGCGCTGTGCCTGAGCTCCAGTCAACATAGATAAGATTGTCTGCAATTTTATCGTGGAAAGAGGAATTATATAATATCGTTGAAAATATAAATTCATCCGCTCCCCAGCAGTATTTATAATACTTTATAACTTTTGGGTTTTGATCAAGAAAGTCAAGAATATATTTAGCTGCCTTAGTTGTAATAGTAAACCAATTTGCGCGGCCTACGATTTTATGATCAAGGGGGAATTTTCTTTTGGGTAAAATCAAATTTGCTATTTTTTCCAAACGATATTTTCCGGGAATTTGCCAGTTGATAAAATGGTATTTTTGCACTCGCGGCGCAACCGGCCATTCTTCAAAACTATGACAGGTAATAAACTCGGTTCCTTTTCTTTCCAAAATATAATTGTAAATTTCACCGGCCGGTTTCAACGGAAAATCCTGTGCAGAGATTACGTTCACATAATCATAATCTGGTAGCGAAATTTCCTTAAGTCCGTTTATTGTAGCTTGAATAGTTCCGTATCCTGCCCAATAAATTTTTGTTCGTTTTTTTACAAAGAAAATAGTTTTATTATCTATTAGATATTTAAAAGGTTCCGCATCAGCTTTTGCATCGATATGAATATAAAAATCAAATTCCGGGTGTTGTAATGCATCTAAAAGCCGTTGCAATTGTTTGGGGTGTTTATGCGCAAGTATCAGGAAAGCTACCTTCATATTATTGCTGTGAACGCAAATTAATACGCTTATAAAAACTTAATCCATAAGTATAAATGTCTTTATACGCCTCAATAATATAAGCACCGATTTTTGATAAGTGCAGACCAATCTCTTTTTTCATAACAAAATACCAAATGGTAAAACCAATTGCACCTGCAATCAAAGTTCCTACCGCTGCTCCATAAAACTGGATGTATTTAATGCAGAAGTAAGAAACAATAAGATTTATGACTAATGAAACGGTGTTGATAACAAAGCATAAGGATGGTTTGCCAATCGAGTTTAACAAATTAGCGGCTTGGTTTTGCATTGGGCGCATTAACCCTGTGATCATGTACATCTGTAAAATTGGCGCAGCTGAGCTATATTTTGAACCGGCAATTATCGTAATAACAATATTGGGAAATATAATGATGAATATGGCTGCAGGCGTAGTAAATGAAAGCAAGATTCCAACCATTCGTTCATATAAATATTTCACTTTTTCATTACCATCTTCAACAACAGCTTTTGCGGTCTTAGGGAATATAATATCTGCTGCCGCATAAGAAGGAATATCAACCAAACCATTTATGCGCGAAGCTGCATTGTAAAAAGCTACAGCAGAGCTGGAAATAAAAGCACCTGTCATCACCTGGTCTAAGTTTGAAAAAATGTTAGACATTACCCCTGATCCAAAAATATACCCGCCATAACCAAAAATACTTCTGATCCATTTTTTTGCCGGATTGAATTTATGATGAATATACTTTCTGCAGAAAATGTATAATGAAATGGTGCCCAGAAAAACAGCGATTGAATAATACAGTGCAAGCTCCTGCAGCGTAAAAGGCTTCTTTAAAACAAAATGAGCTACCAGGCACAGGAAGAAAAATAATTGCCTTGTTAAATAACCTGCAAGCACACCTTTAAAATCAAGAAACGATTGTTGAATGGCTTCAAAATGAGAAAAGAATATCATGAAAAACAAACCCGGGATGAACCATAAAAGCGTGTTGGAAAGATCGTTGCCTGCATGCAATTTTACACTCATCCAACCGGAAAAAAAGATAAGAAAAATGATAAATACAATGCTTATCAAGCTATTTATTAATAAAGAAGATGAAGCAATGGAGATTTTATTTTCTACGTTATTTTCACTGCTTACATATCGTATATGTGCATTTTTTAAAAGACCGCTTTTAGTGGTTTCAAAAACTGAAGTAACTGCCAAAAACAAAGCCCAGGTGCCTACTTGCTGTGTGGTTAAAACACGAACCAGGATTACAAAATTAATTAAACCAAAAATGGTTAACGAAAAACGTTGCAGGATTGTGTAGAAAGCGGAACGGACCCAATAAGATGAAAATTGCAGTTTCAATTTTTATGCAGTTAAATAGTCACTTAGGTTCAAACTTACAGTAAAAAGCTATTCAAAAACAGAATTTACTTTAAATTGAAGGCGAAATACAAATTCTATTTTGTAAACGTAAAATATACGCAAAGTAATTGCTGAAAGAGTTTAAATTATGCAAAATATTGTTATAGCACCATGTGGTAATAAGTCCGACATGTTTAATGATTTTTGGTTAAAGGATAAAGAGAATAAGAACTTTGATCTGTGCCTTCTTTTTTACCATGAAAACATACAAAATCCAGATTTGTATAAAGATGTTGACTACTTCTATCATCTTAAAGATTTTAAATATCACATGTTGTACAAGCTGTTTACCGAAGTTCAACCAGGCTGGCTTAAACAATACAAATATTTTTATTTTTTAGATGATGATATAAAAATTGATACAGCGCAGATCAATCGCATGTTTGCATTAAGCGCCGTTTTTGATAGCTGGATAAGCCAGGCATCTTTGTCTCAAAATTCTTTTTGCAGTTGGCCGATGTTTAAAAAACAACCGGATACTTTTTGCCGCTTTGTTGGCCAAATTGAAGTGATGGCACCACTTTTTAATGCGATGGCACTTGAAAAATGTTTACCAAGTTTTGTAGGTAATAAATCAAGTTGGGGTGTTGATTCAGTTTGGTCGAAAATTTTAGATTACCCGGAAAATAGATTACTTGTTTTTGATGACGTTATTATGGAACATACGAAACCGGTTGGTGGCGGTGAATTATATCAAAAGATTGGTGTTGACCCGCAGGAAGACTGGATTAATATTACAACAAAATTTGGCGCCAAAAAACAGAACTACCAGGAATACGGAAGGCTTGCCATTATTAATAAAGATCATTACTTGTTTAACTTCTTATCAATTAAAGGCAAAGAATTTTTGACAACGGTTCAGCGTTATATAAACGATTACGATCTGCCATCAAGGGTAAAGAGCCAATTAAAAAAAGCAGGGCTTGTTAAGAAAGATAAGAAAAAATAAAAAAAGCAACGTAACAAAATGAATAATTCTTCTTATTTAAAAATCTTCCTTATACAAAAATACCCGCTAATCTTTTTGCTTTGTGTGTTGTATGCAAACAGTTTTTGCAAGCCATCCAATCATAGTTCATCGCAACCGATAAATTTTGCGGATACAACCATTCATGAAGCAATAACCGATGCTTCTTTGCTGGAAATAACTTTACGAAAAACAAATTGTAAAGGCCATAAAATTTATGCAACTAAAGGCGGCAATAATGGAATTTATATTGATGGAAGCGGCATTAAAGCCGGAGATACAATTGTTTTAAGTGCGTCTGCAAATCCATATTCTTATTTCGCCGTTGGTAATCTATATGGAACTAAAGATTGTCCTATAACAATCATCAATGAAGGTGGACAAGTTTATCTTATCAATGGCATGGCGATAGATAATTCGCGTTTTGTAAATATCACAGGCACTGGTGATGCAAAAGAAAACTACGGTTTTAAGATCGAAGACCCAAATTCAAACGGAGTTGGAATTGATATACATGGCAGATCATCAAATATTGAGGTGCAGCATATTTTCATTCATAATAAAACATACGGTTTTTGGGTAAAGCAGGAGGGAAGTTGTATTGATTCATTACAGTTTCCCAATTGGATTATCAGGAATATTTTTATTCATGATAATAAAATTGTAAAGATGAACCAGGAAGGAATGTATCTTGGTTCAACTGATCCAAACGGCGCAAGAGATATTCAGTGCAACGGTCATGCACTCCACCCAAAACCTTTGCATTTAGGCAACATAAAAGTGTATAATAATATTGTTGATAGTACCAACCGTTCAGGCATTCAACTTTCATGCGGCTCTGAAATGATGAATGAAATATTCAATAACACTGTTACTAATTGTGGTTTTGAAATGAGCGACATCCAGGGAAACGGAATTAGCCTGGGCGGATATTCAAACGCAAAAATTTATAACAATAAAATTGATCACACTTATGCGTTAGGTATTATGTGTTTGGGAAGTGGTAAAATTTTAATTAAAGATAATACGATTGATAACAGCGGAAATTTAAATGAAAAAAAAGCAAATGGTATGGCTGGAATTATGATCGATACAAGACCGACAAACCCTGTTGACAGCACAAACTTTTTTATATTGAATAATAAAATTGGTTCAAACACCGATCATTCGATTCGTGTATATAAAACCGTTGACAGTTATGCTAAAGCAAACGTAATCTGTAATAATTCCGGTAATGCTGAAGTTGCAAAAGGAGTAGATTGGACAAACTGCACTAATAAAAAATAATTTCTTTAGTACGAATATTTCCTAAAAGGTTTATAGTTTTTTTCTGTTGCTAAATTTAGCATTGGCAAATCATCTTTTGAATCGCCGTACGCATGTATCTTTTTATAATCAGAAAGCTTATATCTTGTTTGAATATGTTTTACTTTCTCAAGGCCTGAACAATTTCGTCCTTCTATTTTTCCTGTAAGCTTTCCATCTTTCACTTCAAGCTTTGTGGCAATGCATTCAATATTGAATTTGGAACACCATGGAAAAATCCAATTTTCAGGTGAAGCAGAAATGACGATTACCGGCGTTCTGTTTTGCAAGTGCTTTCTTATTTCATGCAGCGCACTTTTCTTTAATAAATGTGGTAATTTTTTTTCTGTAAACTCCCTGCATAAAGCATTGAACTTACTGGCGTCCATTTCTTTTAAAAAATAAGTAAGCAAAATTTCTTTAGCACGATGATTGGAAAGTAAACCGATTTTATATGAAACAATAATTGGTGAAAGAACAAGCAGGCCAAAATAGTAATTGGTTTTGCCTTTAATAAACTTCAACACTTCAGCAAGTGTATCTTTTGATGTGATTGTTCCGTCAAAATCAAAAAAAGCTATTTCTGTATTATCAATTTTTATATCAGCGATCATTACAATTTCTTTTTCTTAAACATATTTTCCGGAATAGTTTTTATGATCTTCATAATCCATTTCCAGAACCACTTTACATAAACAACATTTTGTTTTTTTCTAATGGCCTTTTCAACAGCATCTGCAACCTGCTCTGTATTTGCTGTAAGCAAAGGTGGCAAATTTAATTCAGCCGTCATTTTTGTATTTACAAAACCAGGCAAAACGGTTACCACATGCACATTATCATGAAACAATTTATTTCTTAATCCTGATAAGTATGCAGTGAACCCTGCTTTTGCGCTTCCATAAATATAATTGCTTTGCCTTCCTCTTTCACCGGCAACAGAACTTATCCCAACAATAGTTCCATTTTTCTTTACTGCATAATCTTCAGCAATAATATTTAAAATTGAAACAGCGCCTGTATAATTACTGTTGATCATTTTTTGCGCTTCATTCCAATTTTTTATTGCGGCAATATTATCGCTCATGTATCCAAACACACAAATTGTTATACAAGGTTTAGGTGACAATGATTGATAAAAAGGTTCGTGTAATGCGAAGTTGGTTGCGTCAAATTCATGAATAGTGCAGTTGACATTGTATCGAACTGAAATATCGGATTGCAATGCCTGCAAACGGTTTGCATTTCTTGCGGCAAGCTGAATATTATTTCCTTTTTCAGCCATTTTGCGTGCAATGGCAACAGCCATATCCGATGTTGCTCCTAACAATAAAACTGTTGACATACTAAAATTCGGGAGTTAGTTGTAAGCGGTCTGATTGTATTGAACGGATCTTTCCTTTTGGATTATATTTATTAATGATGCGCTTGAATTCTTCAAGGCGAGGATAGCCGGCTTTTAAAACTTCAGGTTTCATTCTTGCATCCTTGCTCATATACAAACGGCCACCATAATTCAGAACAATTTTATCAAGCTCATCCAAAAATTCAAATAAGCCTTTTCTCACAGGAAAATCAAGCGCCAAAGTATAACCTTCCGTTGGAAATGAAATCAGACTGTCTTGTTTGCCAAACACTTTTAATACAGCCAAAAAAGAACCCAAACCTTCATCACTAATGCGATTCAGAATTTCAACTAAACCTTGTTTAGCTTTAAGCGGCAATACAAATTGGTATTGCACAAAACCTTTTTTACCATAACCGCGATTCCAATTCAGAATTGCATCAAGCGGGTAAAAAAATGGTTCATAGCTAACAACGTTATTGATTTCTTTCTTGAAGTTTTTACCGTAATATAAAAAGTTGAAAAGCTTAACTGTAAATGTATTCAACACCCATGAAGGAAGATTGATTGGAAAAGGGATACTTTTTTTTGCAGGCAATTTTAATGGAGCAGCTTTATACTTTTCAGGCAATTGATCAACTTTTGCATGTTCACCTAAAATCAAAATGCTTCTTCCAAAATGACTCCCTTTTTTCAAACAGTCAATCCATGCAACAGAATAAGTGTAATGATTATATTCTTCAAACAAACGAATTACTTCATCTAAATTTTCGGCTTTAACCTGTTTTTGTTTGATGTAAGAAGTTTCAATTTTTTTGAGCCTGAATTTTACTTTGGTTATTAAACCCGTTAAGCCCATTCCGCCACATGTTGCATCAAACAGTTCAATATTTTTTTCAGGTGAACAAACAGTCTTAGTTCCATCAGCGAGTATCAATTCCATCTCAACAATATGATTAGAAAATGAACCATCAACATGATGATTTTTTCCATGCACATCGCTGCCAACAGCGCCGCCAACTGTGATAAATTTTGTTCCCGGCGTTACAGGCAGAAACCAACCTTTGGGAACAATGAATTCAAGGATCTTATCAAGCGTTAAACCGCTTTGACATTCTAAAATTCCATTTTCAATATCAAATGAGAGTACTTTATCGTATTTAAGTGTATTAATTGTTTCGGTTGAAAGTGAAGCATCACCGTAACAACGGCCGTTGCCACGTGGAATAAAATGCGTGCTTTCATCTACGAGCTTTTGCAACTGGTCATCAAAGCTGAAAAAACGTTCATCGCTTTCCATTACCGGATAGTTTCCCCAGTTTGCTATGTTTTTCTGCGCCATTATTTATTTGAATATTGTAAGGTTAGGTAAATAAATGATGGTGTAAAAACTTACGATCCATAAAACCAATGTTACCTGCAAAAATTTGTCCTTATATAAAAGATCCGTCGGTGAACCACTGTCTTTTTCAATGAAAGTTATTTGCAAATATCGCATTAGACCAACTATTACAAATATGGTTGTGTAATAGAGCCTGTATGTATTCCAGTGCTGCATTACTTCAGGTGAAATTGTGTACATTAAATATGCGATGATAATAATGCCTGTGAACAGTGACAACATTGCGTTTAAGAATTCAAGATTATATCCTTTGATCGCTTTGCGCATGTCAAGGCCTGAATCTAACTTTATTAAAACATCATCCCTGCGTTTTGCGATAGCCATAAACATTGCCAGCAGAAAAACCATTATCATCAGCCATTGCGAAATGCCGATGTATGCAATTACACCACCGGCTTTTATTCTTAGCACAAATCCCATTGCGACCAGCACAATATCAAGAACAGAAATATTTTTTAAGCCGAATGAATAACCAAGATTCATTACAAAGTAGATCATCAGCACAAATAAAAATTTCATTTTTATAAATGCTGCTGTTGTAATGCCTAAAGCAACGCACATTACAAACAAAGTTATTGCTGCTTTCTTTGAAACTGCACCTGAAGCCAATGGCCTTAAACATTTTGTAGGATGTTTTTTATCGGCTTCAATATCCATATAATCGTTGATGATATAAATGGAGCTTGCAATAAATGAAAATGCAATGAAGCCTGCGAGGCAGGCTAAAATTTTATCAATATGAAATAAATCGCCAGAAAAAAATAATGGAAGAAAAATAAATGAGTTTTTAATCCAGTGTTTTGGGCGCATTAAACTTATATATTGCAACATGCCTTTGTTATCTGCAGTTAAACCGGTGGTCATCATAATTAATTAGCTAAATGTTTGTTGATTACTTTACTTAATTCTTCCAAGCTTTTTTCCCATGTATGTGTTCTTGCAAAAGCTTTTCTGGCTGCTGGTAATTCACCCTTATTTTCTGCAAGCGCCTTTTTTACTAAACTTATAAACTCCAATGGTGAATCAGAAAGATAAGTATATGGTTCAAACATGCGCATAGCTTCAGTTCTTGTTGCTACAACGGGTTTGCCCATTGCAAGGTATTCATCAATTTTTAAAGGATAATTGCCTTTAGTTATTTCATTTTTCACCTGCGGATTTATACAAACATCAAAAGCGTTTATATATGAAGGTAATTCATGCAATGGCTTTCTGCCTAAGAAATGAACATTGTCAAAATTTCGTAATACTGTGTTTTCAAAGTTCTTTAATTCAGGCCCAACCAAAACAATATTTACTTTAGTAAGCGTTTCTGCAATACCTGCAATGATTTTTTCATCAAGCCGGTCTGAATCTAAGGTGCCTGTATAGCCAATAATTGGATAAGCCATATCTTCCATATCAACAGGTAAATCGTACTGCTTGTTGCCATCAAACAAATCTATGTTGCATCCCTGGCCGATATAATAAGATGCAGCGTTGTACTGTTTGCAATAACTTTCATAATATTCTGAATTGGCAACTACTGCATCAGCCTTCTTAATAAGCTCCGGCTCTAAAATATCGCAATGCTTTTTCCAGTAATCGTAGCCTCTTAAATAATCGCGGCAATAATAAATATATAATGATGGTGATAAAAATTCTTTCAGGTAAAAGCCATTGTAAATATCATTATCATTAAACAAAATGATATCCTGGAAACCAAGCTGCCTTAAGGCTGATTTGACATTATTTGCCAAACGCTTATTGTTGAAATAATTTACCCTTTTAAATGCTGACGTAGAAGGTAGCCAATTGATGGATTCAATCATAGATTCAGGAAATAACTGCCACATGTTTTTTTGTACTTTCTGAATCTTATTCTTATTTTTCTTAATTACATCAAAGTGTAATTGAACGCCATCATCTTTTTCTTTTGAATACCACGTTTTACGGTTGATAGGTTTATTTATATACAACACGCGATTATGCTTAGCAAGCCGTGTTGCAATATCTTTGCAATTGCTGCCAATATTATAATACCATGGCTGCAACCCGATAATCACAATATCCTTGCCGCGCAATTCACTCCGGTTGGAAATATTCACCTCGTTACTTACGAGAGATAAAGCTTCCATTTATTTAATTGTTTTGATTAATTTTTTGCTTTATTTAAACCTTGCAATAAAATCGGTGGCGTAATCAACCTTATTGTTTCTTTCATTGAAGTTACAAAGCGGGATTTTTTATCTTCCTTTCTGTATTTAAAGATTGTGTTATGATCTGCATCGCTAACAGATTGTTCTTCTACAGGTCTTCCGTTTGTATAATAATATAACGCAAGAGATTTTCTTGATCTTCCTTCAGGACATTTAACAACATTTGGATTGCCGTGCCATGAAGTGCTGGTTGTTGAAAACATGGCCATCCGGTTAAAGATTGGCAAAATTGATTTGCGGCATTCCTTCATTTCAAGATCCCACAATTCAAATTGACCGCCATATTCTTCTTTCCAGTCTTCATTTAAATAAATAAGCACATTTAATCTTCGGTCTAATTTTGTTCTTGGATGTTTATTAAAATCTGCATGAATTTTCAGCATTCCGCCGGGTTGAATCTGGTGCATTCCACCACCATCATAAAACGGGTCTGGAATTAAATTTTCGATACCGGTAAGCTCCGTTAAAAATTCAAGAAACGGCTGAGAGTTTAAATAATGCATAAACTCTCTTGTAGTTTCTCCAAACCTGTATTCGCCCTTTGAGGCCAGTTTCACCTGGTTAGCATCATTGTATTTAAGATCAGGATTTTTAGACATGTCGGGAAACTCAGTCAATATCTTTTTTAGAACGTCCGGGTTAAAAAAGTTATCAAAATAAATGCTTGGAAAAGGATCTGCTGAAGCATACGCAGTTTTATATTCGCTGGCAAATTGCCTTAGTTCTTCAGAAGATTTTTCAATAAAATTCATGGCGCTTTTTTTATCTGAATAATGTATTTTGAAAGTATAAAATTACTGAACAATGGCAGCATACACTACCTTTTTAAGTAAATCGTCTTTTTTATTCTATATACGTTTAAATTTAGCAGTTAAACGATTTGGTTATTGATTAATATCTTAGCAACTTAATGAAGTCGAAATCCCTGTTTTCCAAAAGTTTCCTGCTTAAGAACGCTGATATATATATTATTATTTTCTTTTGTTGCGTTCCATTATTTTTAAGTTTTCCTTATCGTGTAAATATTTTTCTATCATGGGAAGGCGCATACCGCCTGTATTTGGGCGAAATTCCTTATAAAGATTTTGGGTTACCGATGGGTTTTACTTATTGGGTTGTACCGGCAATTTTCTTTAAAATTTTCGGACCTTATTTAATTACCTTGGTTAAGGCCCAGGTTTTTCTAAATCTAATAGCCGGTTTTTCGTTTAGAAGTATTTTAAAGAAACTAAACGTTGCCGACGGAATCCGTATTTCGGTAATTATTATTTTTTGCCTTTCTTATATAATGATCAATTTTTGGCCGTGGTATAACAATTCGGTTATTATTTATGAAATAGTTGGATTGAATTTTTTGTTTGGATTTTTGGTAAACGAAAAGAGAAAATATATCAACCTGGTTTTAAGCTGCTTTTTCCTTTTTCTATCTTTTTTTACAAAACAAGACGGCGGCTTTCTTGCCTTTGCAATTGCATCAGCTTTGGTTTTATATCATTCATTCGTTACAAAAAAATGGAAAGATTTTTTTCTGTTTTTTGGAATATACATACTGATAGCCTTCATTATAATTTTCCCTTTTACAAAATATAGTTTTGGTTATTGGTTTAATCATGGCCAACCGCCGCATACTGCAAGATTTAGTATGCAGGATATGTTGAATGAATTATTCGGCGCTTCACAATGGATAAAATTCTATCTTTTATTAATTGCAATAATTGTTGTATTTAAAGTTAGAAACAACAAAAGGTTTTTTTATAATAAGATGGAGATGCTTTTTCTGTTGCTTACTTTAGGTATTCTTGCCGAAGCATTGATATTCGGAATAACAAGTTATACGCCGCCGGACAATAATATTTTCTATCACAGCTTTGCGTTGGCGTATATTATTACCGGCTTTGCGGGTATGACTGCAATTGATTTTAATCGATACAGGTACTTTTTTGGTCTTGCCTTTTTAATTCTCTTTTGGTGGTCAGGCAATTACTGGCAATACTTAAATCGAATAACAGCACGCTTTTTTCCTGCACAAGCAACTGTTGCGGTTGCAAACGATACTGCAAAAGAAAATGTGATCAATCAACATACTTATATGTTGAATTTAGATACGGCACATTACGAAGATGAAAGTACATGGCGAACAATAGATTCATTCAAATCGTTTAAAAAAATGTATTTGCCGCCATCAACTATAGCAGGCATACAACGCCTGGAAAAAATACCGGAATTAAAAGAAAAAAATGCGCATGTATTGAATATGACCGAACTAACGCCGCTGGATTATGAATTTGGTTATAAGTTGGAAACAGGAGAAAACTACCCGTTATGGGATCATCTCGGTGTTTGCATGTTTAATAAGCAGTGCACTGATTTTTGCAATAAGATTCATAACAAACAATATGATGTTGTGCTATACGAAAACATTCCTTCGCTAAATAATTTTTATCCTTTCAGAATAAGAGATTCTTTGCAAACAAACTACCATATAATCGATAGTTTTTTTGCACCGCGAAGGCCAACCAACGGAATGATTGAAGTGTACGTGAAGTAGTATCAGAAAGAAATTACACCTTTTAATTCTTCAAAGAAAACATCTTTTTTTCGTGCAGAAATTGGTATGGATGCGCCATCTGTCATTATAATGGAAGCGCCAACACCTTTTACAATTTTGATCATATGGCGCACATTTATCAAATAAGATTTGTGTACCCGGTAAAACCCTTTTTCAGTTAGCAGTTCTTCAAAATCTTTAAGTGATCTTGATGCAACATAAGTTTGGTTGCCGCTTAGTTTTATTTTTGAATAACTATCTAAAGCTTCAATGTACATGATCTTATTGATGTCAACAATGTCATAACCATCGGCAACATGTACTACAATTTTTGAAAAATTTTCAGGCGAATTGCTGAAATAATTTTTTACAAGGCCTGTAATTTCACCAAACTTGTTTTGTTTGTTTCTTACTTTTTCTATAGCCGCAATTATATCTGATTCTTTAAATGGCTTCAGGATATAATCCATAGCTGCCATTTTTAAAGCACGAACAGCATATTCCTGGTAAGCAGTTACGAATACAATTTCAAAATTTAAGTTGGTAATTTTTGGAAGCAGTTCAAATGAAGTGTACGGTGGTAATTGAATATCCATAAACACAACATCTACTCTTTCAGTTTCAATATTGGTTAATGCAGTGTCAAGGTTGTCGGCAGTCCAAACAACTTCAACATTTTCGAGATCAAGAAGAACTTTTTTTAAAATCTCAATATTAGAGATTTCGTCATCAAGGATAGCAGCTCTTACATTTTTCATAATATAGGATTATTTTACAACAAATATGATTAATTATTTTGAACCGGTAGCGCCAATTCAACCAAAACTCCATCCATACCAGTCGTTTTTTTGTCTGTTATTTTTATATAGCTATTCCTGTGATTTGTTTCATTTATTAGTCGTAAACGTTCACTAATAATTTTTAAAGCTGAATTTTCATATTTTGGAAAGCTCTGCAGATCTTTTTTTAATCCAATACCATTATCATCTATCCATATCATTAACAAATCATCTTTTGTTTCAAAGTCAATCTTTAATTCTGCATCCACTTTTTTGGGAGCCAGCCCATGCCGTATAGCATTTTCAACAATAGGCTGGATCATCATTGTGGGAATGTAATAGTTTTTTGATTCGTCAATTTTTTCCTGGTTAATTGAATATGTAAAACTATTATTAAACCTGAGTCTTTCCAGTTCAATATAACGTTTTACAAAAGTTATTTCGTCTGTAAGTGGCACGTAAGTTTTCTTAGCATTTTCAAACATTTGACGAAGCAGCAATGAAAAGTCTGATAAATAATTAAATGCTTTCTTATTTTCATTAATCATTACAAGATATTGGGCAGCACTTAAAGAATTGTAAACAAAATGAGGATTCATTTGGCTGCTGAATGCCTTAGTTTTTAGTTCGATGAGATTTTTTTCATGCAGTAATTCTTTGTTCCTGGCAGTAAGATTATTATACGTTCGATTATAGAAAAAAACGCCAAAAGCAATAACAGCCAGTAAAAGATAGTAAGCGAAAATGGCTAAACTCATAGCAATTATTAGTTGTATGGATTTGAATGAAAACCAAATTAAAGTATTCGTTTAAAACTTTTTCGGTTAAATAAAATGAAGATATTTTATTTTCACCGCAAACGAGTACACAATTTGCTCTATAGCTTATAAACTAAATAATATTAATTTTATTTCATGCCCTGGCAAAGAGTATCGGAAAAAGAAGCTTTTAACTGGAATGAGAAACTTAAAACCACCAACGCGTCGTTCACCCAATATCCATATTATGTATCAAGTGAATATAACTCTGTTTTCTCTAAAGCGCTTTATATAAAATATACTCACCATCAAAACGATATTGCTTTTGCAGCAATAATCGAGATTGGAATGTATCCTTTTAAAGTTGGAGTAATTGACGGTGGCCCCGTTCTGTTGGCGAGCGGTGTTGAGATTAAGCAATTATATCTTGAATTAAAAGAGTTTGCCCGAACTATTAGTTACATGCATTTACAAATACGGCCGCCTCTAAATTCTCCGTTTAATGATCTTTTATGCGCCGATGCGGATTTTGATAATGAACTGCGTTTTCCGTTTCATTTAAAAGTTGAGTTTGATCTTAATATTTATAACAAACCTGAGAAAGAATTATTGGCCGGTTTTAAACTGCAATGCAGACGCAAGATAGTTTTAGCAGGCAGGGTGCCATATGAATTTAAAAAAGTGGATGATGATAAAACACTTGACGATATACGCCAGCTTTTTAAAAAAGTAAGTAAAACAAAAGGGTATGGCTTTCTACCGTTTAAAGTGTATGAAGCCATTTATAAAGAAGGTAAAAAGTATAACTTATGCGATTTCTATACTGCTTATCTGGATGGCGAACTGGTAAATGTGATTTTTATTGTAAAGGATGCGCAATCGTATTATCATTATACAAGTGCATTGCATGTTACAACATATAAACCCAGCGAATCACCACCCGCAAAACTGCATTTTTTTGTTATGCAGGATTGTTTTTACAATGAACATAAAACTTATTATAATATAAGTTTTGGCGGAAGCGATAATCTGATACGCTTTAAAGACCTTTTCAATCCAATCGAAATTGAAAAGCCACCATATTATACGTTTGTCATAAAAAAAAGAGCACTGAAATTTCTTTCTGCATTTTCTCCAAAGCGTGCTGCTTATTTAAGAAATATATACAAAACTTTTGAAAATTTTTTCGATTGATGTTATAATAGGTATGCTTACTTTAAGCGGTTGCAGCATTACACATGCTTACCAAAATTTGTGAGGTTCCATCCAAACACATCACTATAAATTTTTGTAACCAATCTGCATCAGCGGCAGGTATTCAAAATGTACAACTCTGTTCACATAAAAAACATTTATTGAAATAATATAATGTTATAACAAAGAGTATAATAATTTTATCGATAGATTGTAACAATTGATTTGCTGCTTTCTTCTAAAATTTCATAATGACTGTCTATGGAATATAACCAAACACAAGCAATACAAATTTTGGAAAGAACTCCTGCTGTACTTAAAACCTTGCTTTCAGGATTGGATAATGATTGGATAATGAATAATGAAGGTGAAAACACATTTAGTGCTTATGATGTTGTTGGCCATTTATTGCATGGTGAAAAAGTAGATTGGCACGGAAGAATAAAACGCATTCTTGAATTCGGTATAACACAACCTTTCGATTCATTTGACCGTTTTGCGATGTATGAAGAAAGTAAAGGCAAAACATTAGATGTACTATTGAATGAATTTGAAAAACACCGTAAACAAAACCTTGACTGGCTTAAATCACTTAATTTAAACCAAACCGATTACGATAAAAAAGGCATGCATCCAAAATTTGGAGAAGTAACATTGAGCAATTTGCTTGCAACCTGGGTAGCGCATGATTTAAGCCATACCGCTCAAATAACAAGAGTGATGGCGAAGCAATATAAAACTGCCATCGGCCCGTGGGTAGAATTTTTCAGGATAATGAATTTTTGAGTTGAACCTGCTTGCGATTTTAATTTTCTTTCAGTAAACATGAATTCAATTTTCAAAAAATTGGCTGTTTATATAAACTTCGTACCTTAGGCTTCACTAATATTTAGCCGGGCACATCTTTAAACAGGCGCTCTTCATCCGCTTTATTTTTAATCTTCATCTTATTAAACTCTTGCTAACAGAGTTGATACATTGTTTTCTTTTTAATCATTAAAACTTGCCTTATGGTTAACACAGAACTTGAAAAATTACAAGCAAATTTATCCGGTAAACTCATTACACCAGATTATACTGAGTACAACAGTGCCAGGAAAGTATATAATGGAATGATCGATAAACATCCTGATGCCATTGCTTATTGTACTGATGTTTCAGATGTTATAACATGCGTAAATTTTGCAAGGGAGAATAAATTGCTGCTTGCCGTACGTGGCGGCGGGCACAATGCAGGAGGTTTAGGCGTAACCGACTGTGCATTGGTAATTGATCTTTCAAACATGAAAGGAGTTTCTGTTGATCCTGCTGAAAATACAGTATTGGTGCAAGGTGGTTGTCTGTTAAAGGAAGCAGATCATGCAACCAATTCAATTGGCATGGCCGTGCCGGCCGGAATATTTGGTACCACTGGTGTTAGTGGTCTTACTTTAGGTGGAGGGCTTGGCCATCTCACCCGTAAATATGGTTTATCAATTGACAATCTTTTGGAAGCAAATGTTGTTTTGGCTGATGGCCGTTATGTAAAAGCATCTGCAAAAGAAAACTCAGATTTGTTCTGGGCATTGAGAGGAGGTGGCGGCAATTTTGGAGTTGTAGTATCTTTTTTGTTTAAGCTGCAACCTGCAGGCATAGTATATGGCGGCCCGGTTTTGTATGATATTTCAGAAGCAAAAGAAGTAATGGAATGGTATCGCGATTTTATTGTAAATGCACCTGAAGATATAAACGGATTTTTTGCTTTTCTTACTGTGCCGCCTTTTCCTCCATTTCCGGAAAATTTGCATTTAAAGAAAATGTGCGGCATTGTGTGGTGTTGTACAGGTTCAATTGAAAAATCGGCAGAAGCCTTTAAAGCAGTGCGTGCATTTAAAACACCTGCACTCGATTGGTGCGGACCAATTCCTTTTCCTGCATTACAAACAATGTTTGATGCATTAATGCCCGCTGGCTTGCAGTGGTATTGGAAAGCCGATTTCATAAACGAATTAAGTGATGATGCAATCAACATTCATCTTAGGTATGGAAACGAATTGCCAACACCGCTATCAACGATGCATTTATACCCAATAAATGGAGCCGCAGCAAAAGTTGATAACACAGATACTGCGTGGAATTATCGCAATGCTAACTGGGCAATGGTAATTGCAGGTATCGATCCTGATCCTGCCAATAATGAAAAGATCATTACCTGGGCAAAAGATTATTGGAATGCACTGCATCCATATTCTGCCGGTGGTGCTTATATTAATTTTATGATGGATGAAGGAGAAGGTAGAATTAAAGCTACTTACGGAAGCAATTATGAAAGGCTCGCAGCTGTAAAAGCAAAGTATGATCCCGGAAATTTATTCCGCGTAAACCAAAATATAAAGCCTAAAGAAATGGATGTGAAAGTAACCGTTATAACTGCTGATGAAAAAGCCGCTTCACAAAAAGTATAATCAACAAACACTTTTTAATCGTAAAAGCTTCCAATACGGAAGCTTTTTGTTTGTTATATGAAAAATTATTTCCCTGCATAATAAATCATAGAATAGTTTTGCGCCAATTTATTTTTTATGCAAACAAAGTATAGCCAGTTTAAAGCAATGCTTGCAATTTCAAAAGGAAGTCTTCGTTCCATTTTCAGAAGTCCTTCTGCAGTTATTTTCAGCATTGTTTTTCCATTGGTTTTTATACTCGTGTTTGGTTTTATCGGCGAAGGCGGCGGTATTTCATTAGATGTAGCGTTAAGCAAGAATGCCGACACATTAAATCCTGTTTACAATGCTATAAAAAATATCGGTAGCATTCATTTTGTAAATGAAAACGACAGCTTGTTAAAAGAAGATCTTGAAAAAGGAAATATTACTGCTGTAATCAATATCGTAAAAAATAATGCTGCGAATCCTGACTATACGATTGAATTAAAAAGTTCAGAAGCCGTTAATCCGCAAAATATAGATGTGCTTGAATCCATCTTAAAAAATGTAATTAATAATATCAATCAAAGTAAATATCCGCAGGCCCAAACCATTGCCACTATAAGTAATAAAATAGAAAAAATTCCCGGCAGAGTTTATCGCCGCATAGATTTTATTCTGCCCGGACAATTAGGATTTTCTTTATTAAGTGCTGGTGTGTTTGGTGTTGCTTTTACTTTTTTCAATCTGCGCCAGCAACTAATCTTAAAAAGATTTTTTGCCACGCCAATTCGCCGCACTTATATTGTTTTAGGTGAAGCTTTAAGCCGTGTATTATTTCAAATGATGACGGCGGTTATTATTATTGCTATTGGCGTGCTTGCTTTTAATTTCACTCTTGTGCATGGCTTTGCAACCTTTCTTGAAATTATGCTGCTAAGTTTTATTGCTTTAATTGTTTTCATGGGTTTTGGGTTTGTTGTAAGCAGTGTTGCAAAAAACGAAAGCACTATTCCGCCTTTTGCAAACATGTTCACACTGCCACAATTTCTTTTAGCCGGAACATTTTTTCCTGTAAGTGTTTTTCCAAAATGGCTGCAAGTATTCTGTAATATTCTTCCGCTAACACACTTCAACAATGCAATGCGCAATATTTCGTTTGAAGGAGCAAGCTTTATCAGTTGCTGGCAAGATGTAGGCGTGCTTTTAATTTGGGGTGTTATTATCTATACTGTGGCCATTAAAGTCTTTCGTTGGGAATAATGCTGATTTTTCTTCCTTTGAATATGTACGTTCTACACAATGAAAGCCATCTTTACCAACTCTAATTGTTACATTACGGAAAACTTTTCATGTTTTGAATTTTAGGTACGGATTTTGACTTTTATTTTTTTTAAAATCTAAAACCGAATAAAAATTTTTTATGAATGTTGCTACCGCTACTCAAACAGGATTAAATGCCGTAATCTCCCAGCTTCAAAAGCAAAAAGAAGAACTTACTGTAATTTATCACCAGGCTATTACAAAAGGAGAGAAGCTGCACGAGGTAAAAACACTTTACATGAGTTTGAAAGATGTTGATAAAAGATTAACTGAATTAATGAATATTAGTATCAGTCTTTAATTTACGCTTAATATATAGATGAAATTCCCGTTGTTGAAACGGGAATTTTTTTGTTTTAACTTAAGCCCGTTAAAAGAGGTTTTTAATGAAAACAATCATCACTAACATTGGCTTGCTTGTAAATGTTCGAGATAAGAATTTTTTACTGCGTGGAAAAGAGTTGTCTCAATTGCCTTGCATACAAAATGCATATTTAATTATTGAAGATGGAAAGATTGCGGATTATGGAACGATGAGTAATCTGCCAACTTACAACAATCAACTGTCAACTATAAATGCAAATGGTGCTACCGTTTTTCCATGCTGGTGCGATAGTCATACGCATTTGGTTTTTGCCGCAAGCCGCGAAGAAGAATTTGTTGACAAGATAAAAGGTTTAAGTTATGCAGACATTGCCGCTAAAGGCGGTGGTATTTTAAATTCTGCAAACAAGTTGAATGCAATGAATGAAGATGAACTTTTCAATCTTGCTTTAAAGAGATTAAATGAAGTAATACAACTCGGTACAGGCGCTGTTGAAATAAAAAGCGGTTATGGTTTAAGTGTTGAAGGCGAGTTGAAAATGTTGCGTGTAATAAAACAATTAAAAGAGAAATCTCTTATACCGATTAAGGCAACTTTTTTAGGAGCGCATGCTTATCCATTGCAATATAAAAATGATCATGAAGCGTATATAAAATTGATTGTTGATGAAATGCTGCCCAACATTGCAAAAGAAAAATTAGCTGATTATATTGATTGTTTTTGTGAACAGGGATTTTTTTCTGTTGATGAAATGAAACGTATTTGCGAAGCTGGCGCAAAATATAATTTGAAACCAAAGCTGCATGTAAATCAGTTGAACAGTATTGGTGGAATTGAAGCAGCAATTGAATTAAATGCTTTAAGTGTTGACCATTTGGAAACAATGACCGATGATGAAATTTTGAAACTTTCAAACTCTGAAACCATTGGAACTTTATTGCCTACCGCTGCTTATTTTTTACGCATGCAATATCCGCCTGCAAGAAAATTGATTGATAACAATTGTGCGGTTGCTTTGGCTTCTGATTTTAATCCTGGTTCATCACCAAGCGGAAATATGAATACTGTTGTTAGTATGAGTTGTATTCAAATGCGCATGTTGCCTGAAGAAGCCATTAATGCAGCAACAATTAACGGCGCTTATGCAATGGAATTAGAAAATGAGGTTGGCAGTATAACAATTGGGAAAAAAGCAAACCTGATTTTTACAAAACCAATTTCTTCACTTGCTTATTTGCCTTATGCTTTTGGCAATAATTTGATTGATAAGGTGATGATTGAGGGAGAGTTTGTTTAAACACGTATAATTTGAGATTATGGTTAACTGTTTCTTACGATTGTGAGTATTTTGTTGTCTGCTTTTTATGAAATCCCCCACTCTTTGTTACCATTTTTACTGTCTCCCATTATTACACTTGCAGCCTGGCTTATTGAATTAAATGTTTTATCAATTGTAAATTGCCTTTCTGAATTTATTATTCCTTGCCTTAAAAAACTTTCTCTAAGTTCATACGCTTTTCTTGCGCTTGTTTGAAATTTTGGTGCTGTGTCCATTGAAATTGTCGAGCCTTTCTCAACAAAGAATTCTTCATTTTCCAATAAATAACCAAACGCAAGAATTCCATTTTTCGGTGAATTAATCGTTAGTCTTTGTCCAACTTTTTTTGCCTTGTTAGCCGGCTGTATTGTTGACACGTTTAAACTCGGTAATGGTTTAGAAATTATAATATTTGGCTTTGTCACAAGAAACGGGATAAGATAATTAGAAGCAAGACTTTCAAGTTCAGGGATATTTCCGCTTTCAACTTCGCTAATGAACTTTTCTTTAAGTTTTATTTGTTTATTTAGTTCTTGAATTTGATTTCTCAATTCATCAACTTCTTTTTTTACTTCATTAACTTCCGCTTTTTTAAGTGATTTCAATTCATCAATTTGCGATTTAATTTTTAATATCTCTTTTTCCCTTTGTTCAATATGGTCAATAAATTCTAATGTATCATAATTTGTAAAATCAAGAATTTTTTCAAGGCGATTTAAAAGATTTATGTCGTTGAGATTTTT
>JAFBAF010000204.1 GCA_019247895.1 Parafilimonas sp. | reverse complement strand
TATCACTTACTTCTATTCGCTCCCTTATATCATCAATCAAATAAAATAAATTGATCTCTCTGCCACTCGCCTGTACTTTATAATGTTTTTCTAATCTCTTTGTGGTTTCTCTAACTGCTTTATGAGAAAATTGCTTGGTTAATTCTTTTTCAAGAACAGGTTGAAATAATTTTTTGAAAGCAACATTATCCGGAATCAAAACAATTAAACCATATTCGCCAAACAAGCTATTCAGCAATTTTAAAGTTGATTGTTGTATTAAGTCTTTTTCTTTATAACTATCGCGAAAAATTTCGATCAATTTCTTACCATAAGGCTGAACACTAATTTGCCCTGCAATTTCATTGATCAATTGCAACAAAGATTTATCAACTTTCATTCTGCCAACTGCGCCGGTTTGTTTAGTTTCCCAAACATATTTTCTTTGATTAATCGTAATATTATTGAGTTCTTCCAGATCCGCATCTTCACTCCCCATAAAATAAACCGGAACAAAATTTTGGTCAGGGAATTGCTGCTTTAATTCTTCAGCCAGTTTTATTGCATGAAAGATTTTATAAATAACATATAACGGACCCGTAAAAATGTTTGGCTGGTGTGCTGTTGTTACGGTGAAAGTGTTTTCGTTTGAAAGCAACAGCAAGTTGGCTGATACCTTTTCATGAACAATCAAACCTTCGTATTGCTTTTGTAAAGTTTCAACTAAAACTTTTCTGTGCTGAAAATTTTTTCTTTGTTCGATAGATTGTTGTAAACCCTGAAGCGTTGGTGGAAAATTATAAAATTGTTTTAGTTGCGGTGCGTTGTTTAAATAGTCAGTAACGAGCTTGGTAAAATATCCTGTTTGCTGGTAGGAAATGTGGCTGCAGTGTGTTTCCATTTGATGTGCAAATTAGTGCACTAAATAACATGTTCAATAACCGGCTGTAAAACTTCACCTTCCAAATCGTAATCAAAAGCGTTTGTGATCTTCACATTTACAAAATCACCAATTGGCAGTCTTGTATTTGAATGGATGATAACTTCGTTATCAACTTCAACACTGTCAAATTCTGTTCTGCCTAAATAACGACCGGCTTCTTTTTTATCAATGATCACTTTAAAAGTTTTACCAACTTTTTCAGCATTTTTTTCATAACTTATTTCCTGCTGCACTTCCATTATTTCTTCAGCACGTTTTTGCTTTTCTGCGGCAGAAACATCATCAATTAAAGTATAGCCACTTGTTCCTTCCTCATGCGAATAAGTGAATGCTCCTACTCTATCGAACCTTTGTTCCTGTAAAAATGATTTCAACTCTTCAACATCATCTCTTGTTTCGCCGGGAAAACCTGCAATCAATGTTGTACGCAAACAAATCCCCGGCACTTTATCCCGAACAATATTTAATGTTTCAACAATCTCAGCTTTCGTGCTTTGGCGTTTCATCAACTGCAACATTCTATCGCTTGCATGTTGCAAAGGCATATCTAAATAGTTGCAGATGTTTTCTCTTTCACGCATTACATCCAACACTTCAAAAGGAAATTTATTGGGATAAGCATAATGCAAACGGATCCATTGCAAACCTTCAACATCACTCAATCTTTTTAATAAATCTGCAAGCATTCTTTTTTTATAAATATCCAAACCATAATAAGTAAGTTCCTGTGCAATCAGCATAATTTCTTTCACACCACGACGAACTAAACCTTCTGCTTCTGCAATAATTTGTTCAATACTTTTACTTACATGTTTGCCGCGCATTAAAGGAATTGCGCAAAAAGCACAGGTGCGGTTACAACCTTCACTTATCTTTAAATATGCATAATGTTTTGGGGTACTTAATAATCTTTCACCAAGCAATTCAGTTTTATAATCAGCATTAAATTCTTTAAGAATCAAAGGCAATTCAAATGTTCCAAACCATGAATCAACTTCAGGAATTTCTGATTCAAGATCGTTACGGTAACGTTCGCTCAAACAACCTGTAACGTACACTTTATCCAGCTTGCCGCGTTTTTTTAAATCGATTTGCGAAAGAATTGTGTTGATGCTTTCTTCTTTGGCTTTATCAATAAAACCACAAGTATTCACTACCACAATGTTGTGATCAAGTTTCGCATTTTCATGCACCACATTAATATCATTCGCTAATAATTGCCCGCTTAAAACCTCGCTGTCAACAAGATTTTTGCTGCAACCCAGCGTGATGATGTTTACCTTATCTTTCTTTAATGTTCTTGCCTTCATGTTTCAGGAAGGCGCGAATTTACGAGTAGATTTTTATGTAGCCAGCTTTAGGACAGATATTAGGCTTTTGTTGTGTCACTCACTTGTACTGCAGAATTTTGTGGCAGCATTTTTCGTCAATCGCTCAACATATTTTTAAATAATAATTCTGGTTATGCTATAAAAGCACTATTTAAAGTTTACCTGTTTTACTTCGCGCTATTGTATCCCAACTTTTTAATTTCACTTATCTGTATCACAGGCTGAATATTGGTGTAGTTTTTAATGTCGTTAACCACTGCATCCCTGTTTTGCGCCATTGCTTTGTTATATTCGGCAACATCAGTAATATAAAAATAACCAACGGCTACAAAAGGTATTTTATCATTTGCGGTTCTGCCGGATATACCTCTATCAATTTCATAATATTTTAAGTTTTTGCCTAAAAAGCCGGCTACCATCGGCATGTGTTTGTTTACATAATAATCCATGTCAAAAGTTTTACCTTCTCCATTCGCATACAGTATTGTTACCTTAAACATGCCGGTTTCTGCGGTAGTTGATTGCTGTAGTTGATTCGTTTTGCAGCTTATCAAACTTATTAGGATAAAAACCAGCGATAAGAAATTAATTTTAGTGGCCATACACATTGGTTTTAAAGTTTTCGTTTCATCCGTTTGCTAATATCAAGAATAATTTATGAAGTTTTATCATTAAGATTTGCAAAACACTCTTGAAATCCGCTTATAAAACGCTTGCCAGTTCTTTAAATATTGCAGTCATTTTTGGTTCAGCTTCGTTTGCAGCTGCTAACACTTCTTCATGCGTTATAACATTATCTTCTTCGCGAATACCAAGGTCTGTTATTATGCTCATGGCAAAAACTTTCATACCAGTGTGCACAGCAGCAATTACTTCCTGTACGGTGCTCATTCCAACGGCATCACCACCGATAGCTTTTATTAGCCTATATTCTGCGCGGGTTTCAAATGTTGGCCCGGTTACGCCACAATACACGCCTTCTTTTACTTCGTAACCCAAATCTTTTGCAATAGATTTTGCTTTGCTGATGATTGCTTTACTATATGGTTCGCTCATATCAGGAAATCTTGTTCCTAATGCATCTTCATTTTTTCCAAGCAAAGGATTTATTGTAAACAAACTGATATGATCTGTGATGATCATCATATCACCTACTTTAAAATTCGTACTTACGCCACCAGCCGCATTTGATATAAGCAAGGTTTGTACACCTAACATTTTCATTACCCGAATCGGATAAATTATTTGTTGCGGCGTGCATCCTTCATAATAATGAAAACGGCCAGCCATTACCACAACATTTTTAGCATCTATTTTTCCAAAGATCAATTTACCGCTATGCCCTTTAACTGTACTTACAGGAAAATGCGGTAATTCGCTGTAATCAATCTCGCATTCAACAGTCATTTCATTTACAAAATTTCCTAAGCCACTGCCTAATACAATGCCGATTAAAGGCTGCAGGCTGCATTTTGTTTTGATGAAAGCAGTGGTTTCATTTAATTGTTGTAATAGGTTTTCCATAAGTATTTGTAAAGCAACAAAGATAGCAGAAGAGGATTTCTTTGAACAAGATGCAACTTTATAGTGCAAATTAATATTGCATAAATGAATCTATCATCAAACAAAAAAGATAAAGAAGTTCTTCATCTTTTTGAAAGGATGTATTCTTTCATTCCGTCGTACAAGCAAATCATTTGTTTATTGAAAATTATTGTCAACTTTTATTATGTTCTTAATTATTGTTGTTCAACGATTGCTTGCTAAATAATACTTTAGATTACATTGTTTATAAAGCAATCAATAAAACGTTTTATACTATCTGATAATAAAATTTATTTGGAAAAATCGTACATCATCACTGGCTTCAATATCACTTTGATTATTTTGCTCACCACCTGTCTAAACCCAATAATTTTTTACCCAATTCTGAAAGCTCCGCTGTTTGATATTTTGTTTGTTCCCATTTTCTCGGATCACCGGGAAATGCATAACCTTCAGGCGCTCTTCGTTCCTTCCATGAAGAGATGCGCCATTCGCGCAACTGATCATTGTCTTCTTCAGCAGGCATCATGGAAATATATTGAGCTATCCGAACTTTATTGCCGCTATTGTTTGCTCGTATGCCATGCGGTTCTAAACTATTAAAGATCAACAGGTCACCTGCTTCCATTGGCACTTTCACGACTTCGAATCCTGTAATGTCAGGTTTAAAATGATCTCTGTTTTCTGGCTGAGTTAGTTTCCACGTATCATAAGTTCGGAAGAGATCAGGCACACATTGAAAGCCGCCCATATTTTCATCTGTTTGATCTGCCAACGCCAAAACACCTTGTACATTTTGTGGTTTTGTTTCCGGATCATAATCCCAATGAATAAATCCTTTGTATTCGAACCCCGGGCGAATTGGAAAGTTGAGATTAGCCCTGTCGATAGTAACCCATAATTTTTCAGTTCCCCATATATCTGAGAAAGCAGCATGCACTTTTGGGTATTGACGATTATCCCACAAATATTGATGATTGTACACTTCAACCATTCCTGTATTGGTTAATTCCTTCATTTGCATTTCGGCTCTTGGCGGCGCATACCATGTTTCAGGATTGTTTGGATCTTTTTCTTCGAACTCCCATAAAAAATCAGCAAGGCGTTTTACCTGTTCTTTGGGCACAGCATTTTTAATAACTATATATCCATTGTGAATCCAAAATTTCCAATCGTCTTCCGATAATACTTTTAATGGTTTTCCATTACTGCGATCATTAAGTTTTACGTTGCTGCTTTTTGAAGTTGATGGATTACCGGGGATATCTTTATGCTCATTATCAGGAGCCATTGTTGCTGCCATAGTTTGCTGTTGCATATAATAAGTTTGAATGATTTAATAGTACAAAATTCTATTTTGAAAAATATGTATGCAATCCCTGAAATGACTATTTTTTGCTCTGTATTGACATTCTTTTTTTACTTTATTAATTAATTTTCAATTTACAGATAAACTTGCAGCATGTGAAAATTCAAAAAGAAATAGTGTTGCCTGATCCGGGCCAATCATTTAAACTATTTACACCAAGCCTGCGGAATCATTTTTACTGGCACTACCACCCGGAATATGAATTGGTGTATGTAGAAGCAATTACAGGTATTCGTCATGTTGGGCAACACATTTCCAGCTTCATGGAAAGTGACCTTGTTTTGATTGGTCCGAATGTGCCGCACCTGAATTTTGATTATGGAATTGAAACAGCTTATCACCAAATAGTGGTACAGTTAAAAGAACATTTTTTAGGCGATGCTTTTAAAGAAACTGCTGAATTCTACAATATAAATCAACTGCTTAAAAAAGCATATTTAGGTCTTTCCTTCACTGGCAATACAAAGCGCATCGTATGTGAGAAACTGAGACACATGCAAAGTCTTTCGCATTTTGAGCAACTTATCAGTTTGCTGCAGGTGTTTCAAATATTGGCAACGTCAAATGAAGTAATTGAATTGAATGAACAGGATACGAGCATAAAGTTATTTTTAGATGATAAGATACGAATGGGCACTGTTTACAAATACATTCATGCTAACTACGATAAGAAACCTGATGTGAATGTTGTTGCAGCAAATGTGCATTTGAGCACTGCAGCATTTTGCCGTTATTTCAAAAAACAAACAAAGATCACTTTTACAGATTTTGTAAACCAGTATCGCATCACACAAGCAAAAACATTATTATTAAAGGGCTTAACTATTTCAGAAACTTGCTACGAGGTAGGGTTTGAGAGTCTTTCTCACTTTAATAAATTATTTAAAAAGATAACAGGAGAAAACCCATCTGTATTTAAGAAGAGGCATGCCTGATTAATTAAAATTTAAGTTGAGTTTTGCAGACTTTAGAAGAGAAACAACAAATTGCAATTCCTGCAAAAAGCCTGAAATTATTTATTATCAGTAATGAAAAGGTAATCAGCGATTAACTTTTGTTCATTTCCCCTATTTTTGCCGACCATTAAAAATCAGTATTTTCTGTATGAACGACACATTATTTCTGCTGGTTCCGCTTATGGGTGTAATCGGACTGCTGTACACATTTATAAAATTTAGCTGGGTTAGCAAACAGGATCCCGGAAGTGAGCACATGCAAACTATTAGCAAATACATCGCTGAAGGTGCTATGGCCTTTCTAAAAGCTGAATGGAAAATTCTTGGATATTTTGTTGTGATTGTTGGGTTATTGCTTGGGGTAATG
>JAFBAF010000141.1 GCA_019247895.1 Parafilimonas sp. | reverse complement strand
TGGCCTGCAATGTTCATCAACCTTCTAAGTTTTGTACTCGCACTCATATTGATTTCACGCATTAAAAAAAGACAAGTGCCTTTATGGCTTTTATATACAAACATTATTTTCTTTCTTATACAATTTTATTTTTTCTTTATACTGCATGACTAATCAAATACTCAAAGACAAACCAACAAAACTATTTCTTGGTTTTACTGCATTCTTTGTAGCAAATGCATTAATTGCGGAATGTATCGGCACAAAAATATTTTCGCTTGAAAAATTGTTTGGCCTGCATCCTTCAAACATTACATTGTTTGGCGAAAGCGGTTTGTCATTCAATCTTACCTGCGGTGTTTTACTGTGGCCTTTAGAATTTGTGATGACAGATATTGTAAACGAATATTACGGCCCGAAAGCAGTGCGCAGAATAAGCTATACTGCAGTGATTTTGATCAGCTACGCATTTCTTATGTTTTACAGCAGTATCAATATTCCTTCTGCAGATTTTTGGATCAAATCAAACCAGGCAAAAGGCATTGATAATATGCAAACAGCATACAATGGAATTTTTGGCCAGGGCATGTGGATCATTCTTGGAAGTTTAACTGCATTTTTAGTGAGCCAGATTGTGGACGTAACAATCTTTCATCGCATTAAAAGAGTAACAGGAGATAAACATATTTGGTTAAGAGCAACCGGTTCAACATTAGTATCACAATTAGTAGACAGTTATATTGTATTAACCATTGCATTTAAGCTTGGCAGCAACTGGACGTGGCCCGAAATATTTGCCGTTGGAACAATGAACTACATTTATAAGTTTGTAGTGGCAATATTGCTTACGCCTGTAATTGTTTTGGTTGAAAAGAGAATTGAAAAATATGTTGGTCATTCAACCGCCGTGCAAATGAAAAAAGTTGCGATGGGAAAAACAGATGATGGTTTTGAAAATATTCCAACAGCAGGATAGACTAAAAGCTAACACTTAAATTAAAGCTTGATGTTTCCTCGTGTAAAGCTGCTGCAGTTGCGTTACTAATGCGAAAGTTAATTCCTGCATTGTCTTTTAAATCCCCCATATTCCACAGCACCTTTGCAAAAACTGTATTACCGTTATCTGCGGTAACTTTTACAATCGTTCCCGGTTCTATATCATTAGCAAGAATATAATATTTGCCATCGCTCCAGCCACTTGTTGTTTTAAAAGTTTTTGAAATACCGGAAATATTTTGCATCTCTTTTCTCTTTCTTTCTTTAAAGTCTGCAGCAAAAAATCCCCGGCCTGAATAATTTATAGATGTTTGACCAGTCGTTTGCGTATTTATAACAGTTTCTGTTTGTATTGCAGTTTGGTCTTTAATGTCTTGCTGAATGGCTGCATTGTTATTAGCCGTTTCATCAGTTTGTTTAATTTGGTTATTACCGGTTATAGGTTGCGTTGTTTGCTGAGTTGCGGTAACCGTTTCAACCCTTTGTTTTTGCGTTTGCGCGCCTGCAAGTTTATCGTTGCCTTTATCACTAATAATAAGAAGGGTGCCAATATTAGCATTATTTCCTGACAAATGATTCCATGATTTTAATTGATCAACACTTACATTATATTTTTTGCTGATGCTGTACAATGTTTCACCTTTCATTACAACATGCGTTATTTCGCTTGATGATGTTGATGCGGTGCTTGCAATTGTATTAGCAGTTTTCTTAACTGATTCAAATTGCGTTTTGGTTGCAGGAATTTTTATTTTAGAACCATATACAAGTTTTGTATCTGCATGCATTCCGTTCAAGCGCATAATATCTCCAACCGAAGTTTTATATTGTTGAGCAAGCATGGATAAACTTTCGCCTTGCTTTAGCGTATGCGTTAAATAAGTGCTTTGTGCAAACAAAAAATGAAAAGAACCAATACAGATAATCGTTATTACCATTTGCTTTATATGCATACCAAAGTTTTTGCAAATTTATTCTTTACGAATACGCCATTCTGTTGGATAATAGTTATTAACACGGTTGTGCAAAATTTTTATCCAGCCAAGCGGAAAGTTATTATACGTACATAACGCCCATCCTTTATTAGCTGCGTTAATAGCACTATCTTTTTTACGTAAATATTGTAATGCTTGTTCTTCAGTTAATTCAACTTTTAAGGTTGCATCATTGATAATCGTACTCATTGCAAGCTCATGGTGTGGTATTAAATCTTTGCCTTTAATTTCACCGCATTGTATTCCTGCTTTTTTTAAGTAAAATTTTTTTTGAAGCATAGCAATATCATTGTTCCATTGCTTATGTATAACGCGGATGATTTCCTGTTGCTTAAAAAAAAGCCAGTCATTTTTTGTTATAAAATTTTTACAGGTATTTATTTCTTTGTTATTGGCAGGCAATAAGTTTAAATGATTTGAATTTGCGGGGATATCTTCATCTTCTTTTTTGAGAGCAGCGATAAAAAAACCTTCCCCTTTTAATTTATGCGGCCAAAAACGATAGCCAAAAGCTGTATGTTTCTCAGAAACTGTTTCATCAATATTCCAATCATTATTCAACCGTAATCGAATACTTGAAAAATTAAAATTATCAATCAACCAGTCAAGATTGCGTTCATCTTCCTGTTCAGAATAAGAACATGTTGAGTAAATTAAAATTCCCTCAGGTTTCAATGATGGATAAATGTCAGCTAATATTCTTTGTTGTCGTTGGCTGCATAACTTTACGTTGCCTTCACTCCATTCATTAATTGCATCCTGATCTTTTCTGAACAAACCGCTGCCGCTGCATGGTGCATCAACAACAATTAAATCGAAATAGTTTTTTAAGCGTTTGAAATCAGCTGCATCATTATTTGTTATAACAACATTATCCGAACCCCATTTTGTCATGTTTTCATACAAAATGTTCGCTCTTGTTTTTATCACTTCGTTTGAAACGATCAAAGCGTTTTTAAAATAAGAAGTCAGTAAAGTGGTTTTGCCTCCGGGTGCGGCACACAAATCCAGCACTTTTATGTTTACGTTGCTATGAAAATTTTGTTGCAGCACTTTCCATAAAAACATGCTGCTGGCTTCCTGCACATAATATGCACCTGCATGCAATAAAGGATCAAACGTAAATTGAGGTCTTTGATCCAGATAAAAGCCATATTCACACCATTGCACCGTATTATTTAAGTTGAATAGCGGATGTGTAATATTTGAACCGGCAAACCGCTTGTATTTTTCCGCATTAAAACGAATGGACGTGATTGGTATTCGATGATGTGTTTCTTCGAAAGCTTTTTTATCAAAGCCTTTTAGCGCTTCAAGCGATTGTAACAACGTTGACGGTAACTGCTGGCTCAAAATATCAGGATAAAATTTTTACAAGTTTTTCAACTTCATTTACCGTATTGAATGCGTGCAAAACTATGCGTAATCTTTCTTTACCCAAAGGAACAGTAGGATAGAGGATAGGCCGGACATCAAAATTATTTTGCTGCAATTGCGCGGCAATGTTTTTTACCTGGTCGTTGCCGGGCACTATTACAACTTGAATGGCTGTTAATGATCTTAATTTTTCAAATTTTATATTGGCTTGCTGAAAAAATTGAATGAGCTCATTCAATTTTTTTCTTTCTTCTTTTAAAATCGGAAAAGTATTGTAACTGGCTTCGATAACTGCAGCAGCATGTTCCGGCAAAGCCGTTGTATAAATAAAACTGCGTGCAAAATTTATAAGATAATCCCTGAGGTTTTTAGAACCGGCAACAACCGCGCCATGGCAACCGCAAGCTTTCCCAAATGTATACACGCGGCAAAAAATATTATCTTCAACGTTTAAATGCTGGCTTAATCCTTCTCCATTTTCGCCAATAACACCGAGCGCATGTGCTTCATCAATTATTAAATGCGCATTATATTTCTTAGTTAAAGAAACCAGCTTTTTTAAAGGACAAAAATCTCCGTCCATACTAAACACAGATTCCGTAACAATAAAAATATTACCTGAAACGGTTTTAAGCTTTTTCTCTAATTCGATAATATCATTATGTGCAAAAGAATAGCTTTGAGCAAATGACAAACGAATACCATCCCGTATTGAAGCATGGCATAATTGATCGTATAAAATTATATCCCCTTTTTGCGGAACGGAACCAAGCAAACCAATATTTGCGTCGTAACCCGAATTAAAAATCAGTGCCGCTTCGGCTTTATGGAAAGCTGCAATTTGTTTTTCAATTTTTTCTATTAAAGTATAATTTCCTGCCAGTAATCGCGAACCGGTTGACCCGGTTTTTAAACCAGTTAAGATTTGTTCACGCAACAAGTTATTATAGACTATACCGAGATAGTCATTTGAACAAAAATCTGTTTTACCTGAAGGTAAATTCAACACACGAAAAGCATTTTGATCTTTTCGTTGCAGTAATTTTTTATTTAAAAATGAATCGCTATACATATCTATTGGCTTCAAAACTAATGACTGCTCCCCATTTTGTAAGTTTTTGTTAGTGAACACTGCCTGTTATTTTCTCAACCAATTCAATTGAGAAGGCTAATCACATGTGTTATTCAATTTACATTACTTCCTTATTTGTTTCGCTAACCAACAAAAACAATACGTTCACCAAACTTTAAAATCAGCAAAAATTGGTATATATAATTTTACCTGTGAATTTGACTAAAGTGTTTTGTCATCATGCTAAATATTAGACATTCAAAATTGTTTATGAGAAAGATTTACGTTTTGCTAACTTCCTTGCTTTTCAGCGTTTGTTCTTTTGGGCAGTCTGTCCTAAATCCCAACGACGCTGTTATTACTTATAACTCAAGTACACCGCCTACGCAACCACCATTTGGGCAAATTGGCAAATGGGTTCGTACTAAGCGTTTAAGCTGGAACACTGACGAATATAAATGCTATATATACAAAGGATGTGCATTCAGGCTGCATTTCCCAAAAACTTATAATCCAACAGCTAATGACGGAAAGAAGTATCCATTGTTTGTTTTCTTTCACGGGCTTGGGGAAACAGGCACCATTTACGATAATGAATATCAATTATATCACGGTGGAGACAAGTTTCAGGCTGCGGTAGATAATGGTACTTTCGATGGTTACGTTCTATGCATGCAAAGCCAGGGGTTTTGGGGTGCAGGTCAATATCAGTACATAACGGAGATCATAGATTACATGATTGCCAACAATAAACTGGACCCTTTTCAAATTAGTGATAATGGTTTATCAGCAGGTGGACAAGGTACGTGGGAAATGTTGCTAAATTATCCGTCGTATATATCTGCTGCTTTACCCATGTCTAATGTGTCAATCGGTTATAAAGACCCAAGTGTTGTGAATGTTGTAAAATATACACCAATGTGGCTTTTCCAGGGGGGGCTTGATGGTGCACCGGCACCTCCAACAGCACAACAGGTTAGGGACGCAATGTTGGCAGCTGGTGGAAATTTTACATATACAGAATATCCTGATCTTGGTCATGGCACATGGGACAGAGCATGGAGTGAACCCGATTTTTGGCCATTTCAACTTCGTGCCTATGGCTCAAATCCCTGGCCTTTAGGAGGCCGCACTAAATTTTGTCCTGGCGATATAATTAATGTTACGATTGGTTTAGCACCCGGTTTTACAGCTTACCAGTGGAGATATAATGATACCATAATAAATGGTGCAACTTCAAATTCAATTATTGCGACTAAACCTGGAAAATATGATGCACGTGTACAGAGAAAGGGTATTTGGTCTGATTGGTCAAGGACGCCTGTACAAATTATCGTTCAAACAGCTAACCCAACACCGCCGATCCAGGTTGCCGGTGCAATGAGCCAGGTGATTCCTGCTGCTGATGGTAATACAAGTGTAAACCTGAAAGTGTCAGGCAATAATACTTATGTAAGCTATATTTGGAAAAAAGTTGGATCAGACAGCGTATACAGCACACAACCTGTTTTTACTGCAAAACAACCAGGCTACTATGTTGTAGCTGCGTCTCAGCCATATAGCTGTTCAAGTTTGTTTTCAGCGCCTTTTAAAGTAATAGATGCAAAAGGGGCAAATGCTCCCGGAGCAGTAAAAAGCTTATTGGCTAATGCTTTATCTAACACACAAATTCAGTTAGGCTGGAGCTTACCTGCCCAACAATCGAATTCGCCAACTGCATTAGAAATTTATCGTGGTACTTCAAGCGGTAATTATAAGTATGTTGGACAAGTTTCACCGGCACTAACAAGCTATACAGATTCTGGGCTTTCGGCTAAGGTAAAATATTATTATGTGCTTCGCGCTGTAGACTCTACAGGCGCCGCACCTATCTCGAACGAAGCAAGTGCAGCAACGTATTCTGATACGATTGCACCTTCTATCCCTCAAAATCTTGTATCAACCTATACAACACCCACAACTATTAATATTGCCTGGGGTGCTTCAACAGATAATGTTGCAGTAGATCATTATGCTATTTATGTTGATGGAAAGCTCTCAAATGTTACCACACAAACATCATTTGTTTTAACCGGGTTAAATCAAAATCAGCCTTATGGAATAACCGTTAAAGCAGTTGATGCAAGTGGTAATTATTCTTTTCCAAGCAGCCAGCTTACGGCTGAACCAATTCTTGGTGGCCTTCAATATAAATTCTATACAACACAAACGGCCTGGAGCGTACTACCTGATTTTAGTAAATTAACTCCAGTTAAAACAGGCGTTTCCAGCAATACTGATATTACAGTTGCCACACAATCCACTAATTATGGTTTTCTATGGCAGGGCTATATTCAAGTTCCCGTAAACGGTACTTATATTTTCCAAACAACATCGGATGACGGCAGTGCTTTATGGTTCAATTCGCTTACACCAACAGGAACGGCAACTGTAAGTAACGATGGTTTGCATGGTTCACAATCTAAAACAAGTGCATCATTAACATTAACTGCCGGTATTTATCCGATTTGTATTGAATTCTTCCAGGCGGGTGGTGGTGCAAACATGTCTGTTTCATGGGCATGTTCTGCATTGTTTGGCAATACCAACCAATATGCAATCGACAATAAATATTTTGCAGGAACTTTCGTTAATACGGGCACCCCGCCTTCTGTTCCAACAAATATTGCGGCAACTGCAACTGCATATAATAAGATTAACGTTTCCTGGAAAGATAACAGCACAAATGAAACCGGGACAGAAATTTACCGCTCAACAAGTGCTACAGGTACATATGCAATTGTAGGCACTGCTGCGCCTAATGCAACAGCATTTACAGATACTACTTTGTCGCCATCAACCACTTATTACTATAAGTTACAAACCATTAATAAATATGGAAATTCTGGTTTAAGTAAACCAGATACAAGTGCAAGTGCTTCAAATGGCTTAAAATATTCTTTTTATACCGGAAGTTGGTCTGTACTGCCTAATTTTCAAACATTAACGCCTGTTAAAACAGGAGTATCTTCTACCACAGATCTTAGCGTTGCAACACAAACAACAAACTATGGGTTTGTTTGGCAGGGATATATTAAGATCACGACTTCGGGGAACTATGTTTTTGGAACAACATCTGATGATGGCAGTGCATTATGGTTTAACTCGCTTTCACCAACCGGAACTGCAACTGTAAATAATGATGGCTTACATGGCTCGCAATCCAAAACAAGTAACACCATATTTATCAACGCCGGTACTTATCCTATTTGTATGGAATTCTTCCAGGCGGGAGGTGGTGCAAATATGTCGGCGACTTATAAATTACCGAATGGCACTTCACAGATTACTATTCCAAATTCCGCATACTACCAACCATTAATATCTGCTGTTCCTTCTGCTACCACGTTTGCATTACCTGCAACACCTGTTGCACCTGCGAACTTTAAAGGTATTGCAACCTCTGCATCACAAATTGCATTAAGCTGGACGGCTTCGGCAAATGCAACAGGATACCAGTTGTCAAGATCAGTAGGTGATAATCTGAATTACAGAACGCTTACCAACCTTGCTCCTAATACAACTTCATTTACTGATACGGGATTGAATGCAAATCTTATTCATTATTATAAAATAATAGCAACAGGTGCCGGCGGCACATCAAGTGCGCCCTCAATAACTTTTGCAACAACAAAGAATACTGTTCCTGTAATTACACAATTAAATTCAAGTTCAATTCCATACGGTGCAACTTCAACTATTGTGTTAAATGGAACAGACAGCGATGGCGATGTATTGACTTATTCAGCGAACAACCTGCCTGCATTTGCAAGCATTACTAGCAATGGCGGCAGTGCTGGATCTTTAATACTAAATCCTGCCCAGGCAGACATGGGTGTTTATGACAACATCAAAATTACTGTGGATGACGGGCATGGCGGAAAAGACAGCACAACATTTTCATTAACCGTAAACAACAATTATCCGCCAACAATAGATACAATTGTTGATTATACAATAAAGGAAAATGATGTTGTAAACATTCCTTTAGCTGCGCATGACGTAAACAATACAGATGTGTTAAGCTGGTCGGT
>JAFBAF010000006.1 GCA_019247895.1 Parafilimonas sp. | reverse complement strand
CCGCCTAACTCTTTAAAGCCATCAGCTGCTTTTTTATATTGTTCCGCATCATAATAACAGTATGATATTTCATACAAGTCTTCGCGACTCACTTTCTGCGTATTGCTTACATACTTTTCCAGGTAAGGCAACGCTTTTTTGTAATTGCCTCTTTCAAAATAAATATGCCCAACCAGTTCGCGCATTTGCAAATCATAATATTGATTATTGCTTTGCAATGCATTCTCAGCATATTCTAATGCTTTATCTTTTTCTCCGCGATAATAATAAATCTCAGAAATATAATAAGGAATGATCGGTTGGTAAGTTGGCTGCTTTTCAATTATTTGAAACGAGGTTAAAGCCTGCGCATAATTCTTGTCTGAAAAAGCGATATAACCATAGTAATAATTTGCATCGTAGTAATTCGGATCAGAAGGAATTTGCGATATTGATTCAAACAAAGGTTTTGCATCATTGAATTGCTGCATCGTGAAGTATCCATACGCTTCATGAAATTTCATTGTTGCAATATCTGCATTCCTTAAGTTGGCAACATTTGTTTTTTCGTAGTAAGAAATGGCATCAGTAAAATCCTGGTGTTTATAATAGTATTCACCAAGCTGGTAACACATCATCTCAATACGCGGCGTATTGTGTTCGAGGTTTATAAAATCAATCGCTTCATTTACTGCCGGTCCATCATTCAATTGCAGGCGACAAACAATAGCATAATATTTTGCTTCAGTTTGAACACTTATTGGAATGTTGCTTTGCCTCGCATTATCTAAATATAATTTTTCAAATAATGGATAAGCTAAACTGAACTTTTGCTCGTTATATAATTCTTTTGCCTGTTTAAAATCAGCATCGGGATCGTTATAAATTTTTGTGGATTGGGCATAAGAAAAATGAAACAGGAGTAAAAGAAAAATTAAAGTTGTTAACTTTTTGTGCTTCATAACTTGAGTGAACGATGTGTATTCGCAAATATTTTAAATGCTTTCTTAAATAAAAATTAAAAGCGCTTAAAGATAATATCTTGAAAAAGCTGGCAAACAATGTGTGTTTTAATTGTGGATAAAACATATAGAATTTACTTTTGCTGAAATAACCTCCCGAATGAAGAAAATACTTTCAATTAAATACAGTGCCGGAGCATTTAATTTTTCGATGTTGTTATTACGTGTTGCATTTGGTGTTTTGATTATCGCCAGTCATGGTTATGATAAACTGCAGAACTTTAATGCAAGAGTTGTAGGATTTCACAGTTTTCTCGGTCTTGGCTCAAAGATTAGTTTAATACTTGCCATTTTTGCAGAAGTATTTTGTGCGCTGTTTGTAGTGATCGGATTATTTACCCGCCTTTCTGTTATTCCATTGATAATTACTATGATTGTCGCGATTAGTGCAAGTGCAAACAGGCCAATTCTTGATTCAGAGCTTGCAATTTTGTATCTGGCAGTATTTATCACGCTGCTATTTTGCGGGCCGGGGAGAATCAGTATTGATGGAATGATCAACAAATAAAATGTTCCGACCCAGGAGGAGCGTATTGTGAAACAGTATTAATTAAATTGGAAACAAAAAATTATTTTATACATCTTGATTTCAAAATCGTGCATACACATCTTACATCATAAATAGCATGTATCAATCTACAACTCAAACACGTGTGCGATATGCAGAAACAGACCAGATGAATGTTGTGTATTACGGCAATTATGCACAATATTTTGAGATTGGCCGTGTAGAAACTATGCGTGAACTGGGCTTTACTTATAAGCGCATGGAAGATGAAGGTGTGATAATGCCGGTAGTTGAATTGCACACACGTTTTTTACGTCCTGCAACGTATGATGATCTGCTTACCATAAAAACACAAATTCGCAGTTTGCCAACTTCGTATCACATCGAATTTTTCCAGGATGTTTTTAACGAAGAAAATAAAATTTTAGCTGCAGGAAGAGTTGTATTGTATTTTCTTAAAAAAGAAACATGGAAGCGAATAAATATTCCCGATGATTTAAGAGAGGCGCTTACAAAATATTTTTAAGATTATTCAATCATTTGTTTTACTAACCCAAGGTTAGAGCAGATGCCCAATCAAGTTGGGCATGACGACGAAGCGGCTGCTTTAGCTTCTAACACCTTAAGCCTTTCTATAGATAATAAACCATATTGCTCGTCTTTCACGCGAAGACGGGAATCTCATTCTAAATCATTTATAAAAACATTATAATGAGATGCCCGATCAAGTCGGGCATAACGAGGAAGTGGTTGTGTTGCATTAACTATTGTTGCGCTTTATTCAAACGAATAAGTTAGAAGCTGTGATTGTGCAACTATTTCCTGCCTTCCTGTTTGAATATTTTTTATTGTACAATTATTTTCTTCCAATTCTTTGCTGCCGATAATAATTATGTAAGGAATATTTTTTCGCTCGGCATATTTAAATTGCTTGTCAAATTTTGCCTGCTCATGATAAATTTCACTTTTTATATTTTGCTCTCTTAATTGCTGCATTAGATTATAAGCAATTTTACTTTCGGCTTCACCCAAATTAAAAAACAAAATTTGTGTTGTTGTTTGCAATGCCGACGGAAATAATTTTAATTCTTCCATAACATCATAAATTCTGTCAACGCCAAAACTTATTCCAACACCCGGAAGATTTGGAACATCAAATAAACCTGTAAGATCATCATATCTTCCGCCGCCGCCAATGCTGCCCATTTGCACATTTTGCGCTTTTACTTCAATAATAGTTCCTGTATAATAATTTAATCCACGCGCCAATTTAAAATCAATAACAATATTTGAAGGATTGTTTAAGAACGTCAATAAAAATTCAAGTTCCTGAATACCTTGCCGGCCAATTTCAATTTCGCCAATAAGTGATCTTACTTTTTCTAATTTGCTTACATTACCACCATCAATAAAAATATATTGTTCAATCAAATCTATCTGCTGAGACATTAATCCGCGTTGCGATAATTCATCTTTCACTTTTTCCCAGCTTACTTTATCGAGCTTATCAATAGGAACAGAAATATCAGTAATCTTACTCGTGCCGCCACATAATTCAGCAAGCCCGGAAAGTATTTTCCTGTTATTAATTTTCAGCTGAACATCTATATTTAATTTTTTGAAAACAGCTAAATAAATATTCAGCAATTCAATTTCATTCAGTAAAGAATTGCTTCCAACTATATCTGCATCACACTGATAAAATTCACGGTATCTTCCTTTCTGCGGACGATCGGCACGCCAAACAGGTTGCACCTGGTAACGCTTAAAAGGAAAACTCAACTGCCCATGATTCATGGCAACGTATCGCGCAAAGGGAATTGTGAGATCGTATTTTAATGCACGTTCTGTAATGCCTGCATTATTTTTTCCTTCCAATACTTTTTCAAAATCAAATTTTGCCTGTTCCTGTTTTTTTTCCAAACCATTGTTCAATATTTTAAATAAAAGCTGGTCACCTTCTTCACCATATTTTCCGGTTAATGTTTCAAGGTTTTCCATTGCCGGTGTTTCCAAAGGTTGAAAACCATACAGCTCGAAAACGTTTTTTATCGTATTGAAAATATAATTGCGTTTGCGAATTGTTTCTGCATTAAAATCTCTCGTTCCTTGTGGTATCGTCGGTTTCATGCCCTCTAACTCCCTAAAGGGAGAATATTTTTTTGTTTGTGAATTTAACTGTTTAATTGCTTAACTTCCTTAAGGGTTGGCGCGTAGCGTTTTATAATCGCATCGCACGTTTTATCAATCATCGCAAAAACTTCATGATAATTTTTTTCCGTGCCATACCATGGATCAGGTACTTCAATATTTTCACCGGGATATAATTCATTCATTAAAAGATTTACTTTCTCCGCATCCCATAAATCACCGCTTATCGTTTTTATATCAAGATAGTTTCCCTTGTCAAGCGCATAAATTTTATCATAATCCAATATGTCTTCCTTTTTAAATTGCCTGCATTGTTGTGCACTTATATCAATGCCATGTTCTCTTGCTACTTTTTGCGAAAGTTTGTGCGGCGCGCAGCCAATTTCATAGCCATCTGTTCCTGCACTATCAACTTGCCAGTTCAATCCTGCTTTATCTGCTTTGTTTTGTAAAATGCCTTCGGCTAAAGGGCTTCTGCAAATATTACCAAGACATACCATTAATATCTTCATTCAAAAATTTTAAGAGCGCAAATATACTTGAATGTAGTTGCAGAACGGTTTATGCAATTGCAAACAAACCTTAAATGTTGTTGCGTTAATTTAGAAGATTAATCATTTTTTTCCACTCCATTTCCATTGCAACATTTTAATAAAATAACCACCCACAACGCTGCGTGCCTGGAAACCGACTTGTGAACCATCTGTTGTTTCATGCCAGTCGCATAACGGAACCCGTGTTGGTGTATGTGTTGCATAGAAATAAACCGGATCAATCAGTGCTTCAAAATTTGTTTGATTAGAGGTTAATGTTGAAGTCCATAATATCCAGTCACTTTTTGTATAAGTTTTCCTGCTGTCTAAAGGCAAGCCGAATTTGTTTTGATGAGTGAGATAAAAATTTACTTCTTTATCATACACGCTTTGCGGAAATAGGTTTAACCCAAGCAGCTTATCCCAGGTCAAATTATATTTTTGACTCCAGGTATTTTTTGCACCAAATGCTAAATCATAATGATCACCGTCATCCGCTAATTGCAACCATTGCTGCGCATAATCGTGTGCGATAGAATCATAATGTTTTGATGTGGTTTTATCACCAATCAAATTTGCCATCATTGCATAAGCATCAATACCAATAATTGCTTTTATTGAAAGATTCGCGTTGCGCGCAAGATGCCCGGCAAAATCATCTGTGCATAATTGATTAGCCGGGTCCAATCCATCTTTCACCAAAAAATCGACCCACTGCGATAACGATTTCCAATGCTGCTGCGCATAGTTTGCATTGCCTTCCGCTTTTGCAATAGCAGCCGTTGAAATGATCATGTTGCCTGCTTCTTCAACCGGCATGTCTTCATCATACGTTTGCCCGTTTGCAATTGGATATGTGCCTATATCATGCGCCGGAAAAGGCTTTGCCCATTTGCCGCTTTCACTATAATCAAAAATCCCGTTCAGCATTCCTTTTAACAGATCAGGATTATACAGGAGCGATAAAGGCGAAGAAGGATAGGTTACATCAACCGTCCAAATTGAACCATTGCTGAAATTTTCTTTTTGCGGAAATAGAATTTCGTCATGCGCACCACGAACCAACTTATGTGCAGCTAAAGATTGACGGTAAGCCATCACGCAAAGCTTTGCATATGTATCGCCGCCTGCAGCAGTGGCATCGTTGTATAATTGCTTATCAAAAGCGTCGCATAATTGTAATGTGTTTTGATATTGTTGCTGCGATGTTTCCAGCAAATCATCCATATTTTTAAAATTCTTTTTCCACCATGCCTGCATGTTTTGATTAAAATATTGAATAGAATATATATCATCATAACCCAGCATAATTGCCGCCTGGTTTGTGTTATTATTTCCTGTAAACAAAGAAATATTTGCAGCAAGTAAAAGATCTTCATCAGGAATATTTTTTCCAGTGTCTGTTGAAGATATCATACCGTTTTTCAAAAAATTATTTGTGATATTTCGTATAGATGTAAACTTCAGATCATATTGCTTTTGCTGCGGGGCTGCGAGATAAGCATACCCCCAATCAATACGCAGATCATCGCCTTTTTTTTGAAGGATGGGTTGCGCAGTTGTTCCGCACTTTAAGACATTCAAGGTCTTTGTTTGGTATGCTGACACGTTCATCAATTCATCGCCGTTATTGCTTGCAACTGCGGAACTTTCCCCAAATAAAATATTTACCTGGTGAATGCCACTATCTTTTGCAGTAACAGTAAAACGCACAAACGAAACCGGCCGTGAAAGCATATCTAAATTATTGGCAAGCAAAGGCGATAAAAAATCTGCTTCAACGTTTACCTGGCCGCAACTGAAAATATATTTTGTTTGCGTTGCCGTTACATACAATGCGTTTTGCACGGCAGGCTCAATATTTTTAATGGATTGTCTTGTTCCAATACCTGCATCTAACCATGCATCGCCGCCGGTATTTGTGCAATGCATTGCGAGCAAATTTGTACCCCGGTGCATTTTTTTTATAACAGAAGCAGGTAATTCATATTCATGATAATTATTTGACCAACCTGCAGTTGCAACTTTTTCACCATTTATATAAACTTCCGCATCATCATCATTTCTTAAATACAACAACAGTTGCTCAATACTTGTATCATACACGTTGAAATTCCTGCGCACCCAAATTTCTTTTGTGTTCCACTCTGTTGAAGGCAATAAATTTTTTGTACCAAATGGAAGCGTGGCGGCAGTCCAGGAAGCGTCATTAAAATCTTTAGTCATCCAGTTATCTGCAGGTTGCGTGGTAATATATTTTGCAGCGTGGGACTGCAGCCTGCTTATGTCTGCTAACCATTGAACCGGATAAGATGGCCTGCCTAAAAAATTGTATGTTTTTCCATCAACTCTTAATAAGCCTATCAATGATTGTTCTTTGCCAGTCCAGTGTTTTGTGTTGGATTCATTTAATTTATCGGTGAAACTCCAAATACTGAAATAAGGATCGTTTGTGATGAGCGGATATGCCGGCATTTTATCAACCTGCGCGGAGCCATCGGCTAAAAAAATAAAAACGAAAATTGAAAGAAAGAGATAGCGGCGATGCTTGAAAAACATGAATATAGTTTCGCGCAAAGTAACAAAGTAGCGCAAAGAAGCAAAGAAAAGATTCTGTAAAACATTTAAATTTTGGAACACTAAAAATTATTAATAATTCACTTTTATCTCTTTCATTTTTGTTGGTAACCAAACCTGCATTTGATTCTTGCCACGATTACACCAGGTATAATACGGAATCGCTGTAATTATTTTTTCAGTTGTCTGCAATGTGCTTCCATTTAACGAAGGCTGAATAACATTTGCTGTTGTTTGTATAGCAACAACAGGTTCGTTCAATATTTTATAATTGATGGTTTGAATATCAGAAGTTAGGTTCAGTGTAAAATTCCATGCTTCATTGTTATTGTCTGCACCTTCAAAACAATATACGATTGGCCCACGTTGGAATGCAAGTCTATCATCATTATATAACACATCTTTTTTAGAACTGATCTTCATTACCGGCATTGCATATTCAAAGGTTATTACATCGCCTTTCTTCCATTTGTTTGAAATGACTGCATAACCGTTTTGTTGTTTGAAATCAGCTTGTTTTCCGTTTACAAGAAATTGCGGCGTTTGCTTTTGTACTTCATTATTTACAAAATATAAATTGCCATCAACAATATCATTCTGCGTCCATCCGGGAATGCGTATGTACACATCAAAATTTGCGGGCGTTGAAGGCGAAATATTTAAAGCAACTTTTCCATCCCATGGATAATTGGTTTGCATATTCACATCAACATTTGTGTTATTAATTTTTAGAGATGCATTGCTGCCGATGAACAAATTCACCCAAAGACTTTTATCATTCGTACCATAAATATAATTGCCAATGCCTGCAACAAGCCGCGAAATATTTGCAGGGCAACAAGCTGTACCAAACCATGCGCTGCGTTCATCATCACCATTTGATGCAAGCGGGTTGCCGTAAAAAAACCGATCACCACTTAAACTTAAACCATCCAGGGCGCCATTGTATAAACTGCGTTCGAGCACATCAATATATTTTGCATCGCCTGTTAACTCATTCATTCTTTCATTCCACAAAACCATTCCAACTGATGCACAGGTTTCGCAATACGCTTCTTTATTGGGAAGATCATAATCTTTTGTAAAGCCTTCATTATCGCCGCTGCTTCCTATGCCGCCGGTTAAGTACATATTGCGGTACACAACATCTTCCCAAACTTTTTTCATTGCATTCATATAATCTTTATTATTTGTTGCTGCAGCAACATCGGCAGTGCCGCTGTACAAATACATTGCACGCACAGCATGACCTGTAATTTGTGTTTGATCTTTTACAGGCAATTCATCCTGCCAGTATTCAGGTGTGAACCATTCGCCTTTTTGATATTCATGTACATGTTTGCCGCGCTGATTGATGTACCAATTTGCTAACTTTTCATAGTTTTCATTGCCTGTTACATGATATAATTTCATTAAACCGATTTCAATTTCTTCATGACCGCTAAACCATTGCCTGTTGTTGATGCGCATTGTTGTATCAATATGATTTGCCAGCTTGATTGCAACGTCTAATAATTTTCTTTTACCGGTTGCATCATAATATGCAACTGCCGCTTCCATTAAATGACCTGCATTATAATCTTCATGATAAGATATTTCCGTCCATCGTTTTGAAATATCCCCAAGCTCAAAATAAGTATCCAAATAACCATCCGGCATTTGCGCAGCCGCTATATAACCTATCCACCTTTCCGCAGTATTTTCAACAGCAGTATCAGGATGATTTTTTAATGAATACGCCATCGCTTCCAATGCTTTGTACACATCACTGTCATCATAATAAATGCCAACAAACTTTCCTGAATGTTTTGCAGCATTGATAAAGTTTTGAATGCGTGGTGTTGCTACTTCTGTTTGATATATACACGCTTCTAAAGATTTGGTAGCAACCATATCAATTTTTGGTTTCCAGAAATTATCTGTTACCACCACTTTTGAAAAATCGACAGATGTATAATACTTAGCAGGTTGTTGAGCAGATATTTTCAGATTTAATAATAAAATAATTACAACAGAATAGGTGATAACTTTCATGCTGATTGTTGATTAGAATTATCAAATTAATTTAAAAATGCTAAAATAATTTTTTGCAATTTCAAAAATCTATTTTTAAGTTTGTTCAAGCATAACCT
>JAFBAF010000221.1 GCA_019247895.1 Parafilimonas sp. | reverse complement strand
AAACAATATATCCCTTTATACCGAGCCAATAAATCATAATGGCAAGCGGAATATAAATAGGATACCACTCAACCGCATCCAATAATTTATTAGAATATTTTGGTATCACGTATGGAATTAAAAAGATAAACCATAAAACCTGGAACGCCGAAAACACACGGATAAATTGCCGCAGCCATTTAAAATTATTTGTTTGTCCGTTTAGCTGACTATTATGTTTTGCCTTGAACGCGGCAAGATATTTTGCTGATAAAAAAACATAAATCGTTACAGACATCCAGCGCGGAATATCTGCATACATATTATAGTTGTCAATAAAATTGCCCCAAGGGTGAGGATGATTTTTTAATAAGCCTGCTATAACTCCAAGCACAAAAACAACTGCAGTGATTTGCGGAACCAAATCAATAATTACAGGATAAAAATGAACACGCAATTTTCTTGTAACCTTAAAATTTGAATCAAGCGAAGATTGAATGTAGAAATAAAGCAATGGGCCAACCGGCATTACAGTAACGAGCGGGATAAAGTTGGAAATGAACCGGAGAATATCTGAATTAAACCAGTTTACATAATTCGCATATAAATTAAAACTGGCAAGAGTTATCAGCAGTATTAAAGCTGAGAGTAATCGGTTTGATTGCTTATTCTTCTTCGAAAAGAAAAGCAGGCTGCTTATAATGAAACCCTGTATTGCTCCAAGTAAAATAATAGTATTTAAGAATGTTGAGTTCATTGATCACACAAATATAAATACGTATGCTATGTTGATTGAAGTTCAAATATGCCTGTTAAGTTTTTCATTTACTTCACCAAGTATTGTATTTTTATCAGTGAAAAATATTTACAATTACCTGTTACCCTCTGCTTATGCTTGTTAAAACCTTTGGAAGTGCAGTTTATGGTGTTGAAGCCATCACAATTACCATTGAAGTTAACGTGAGTGCAGGTCAGCATTATACTATCGTTGGTTTGCCTGATAACGCGGTGAAAGAAAGTTTGCAGCGTATGGAAAGCGCTATTAAAACAAATGACTGGTATATGCCACGCATAAAGATTGTAGTAAATCTTGCGCCCGCTGATATAAAGAAGAGCGGCTCTGCGTTTGACCTTCCGATTGCAATTGGTGTGCTCGGGGCAAGTGAACAAATTGAACAACCTGAAAGATTGAGTGAGTATGTAATGATGGGTGAATTAAGTTTGGACGGAACGATTCAACCAATTAAGGGCGCATTGCCAATTGCGATACAAGCACGCAAAGAAGGTTTTAAAGGATTGATCGTTCCCAAAGCAAACGCCCGTGAAGCAGGCATGGTAAATAACTTAAAAGTGTATGGCGTTTCTCATATAAAAGAAGTAGTTGATTTTTTTAAAGATGAAAATTTATTAACCCCTGTTGAAGTAAATACACGCGAAGAATTTTTTGATGGGCAACAAATTTTTGATGTTGACTTTAATGATGTAAAAGGACAGGAGAATATTAAACGTGCATTAGAGATTGCAGCAGCAGGCGGACATAATGCAATTCTCATCGGTCCGCCAGGTGCAGGTAAAACCATGCTGGCAAGACGATTGCCAACAATACTTCCGCCGCTGAGTTTGTATGAAGCATTGGAGACAACAAAGATTCATAGTGTTGCAGGGAAGTTACCTGAGAATAGTTCATTAATAAGCAGGCGGCCATTTCGTTCGCCGCACCATACAATAAGTGATGTTGCATTGGTTGGTGGTGGTGGTATTCCGCAGCCCGGTGAAATTTCTTTAGCGCATAATGGCGTTTTATTTTTGGATGAATTGCCAGAATTTAAACGCACAGTTTTAGAAGTGATGCGGCAACCGATGGAAGAAAGAAGAGTAAGTATTTCAAGAGCAAAAATTGCCGTTGATTTTCCTGCAAGTTTTATGTTGATCGCAAGCATGAATCCCTGCCCTTGTGGTTTTTATAATCATCCTGATCGTGAATGTACTTGTCCGCCCGGTGCTGTTCAAAAATATCTGAATAGAATATCCGGACCGTTGCTTGACAGAATTGATCTGCATGTTGAAGTAACACCTGTTGCTTTTAGTGAATTAAGTAATATGAAAACAAAGGGCGAGCCTTCATCATCAATTCGTGAACGCGTAATTAAAGCAAGAGAAATACAAACAGAAAGATATAAAAGTATTGAAGGCATGTATTGCAATGCACAAATGAGCAGCAAACAATTAAGAGAGATTTGTGTGATAAATCAGGCAGGGGAGTTGTTGCTGAAACGCGCAATGGAAAAACTAAATTTATCAGCCCGTGCTTATGATAGAATTTTGAAAGTTAGCCGTACTGTTGCTGACTTAGCAGGAAGCGATGATATAAAGGTTGAACATTTAGCTGAGGCAATTCAATACAGAAGTTTGGACAGAGAAGGTTGGGCGGGATGATGAGTTGATGATGCGATAATTTGAAAATTTGATGATGGTGTTAATATAATTTCAATAATACGTTCCTGTTTTAAGCACTGCTATTTTTAAAATAATTGCCTTCTTTTTTTGCCACGCACAGAATGAAAAATAGTAAACGCAGGGGCAATTAAAAAATACGCAAACCCTGAACTACCCGCCATTTTCACAGGTAAAAAAAATGCAAGAGCCGTACATAAGCTTCCTATTAAAACAAGAATAAGATGCGCCCACATTCTTGTCTTAGTATCGTAAACTTCTATTGGCGCTAATTCCAGTTCATCTCTTTTGAAATAAGCATGCAGGTACATAAAAAAGAAAAGTAAATAAATAATGGTGTAACCGCCGCTGTAGATATACATAAGCGTTGGAACCTGCGATTGTGTAATTTGAATATGTGATGAAGCTGAATTGAACATCAGCGTAAACAAAAATTTAAGCGGATATACATAGAACAAAACAAGGAACATTAAAAATGCATTTAAGAAAATGATCGTTTTGTTATCTAACGCATAGCGACGAAAAAAAATATTTTGTTCGAACCAAATTAGCATCAGCAAAAAGAAGCTGACACCAAAAGCAAAAAAACCTTTCATAGTGGTAATAAGCTCTTCAAAATTTTTCGGAACTTCTAATGAAACAATCAGCAGTGTAACCGCAAAACCAAACACAGCATCGCTGAAGGCTTCAATGCGTTTTACTTCACCGCCACGTAATTGAAAATCCTGATTATTTTTTTGAATTTCTTTAGCAACCGTTTTTCGTAGCATGCAGTAAGTGTGTTTGATTATATGCTTTATGGCTTATTCATCACAAAATTTTAAATCCGATTCTTGCAAGCCAGGACAGCCTAATGCTAAAGTATTTAATGTCTCCCATACCTTTCCTTTATAATAAAAGACCTCTTTCCCGCTATCGTTCATGTTTATCTCAACATAATCAACTTTTTTCTCCTCAAGAGCTACACCACTTCCAATAGGAATAACGGCCTTGCCTTTTGAAATTTTTAAGAAAGATTTGTTGGGAATAAAAGCGTAAAAACTATCCACGTTTGAATAGTCGAGTTGTACACAGGCAATATCATAATATCTGCCGTTACGCACCAGTTCAGTCATTTTAATGATTTTTCCTTTGAACTGCAATTTGCCAAAATTGCTTTTTTGCCATTTTGCATACTCATTATTTGTTCCGTTAAAAGAGCAAGAAAATAAACAAGTCAAGAAAAAAGTGCCAATTATTTTCATATTTACATTTACTACTTCACTTCTTTAATTTTTATATAATAATTCTTTAAAATCCCATCTGCATCAAAAAATGAAACATCATTTAAACTTTTCCATTGTTGTGTTGGATAAATGCGCATACTTTTATTATTATGCCATAAAACCAGTTGCATATTAAAACCGGTAACACAACTATCCCAGCGATAATATACTTTCTTTTTATCAGCAGCATAATAATAACTCAATTGCGGAATTTGTGTGGTGCGTAAATACTGATCAAACACTTTACTAAAATCAATGCCTGCATTTTTGCTGATGCAATTTTCAATTTGTTTTGTAGTTACTGTTTGATGATAAAATGTTTTATTCAATCCGCGTAAAATGCTTCTCCATTTTTCATCATTATTAATTATGTGCCGAATTGCCTGCAACATGTTGCCGCCTTTATAATACATGTCGCCGCTGCCTTCTTCATTCACACCATAATGCGCAATGATCGGCTCATCGTTTGAAATGCGTTTACGGGTACCAACATTGTATGCATTGCCGGAATCTTTACCAAACAAAGATTCAGTATATAAAGTTTCGCTGTAGTTGGCAAAGCTTTCATGTATCCACATATCTGCCAGGTCTTTTGATGTAATATTATTACCAAACCATTCATGACTGCTTTCATGTTCAATAATGAAATCCCATTTCAAACCCAAACCTGTTCCAGAAAGATCGATCCATGTTTTGCCATAACGATAACCATTGTGAAACCCGTTTCCATAAGCCACAGCGCTTTGATGTTCCATTCCTAAATGCGGCGATTGAACGAGTTTATATCCGTCTTCATAAAAAGGATAAGGCCCGTACCAATGTTCCAAATTATGCAGCATTGGTTTTACCTGGTCAAATTGTTTTTTTGCTGAATCCAGATCATAATCAAGCACCCAGTAATTCAAATCAAGCTTTCCTTTTTCTCCGTGTAAAGTATCGCTCCAGTTTACATATTTACCAATGTATGGAATGATGTTATAATTATTGATTGGATTTTTTACTTCCCATTTATATGTTGTTGTACCATCGTTATTTTTTTGTGTTGATGTTAATCTGCCATTGCCAACCGCTACTAATGTATCAGGAACAATTACAGAAAGTGAAGCACCATTATCCGGTTCATCACTTTGAATGTCCTTACAAGGATACCAAACACTTGCGCCCAAACCCTGGCAGGCAACACTCATCCATGGTCTTCCTAAATAATCTTTCTTCCAAATCCAGCCGCCATCCCATGGGGGTTTTATTGCTTCGCGTGGTTTGCCGTGATAGTAAATGGTGATTGAACAATTGTTCGATTTTTGAATTGGTTTAATACTTATAATCCAAACATTTGAATCAATTTTATTAAATGATAATAGCTCATGGTTTTGGATGACACTATCAATTATTAGAGGAAGTTGCAAATCAATCTGCATATAAGCTTCTTCTGCATAATTGGCAAATACAGAAGGATTAATTGCAGAGAACGAAATTGTATTCTTTCCCTCAATCGTTTTATTCTCATAATTCGGCTTCACGGTTATATCGTACCGCAAAACATCCCACCATGCACGTTCAGGCGTAATGCTGCCACGCAAAGTATCTGCATGCGTAAAAGTTTTTTTCTCTTGTGCATTTAAAGATGTAAGAAGTAAGATGTAAGAAGTAAGATGTAAGAGAATTATTTTCATTTAGTTTTAAAAATTTTTATGTTTAGACCTCACCCCAACCCCTCTCCAAAAGAGAGGGGCAAGAATTAGTTCTACAATATTATTGTTTATATAAATTCAAATTTAGTTCTTAAGCCTTCCCTTTGGGAAGGTTTGGATGGGCTATTATAGTTCTATCAACTCATAATCTTTACCAATCTTCATAAAAGCCTGTTGTAATCTTTCTTTATGCGTATCGGTTATAAAAACCTGTGCGCCGCTTTGTACACAAACATATTGCAATAAATTCTGCATGCGAGTTTCATCTAATTTTTCAAACACATCATCCAGCAAAAGAATAGGAGAGAAGCCTTTGCTTTCTTTTAATGTTACAAACGCTGCCAATTTAAATGCAAACAATAAGCTTTTACGTTGTCCTTGTGAAGCAATATTTTTGAAATTGGATTGATTCAATGAAAGTACAATATCGTCTTTGTGAATTCCGCAGCCTGTTCTTTGTAAATAAAAATCACGCTGAAAATTTTGGTTCAATAATTCTTCAAAAGAATGGTTGTTTAATTGGCTGTCGTATTCAAGCAATAACTTATCATCTTCTTCTGCTATGGACATATATTGTTGCAAAACCTGCGGCAAAAATTCACTAAGAAATTTTCTTCTTCGTTCATAAATAAAATTTCCTTTTTCTGATATTTGATTATTTAAAATTTCAAACAGCGATTCATCGTAAGAATTTCTTTCTGCTGCGAATTTTAAAAAGCTGTTGCGTTGTTGTAAGATTTTATTATAATCAATTAATTGCTCCAAATAATCATGCTGCAATTGCGACAATAAAGTATCAATAAATTTTCTTCTTTCTTCGCTGCCTTCTGTTATCAATGAAACATCATCCGGTGCAATCATCACACATGGAAATTTCCCTATGTGATCTGAGAAACGATTGTAGGCTTCATCGTCTGCTAAAAATTCTTTGCGTCCATTTTCACGCAGAATGCAAACCAGTTTTTTTGCTTTAACATCTTTTATAAAATCTCCCTCAATTCTAAAACCTGCAAAGCCGTCTTTTACACTTTGATTATCGGCCCGGCTAAAACTGCTTTTAGTAAAACATAAGTAATAAATCGCATCAAGCAAATTGGTTTTGCCGCTTCCGTTTTTGCCGCAAATGCCAATTATTTTTTGCCCGAAAGGAAAAGTATCAAAGCTGTAATTGCGAAAATGGGTAAGCGAAATTTGTCTGCATGCAAACATGAAGGCAATATTAAACTTTTATTGTTTGAAAAAATGTTGCCATACAATACATCAGTACAAGGGAGTGACACAACCGTGATGCTATTATTTCGACTGTTGGCTACATAAAATCAAAATGATCGTGATAAAAGCTGCAATTCTATTCACAGGCCTGCAAAATCTTTCTTAAAATAACATCAATACGTAATTTATCAACACAGCAACCGTTGTTTTGTGGTTGAACGTATTTTGCATTCATCAAAAATAACTAAGAATGATATTTTTCTTACAGGTTGATACAACAAAACTTGTGAACGCAGTTGCTCAACAACCGCAAACCATGAGCCTCTGGAATCTTTTAAATAAAGGCGGGTGGATTATGTACCCGTTGTACGTGTTGTTCGCTGCTGCCATTTTTGTTTTTTTTGAAAGACTGATCGCTATTCGCAAAGCTTCAAGAATTGATGCCAACTTCATGCACATCATTCGCGATAATATTATTACCGGCAACATTACTGCGGCAAGAAATTTAGCACGCAATACAGATAACCCGGTTGCACGCATCATTGATAAAGGCCTTCAGCGTATTGGCAAACCAATTGATGCGATTGAAAAAAGTATGGAGAATGTTGGCCGCCTGGAAATGTATAAAATGGAGCGCAACCTGAATGTGCTTTCATTAATTGCGGGCATTGCACCGATGTTTGGTTTTTTGGGAACTATTGTTGGTATGCTGCAATTGTTTTCTGCCATTGCATCAACAGGGGAGTTGGAGTTAGGGGAAATTGCCGGCGGTATTTATACGAAGATGATAACATCAGCAACGGGCTTGATAATTGGTTTGCTGGCGTATGTTGGTTATAATTTTTTAAATACACAGGTTGATAAAACGGCGAACAGGATGGAAATTGCGAGTGCGGAATTTATTGACGTTTTACAGGAGCCGACAAGATAATTTGTGAATTAGGTAATTCGACAATTCGATAAATGAATATAAGAAGACGATATAAATCTCATGGCGAAATGCACGCCGGAACGTTGAATGATATTTTATTCATTTTGCTTTTCTTCTTTTTGATCATTTCAACGCTTGCAAATCCGAATGTTGTTAAGGTGAATAATCCAAAGGGCACAAAAGATACCAAAGCAAAACAACATATTGTTGTGTCAATTGACAAAGACCAGAATGTTTATATCGGTCAACATAAAATTGATCCAAACAATCTCGACAGCTTAATAAAATTTGAAGTTGATAAAAACCGCAGCACTGTTGACACTCCTTCAGTTGTTATAAACGCCGATACTTCTTCTTATTACGGCGAAGTTTTTCATGTAATGCAATCTGCAAAAAGAGCCGGCGCTAAAGTTGTGGCTAATGTGAAGTAAGTTGTGCGTTATACGCTTTAAGTTGTAAGTAAGAATTCTTTTTTTGAATTTTTACTTTTTACTTTTGAATTATCCATGAATTTTTTCCGCTATATCAATATTGCAAGAAAAGTTTATAAAGAAATAAAAGTTCAGAAGCAGTTCAATAAATCATTTCTTATTCCTTATTTAAATGAGCTTGAAAAAAAATATAACGGAGTTTTTCAACCTGAGCAGCGAAAGAAAATAACAGATTACTACGGCTTATTTATTACATCATTTTTATGCAGCAGTTATAAAAGATTGTATGGAAGAACATTAAGCAATGAAGAGCGAAAACGTGCAACATTGTTCGGCATTTTAACTCCTGTTGGCGACGATTTGTTTGATATTGATAAACTTGATAATGAAAGTATTCGTCAGATAACTTTTCATCCTGAAACCTTTGAAGCCGCAACATTCTCTTCGCGTGTTGCCAAAGAAATTCAGGCATATTTATTAAATACAGTTCCGCATAAAGAAGAGTATATCAAGGCATCGAAAGATGTTTTAGATATACAGGTTGAAACGGTTAAACAAACTAAACGTGATATTTCAAAAGACGAAATGCAACGCATTACGTACAAAAAAGGCGCAGTGAGCGTTATTATTTATCATCAATGTTTGAATGAAGCGGCTGATGCAAAAATGTTAGAGGTTCTGTTTTTGATTGGAAGTTTATATCAATTAGGTAATGATATTTTTGATCTGTTTAAAGATGTGCGTGATAATATTTATACTTTGGTAAACACTTGTGATGATTATGTGCAATTCAAAAACGATTTTATTGAACGCGTGAAATTACAAAATGAAAAAATTTATGCTTTGCCTTATTCACAAAAAGATAAAGAGGATTTTTGTATTGTGATGAATACTATAAATGCAAGAAGCCTGGTTGCGATTGATCAATTTATCGCGACGCAAAAAAAGTACGGAAGCAAAGTAGATTGGTGGAAGCTTGAAAGAAAGGATATGATCGTTGACATGGAAAAAGCTTACAATATTTTGAAATGGTTGAAGTATATTTTTAAACTTCCAGGTTTAATTTGACAATTAGTCAATTTGATAATTTGATAATGAAGAAAATTCTTGTTTTAATTCTTGTTTTATTTTTTTATAAATCTTTTTCTCAAAGTAATGATTCATTGATTCATTCATTGTTGCAGGATATACAATCCATGCAGGTAAAACAGGACGGCGAATTTTATGCAGGACAATTCCCATCATTTCGTGAATGTGGCGGAACGCCGCACAATTATCAACCTGACAATAATATTTTTTATACAGCAGTAACCGCATTTGCATTACGCAATATGTTACCGCATTTAAATGAAGCTGATAAAAAGATTGCAGAAGATATTATTGAACGCATTCGAAAAATTTATTCGCTCTTCCGTAATAAGCATGGTTTCCCTTATTATGGCTTTTGGGCAATTAAAGACCCGATTATGCCGCATACATATTTTTATAAATATTTGAAACAGGTTTTTGGCCAGGGTGAAGATGCGGATGATACGGTAATGATCTTAATGACAGACAGCAGCAGCGATAAAGATGTAACTGATTTGAAAAAAAGATTAGAAGCTGTAGCAAACTTGTCAACACAAAAAAGAAAAATAATTTCTACTTACAAAAAATATAAAGACGTTCATGCCTACTGCACCTATCTCGGGAGTCGTACCACACCTGATTTTGATTTCGCTGTCCAATGCAATATTTTATATTTCGTTTTGGATAAACATTTGCCTTTTGTAAAACAGGATAGCGCCACATTACATTTAATTACTGAAATGGTGCGCAACCGTGAGTACGCGAAAACGCCAACCTATATTTCTCCTTATTATGTGCGCTCATCTGTTTTAATTTATCATGTCGTGCGATTGATGAGCGCATTTAATATTCCTGAACTGAATGTTTACAAACAACAATTAATTGACGATGCAAAGAAAGAATTTGATGAAGGCACGAATGTGATGGATAAAATTTTACTAAGCACTTCATTAATGAAACTTGGTGTTCATGATAATTATTTTATGCCGCCGTTTAAAACAATAAATGAATTTGAAAACACCAATCAGCAGCAATATGCTTTTTTCCAGGCAAGAACAGCATATTCTTATCCAACACCATTCAAACAAATAATGTTGTATTTCAGTTATATCAATTATTATTTTTATTGTCCGGCTTATTATAAAGTTTTGTGGCTGGAGAATCTTGTTTTAAGCAATAGATCATCAAAATAGTGTTAAGAAAATATTCTTATATGCACCGGAAAATTTTCCTATCTTTGTATTCAGTAAAATTGATAGTATGAATTCTGTAAAAGAAAAAGTGAAAGCAAATCCTGCTAAAAAAATAGTAACATCAAAAAACGGTGCAGGACATAAAGCTAATGGTAAAGTTGTTCATACGATGCAAAATGCATCTGTAAAAGAATTCGATTCATTAAAAAACGTTGCGGGCTATAACAATGAAGAATTAGCAGCATTGGTCGGTATTACACACAGAACAATCCGCAATAAAAAAACAAATAATGAGCTATTTGATATTGCACAAACTGAGCGTTTAAGAAAATTAAATTTATTATTCATTGAAGGCAATGAAGTGTTTGGTAATAAAGAACAATTTCACAACTGGTTACAGAAACCTGCTTATGGTTTGGACTACAATACTCCTGATGAATTATTAAAACAACCCGGCGGTTTAGATAAGGTGTTGAATGAAGTCAACGCTATAAAATTTGGCGATACAATATGATTGTTTATCGCGTTGTACACAAAGCTGTCACACAACTACTAACTGGTTCCGGTAACGATGCAAGATGGTGTTCGGGTGGAAGAAAAGTTATTTATACATCTTCATCGGTTGCATTGGCATGTTTGGAAAATGTTATTCGCAGAAGCGGTTCAGGTTTCTCCGAAGATTTTAGAACAATCTTTTATAATATTCCAGATAGTATTCCCATTGAAGAAGTCAAATTAAAAAACTTAACGAATAACTGGCGTTTGCAAAGCAGTTATTATTATTGTCAGTTAATTGGTAATAAATGGTATGATAGTAAAGAATCGCTTGTACTAAAAGTTCCTTCAGCAATTATTCCTGATGAATACAATTATATTATTAAAACAACTTCACCAAAAATCAATAGAATAACAATTAAAGATGTTAAGCCTTTTGTACCTGATGTAAGATTGGAAAATATTTTAACGAGTGTTGATGTAGAGAAGTTGAAAAAAGCAAGTTCCACACAGAAGAAGAAATAAAAAATATATTTAACCGACTTATATATTCTAACTATGATCACATTAATAATTACAATACTTATAGCAGTTATAATTATGATAGTTGCAATTAGCACGCTGAATAAATTTAAATCAATATCAAAAAATGGAATTGAAGTAGAGGGTATCGTTTTTGATTTGCAAGCATCAAGTAGTGCAATAACGAATGTAAATGCTAGTTATCCAATAATTAGATTTTTAACTAAAGAAAATGAGTGGATAACTGAGAAAAGTGATATTGGAGTGATTCCTGGTTTTTATAAAAGCGGAGAGAAGTTAATTATTGTTTATGAAAATGGCAATCCTAAAAATTTTTATATAAAAAATGCCAAATCGTACAGCGTGCATTACATAATGATCATTATAGCAATTATCTTTATAATACCTGCAATCTTGAAATTAATTGGAGTAATATAAACTTATCTCAACACAACACCACCCAACGCAGGTAAATTAATAGTAATCTTATAAGCCTTTGATGGTTCATCAACTAATTCACAACGTATATCAGGATTGAACACATCTCCAGTTCCCCAAAACTCTTTTGCATTACTATTGAAAATTTCTTTCCACTCACTTTTATCATGCACATAAATTTCCCAATCATTACGAACCATTGTTGTCATGTTCAATATCACCAACACATCATCTTTACGATCTTTACCAATGCGCTTATAACCTAAAATTGCATTGCTGCCTTTTGTAAGATCAAGCCATTCAAAACCGCCGGGCTCAAATTGTTTTTCATATAAAGCAGGTTCATTGCTATATAATTCATTCAACTTTTGCACACAATATTTCATACCGCCGTGACTTGGAAATTGTAACAACTCCCAGTTCAATTCGCTTTTATAATTCCATTCTTTTGTTTGCGCAAATTCATCGCCCATAAACAAAAGCTTAGAACCAGGGTGAGTGTACATGTAAGTATATAGTAAACGCAGGTTCGCAAACTTCTGCCATTCATCGCCGGGCATCTTATATATCATCGGGCTTTTGCCATGCACTACTTCATCATGGCTTAAAGGCAACATAAAATTCTCATCATAAAAATACATCATGCTAAACGTAAACTTGTTTTGCAACAAGTGACGAAGCATCGGTTCCATCTTAAAATAATCCAGCGTATCATGCATCCAACCCATCATCCATTTCATACCAAAGCCTAAACCATCTTCAAATGTTGGGCGACTAACTTTTGGCCAGTTCGTTGCTTCTTCAGCAATCGTTATCACATCAGGAAAATCGCGGTACAAAGTTTCGTTCATGTCTTTAATAAAAGCAATCGCTTCTATGTTTCCATTGCCACCAAATTCATTCGGTTCCCATTGACCAGCTTTGCGGCTATAATCCAACTGCAACATAGAACTCACTGCATCAACACGCAAACCATCAGCATGAAAACGATCACACCAGAACCTTGCATTGCTTATTAAAAAACTTTTTACTTCACCACGTTTATAATTGAACACATAAGAATTCCAATCGGGATGATAACCTTTGCGCATGTCTGCATATTCATACGTATGTGTTCCGTCAAACATGAACAAACCATGCGCATCATAAGGGAAATGTGAAGGCACCCAATCTAACAAAACGCCAATGCCTGCATTATGAAATGCATCAACCATTGCAGCAAAATCCTGCGGACTTCCGAAACGTGAAGTTGGTGCAAAATAACCTGTGCCCTGGTAACCCCAACTGCCATCAAACGGATGTTCCATCACAGGCATAAATTCAACATGCGTAAAACCCATTTGCTGAACATAAGGAACGAGGCGTTCTGTTATTTGCGCATACGTGTTGTAAGATTCTTCATCAAATTTATCAGGCCGCATCCAACTCGCTAAATGCACTTCATACACAGAAAAAGGAACATCAAGCGAATTATTTTTTTTGCGATGCTTCATCCATTTATGATCTGTCCATTCATAAAAAACGCCCCAGGTTATTGATGCAGTTAATGGACGTTTTTCCCAAAGATGAGAGAACGGATCACCTTTATCCATCTCCATTCCGCCAAAACCATGAATATGATATTTATAACTTTCGCCGCTCCAAACATTTGGAATAAATCCTTCCCAAATTCCGCTCTTGTCAAGTTTTACAAACAATTGATGCGCGTCATTATTCCAATCATTAAAATTGCCTATAACGCTTACCTGCGTTGCGTTTGGCGCCCACACGGCAAAATAAGTTCCCTTTGTATTTAGTATTTCTAATTGTTTATTTCCAAATAATTCATACAAGCGATAATGCGTTCCGTTTTGAAAATTGCTAATGTCTTCATCACTAAACAAAGAATAATTCCACACTGGTTTTGTGGTGTCAACAAAATGTATGTCTTCGTATTTATCCTCAGCATTATCTCTTTTCATCTAATTAAGTTTTCGATTGCAATTATGGTACATCATACCATCTTAATACTTTAAATGTAAGATGACCATTATCCTGCATGGCTTTGTATTGAATAGTGCGTGTACCGCCTGTAGGCTTATCTGTATCTGCAGACAGGTAAATTGGAAACTTACGCAACAGCGTTCCTGTAAGAGCAGAAAATTCATCATGACCTTTATAACCTTCACGAACTTTTGAATCGAGATAAATTTCAGGAAAATAGATTGCCTCAAAACTATTGTCGGCTGTATAAGATATAGCAACAACAGAACCTTGTTGCATATCAGCTCCTGAAAAAACACATAGAACAAGGTCGGGCCGGCCATCATCATTAAAATCATCGGTTATTGCCTTGGTGACTTTACCATTTACCGAAAATGTTGGATTCTGACTGGTTACTTTCAGGTTAATTGGCGACACATTTACATCGTTTTTATCAGGATTTTTATTACTGCATGTAACCCGGTAACCTTTGTCGCCAAACTTAACTGTTGTATCAAATTTTTTTGTTTGTCCGTGTACAGTTGCAACAACAAAAAAAGCAGTTATGCAGATGATGGCTTTAAAATTCATATACACAAATTAGAAGAAGATTTTAATAAAGCGCCAATTTATGATGTATTCTTAATAGTGTGCTATAAAACAATTTTTGATCTGTTGCCGTTTAGAAGATAAGCCAGCCTTTAATATAAAATTAGCATTCATTAACTTCTTATTTGGAATATTTTATTTCAATTTGATATATAATAGCCCTGCGCTTATGAATAAAATTTATACTGCTTTATTTTTTTTATTGATTGGATTTTCAGCCTCAGCTCAAAACGCAACTTTAAAAGGCGTAATCAACGATACTTCTTCTCATCAAAAATTGGTTAATACAACCATCACGTTATTAAGAGCAAAAGATTCAACTTTATATAAGTTTACCCGAAGCAAAGAAGATGGCACATTCGAAATAAATCATCTTGATTCGGGCAAATTTGTTTTGATGATCACGCATAACCGGTATGCAGATTATTTAGATGCGATCACTATTCGCCCGGATGAAATAAACGATTTGGGTAATGTGATGTTGACATTAGAAGCAAATTTATTAGCCGATGTTACAGTACGTGCACAGATTGCTGCAATGCGCATGAAAGGTGATACACTTGAATATGCTGCCGATAGTTTTCATGTACGTGAAGGCGCATCAGTTGAAGATCTTTTAAAAACACTGCCGGGAATCCAGGTTGATAAAGATGGTAAAATAACGGCGCAGGGTGAACAGGTAAAAAAAGTATTAGTTGATGGCGAAGAATTTTTTGGGGATGACCCAACTGTTGCAACGCAAAATTTGCAGGCGGACGCAGTGAAATCGGTACAGGTTTTTGATAAGAAAAGTGACCAGTCAGAATTTACAGGAATTGATGATGGCGATAAAACCAAAACCATCAATCTTAAGTTAAAAGATGATAAGAAGAACGGCTATTTTGGAAAGCTTGATGTTGGCGGCGGAACAAATGATAAATGGAGCAACAGCGGAATGATAAATGATTTTAAAGGTAAGAAAAAAGTTTCTGCTTATGGTATTATGAGCAGTACCGGCAAAACAGGTTTAAATTGGGATGAACAGGGAAGTTATGGAGAAGCTAACAGCGGACCTGAATTTAATGATGATTTTGGAGGTTTTATGTTTTTTGGTGATAACCAGGACGAATTTTCAAATGGCAATTATTATGGTGAAGGTGTTCCAAAAAGTTGGGCGGCGGGTTTAAATTTTGGGAATAAATATAATGATGATAAACAGAGTCTAAATGGCAGTTACCGTTTCAACAAAATAACAACATTGGGTAATGGTAATACTTATTCTCAATCTATTTTACCCGATAGTTTATTTTATAATACTGAAACAGCAAAAACTTTTAATAGTCGCTGGCGGCATTCCATCAGCGGTATTTACGAGCAGCAGTTTGACAGCAGTTTCTCGATGAAACTTACATTGAAAGGTTATACAGGTCATCAAAATACTTACAGCGATTATGATGATAAATCTTTGGATGCAGATGGCGCTTTGGTGAATCAAAGTTTGCGCAATACAAATGCTGACGGCGATAATTCAAACCTGAATGCTAATCTTTTATTGAGAAAGAAATTTAAAAAGCAGGGGAGAACATTATCATTTAATATCAATGATATTTATAACGGTTCTAACACAGACGGTTTTTTATACTCGCTCAATTCGTTTTATACAAAAGGCGCATTGCAATTTATAGATACCACAGACCAGGAAAAAAAGAATACTGCACGTGTAAATATGTTGAATTCAAAGCTCACCTACACGGAGCCAATAGTAAAAAATTTATTTGCAGAAATAAATTATGCCTTCAGGTTAAGCACAAGCACTGCAGAGAAACTTTCTTACAATAAAACATCAGATGGAAAATATTCAGCACTTGATTCATTGTTCAGCACGGATTATACTTTTGATGTAACTACAAACACAGGTGGTGCCGCTTTAAAATACAGCGGTAAAAAAATTACGTTTGGCGCAGGAACGGATATTGCATCAACCAATTTTGATCAGAAAGATTTATTGCGTGATACAACGCTTAACCGCAATTATGTAAACTTTTTCCCGAGAGCCAGCTTCACGTACAAGTTTAATGAAACATCAAGAATATTTGTTTCGTACAACGGAAGCACGCAACAACCTTCCATTACACAAATTTCTCCCGTGGCAGATAATACAAACCCGCTTATTATTACTGTTGGTAATCCATCTTTAAAACAAGAATTTATTCATAACATCAACTTTAATGCAAACAGTTTTAAAGTACTTAGTCAGCGCGGTTTTTTTATGTATGGAAATATCAATGTTACTGAAAATGCCATTGTAACAAATCAAAGAACAGGCACTAACGGTATTACTACATACACTTATGTAAACACCAATGGAAATTATAATGCATGGGCAGGCTTGAATTATTTCAAAAAGTTTACAAAGGCAGATTTTAATTTAAATTGGGGTATTCATTATAACGGAAGCCGTTATACAAATTTTGTGAACGGTGAAAAAAATCAAACCAATAATTATTCACCAGGTATTGAATTAGGTTTCAATAAGCAAAAAGAAAAAAAGTATAACATCAATTATTGGGCAAGTATTAATTATAATGTTTCAAAGTCTTCTATCAATACAGAATTGCAAACAAAATACTGGAGCCAGAGCCATAATCTTGATTTCACTGTTTACCTGCCAAAAAAGTTTGAAATCAACAATGAAGTACATGCGGATCTTCGCCAAAAAACAGCAGCTTTTAATACCAATAATAATGTTGTTGTTTGGAATGGTTATATCGGAAGAAGATTTTTAAAGAATGATAAAGGCTTGCTTAAATTTTATGTTTATGATCTGTTGAATCAGAATAAAGGATATGATCGTGAAATAAACACAAATGTTATTACAGAAAAAAATTACGAAACAATCAACCGTTATTTCATGCTAAGTTTTGTATGGAACTTTTCGAAATCAGCAGCAGGTTTACCCGCGCCAAAGCAATAACATGAAAAATTAATAATTACCATTAATAATTAGCGATGAAAAAATTTATCATAACCTTCTTTTCATTATTCATTATTCATTGTTCATTGTTTGCACAGGACATTTTTATCTCCCAAGGCAAAATAGAATTTGAAAAAAAAGTGAACGTATATAAAAGTCTTGATGATCAAAAAAATAATGACGACCAGGATGGCGGTTTTGATTGGATAAGCCAGATTAAAAAGCAAGTTCCGGAATGGAACGTTACTTATTTTAATTTGTTTTTTGATGGCGACAAGACTTTATATAAACCCGGAAGAGAATCGACACAAACGCAAAAAATGCCTGACTGGTTCCAGGACCCTGCACAAAGCAATACTGTGTATTGTGATTTGAAAAGTGATCAAAGTGTTTCACAAAAATCCGTTTTTGAATCAGTGTTTTTGATAAATGATAGTTTGCGCAAAATCAAATGGAAAATAAGTAATGATACAAGAGATATTGCCGGCTTTAGATGTCGTAAAGCAACTGCAATAATTATGGATTCTGTTTTTGTGATCGCTTTTTATACCGATCAAATTACAACAAGTGGCGGACCTGAATCTTTTAATAATTTGCCCGGAATGATTCTTGGTCTTGCAGTGCCGCGTTTGCATACAACATGGTTTGCCACCAAAGTTGAATCAGTAGATCCTGCACCAACTGATCTTGCTGCGCCAACCAAAGGAAAGAAAGCAAAGAACGAAGAATTAGTTCAAAAACTAAAAAGCACTATGAAAGATTGGGGAAAGTTCGGGCAGCATGCGCAATGGATAATTGAGTTGTAAAAATTAAAGCTTTACAACGTTGCTGAAATGTTTTTTGTCATTGCATAAAAAAATGAAACAAGGTTTTGCTTTTATACTATGTGCGATTTGTTTTGTTGCAGCTTGTACAAAAACATCTGAAAACAGTGTTTTAATTCGCCTACGAAACAATACTTCTGAAAATTTTAAAGAGGTAATTACTAACGGAAAAAGTTTTGTGAATGTTCAATCATCAGCAATAACCTCTTATCAAAATTTTGGTAAGGCTATTGATTTACCTTATGTGCAATTAATCAACCTAAATAATGACACAAGTTTTGCTGGTTTAATCTACATTGATCCTCCTGTTTCCTATCTTCAAAATGGAAAATACACGTTAGAAATTTTTGAAGACACTTTAACTTATTACGGGTATAATTGCAAATACATTAAAGACTAACATTCAGAATTTTGTAAAAATTTCAACGCTTATTGCAATCTTTACAAACGGTTCAAACAATATTCTTCTAACATTGTTACTTTGCTAAAAATTTTGCATGCGTATAGGCATAGTTTGCTACCCAACATTCGGCGGAAGCGGCGTTCTTGCAACAGAGCTTGGAAAAGCGCTGGCTGATAAAGGCCATCATGTTCATTTTATTACTTACCAGCAACCGGTTCGTTTAAATGTTTTCAGCGCAAATATTTTTTATCATGAAGTAAGTGTGCCGTCTTATCCTTTATTTGATTATCCGCCATACGAACTTGCTTTGGCCAGCACAATGGTTGATGTAATTCTTAATCATGATCTCGATTTGCTGCATGTGCATTATGCCATTCCACATGCATCTGCTGCATATATGGCAAAACAAATTGTTGCGAAGAAAGGAAGAAATATTCCTGTAATTACAACACTCCACGGCACTGATATAACTTTAGTAGGAAGAGATAAAACGTATGAACCTGTTGTTACTTTTTCAATTAATGAAAGCGATGCGATAACTGCTGTATCACAAAATCTGAAAGAAGAAACTTATCGTTCCTTTGACATCCAAAAAGACATCCAGGTAATTGAAAATTTTGTTGATAACAGCCGCTATAATAAAAAACCAATTGATGCATTCAGAAAAGTAATTGCACCAAATGATGAGAAGATATTAATTCATGCATCTAATTTTAGAAAAGTAAAAAGAGTAGAAGATGTGATCCTCATTTTTGCAAATGTGCACAAACAATTGCCATCTAAATTACTGCTGGTTGGCGATGGGCCTGAACGCCGTTTTATGGAAGATCTTGTACGCAAATTGCTGGTGCAGGATGATGTTCGTTTTCTTGGCAAACAAGAGCAGATTGAGGAAATTTTATTAGTGTCCGATCTTTTTATTTTGCCAAGCGAATATGAAAGTTTTGGTCTTGCGGCAATGGAAGCAATGGCTGCAAATGTGCCTGTTATAAGTTCTGATGCCGGTGGTTTGCCCGAAATAAATATCCATGGCAAAACAGGTTTTACTGCGCCCGTTGGCGATGTGCAAACTATGAGTGATTGCGCCATTACGTTATTAAGCGATGAAAGTTTATTGAAACAATTCAGAAAAAATGCAAAAGCACAAGCGTTGAAATTTGATCTGAATAACATTGTGCCTCAATATGAGAAATTGTATAGCAGGTTTTGCAGAATGGTTTGTGAAGCATAACGAATAATTGCCGATTACAGTTTTACATCTTCATATATTTCAGCCATCGAAATATTTTCATTAATTGATCTTATTTCGATGTTGTCATCCGCCTCGTTATATTCTTCCAGTTCCCAATGATTATTTTCATTTAATCTGAAAATTTCAAAATGCATGGTTTCTGAATCAACCATAATATATTCTTTCAAAGTCTGTATATCACGATAGAGTTTAAATTTCTCACCGCGATCATAATTTTTTGTCGTCTTTGAAAGCACTTCAATAATAACAGTTGGATTTAAAGCATTAACCTTATCATCATTTAGCGTTATTATTCCTCCGCAAAAAATAGAAATGTCAGGATATGTAAATAAAGTGTTTGCCGGTATATGTATGCGTTGGTCGCTATTATACGGTTTGCATTTTTTGCCTCTTAATTTGTTATGCAAAGCCGCATATAAATTTCCGGCAATTTCGTTATGCGGGGCTTTTGCACCGGACATTGCAAACACTTCACACTGGTAATATTCATGTTTTTCAAGCGCATTGTTTTCCATTTCAAGATATTCTTCAATGGAAACGTTTTCCTTGCTGTATGCTATTGCAGCTTCATTTACTTCCATTCATTAAAAATACAAAGTTTATTTTTATGAATTATTAACATGAATTGGTGCCAAATAAAAAATATTGAAGCAATTGATTCACCTGCATTGATTGTTTATAAAGATCGCGTTCTGCAAAATATTAAAGCGTCGTTGCGCATGAAAGATGTTGCTCATTTACGACCGCATGTAAAAACAAATAAGATCGCTGAAGTATGTAAGATGATGTTAGATGCAGGAATCAGAAAATTTAAATGCGCTACTATAGCTGAAGCAGAAATGTTGGGAATGATAAACGCACCTGATGTTTTGTTTGCTTACCAACCAACACCAGCAAAAGCTAAAAGAATAGTACAACTTATCCAAAAATATCCTTCAACAAAATTTTCATGTTTAATTGACGATTCAACCAATGCTGAAAATATTTCAAAAATTTTTTTGGAGAATAACGTTGCCGTTGACGTTTATATTGATTTGAATGTTGGCATGGATCGCACCGGTATTAAGCCGCAAAATGCTTTTGATCTTTTTAATGAGTGCGAAAACTTTCATGGTCTAAATATTATTGGCTTGCATGCTTATGACGGCCATATTCGAAATACAAATCTGGCTGACAGAAAACAAGTGGCTGATACAGCGTTTGAAAAAGTAATTCAACTTGCAGCAAGTATTGAATCATCAGGAAATAAAATGCTAAAGATCATTGCAGGCGGTTCGCCAACATTTCCAGTGCATGCACAAAGAACTGATGTTGAATGCAGCCCGGGTACTTTTGTGTTTTGGGATCATGGTTATAAAACTATTTTACCTGATGAGCCTTTTGAATATGCTGCTTTAGTAATAACCAGGATTATTTCAATTATTGATGAACATACAATTTGTGTTGATCTTGGCCATAAATCTGTTGCTGCCGAAAATACAATTGACAAACGCGTTCATTTTTTAAATGCGGAACATATTCAGCCAGTCAGCCAAAGTGAAGAGCATTTAGTTTTAAAGGTTGATGATGCAACGATGTATAAAATCGGCGACGTTTTGTATGGTGTTCCATTTCATATTTGCCCGACGGTTGCGTTGTATGAGCGTGCAATTGTTGTTGAAAATAACGAAGCTTTTGATGAATGGAAAGTTATTGCGCGAGACAGAAAGATAGATGTTTGAACGTGGATTTGGATGGATTGATTTGATTTAAAGGATTTGACCATTTTTAATTTCATAATTGCGGATAATTCGAAGGCACATCGGTCATACGTTCAGTTTTATATTCATTATAATCATATAAATCTTTCAAAAATCCTTGTTCAGACGATGTTTACAATAGATGCTCATCTCGATCTTGGTATGAACGCAATGGAATGGAACCGCGATTTGCGTAAACCTGTTTTTGAAATAAGAGAAAGCGAAAAAAATTTTACTGATAAACCTGACAGGGCAAAAGGAACAGTTGCATTTCCTGAATTAAGAAAGGGTAATATTGGATTGGTTGTAGCAACACAAATTGCAAGATATGTTGCGCCGGACAACTCTTTGCCCGGCTGGCATTCACCCCAACAAGCCTGGGCGCAAACGCAGGCACAGCTTGCATGGTATAAAGAAATGGAAGCTTGTGGTGAAATGAAAATAATAACAAATATTGATGAATTAAATGATCATGTTGTATTGTGGATGAATGATGAAATAAAAGAAAAGCCAATCGGTTATATTTTAAGTTTGGAAGGTGCAGATTCAATTGTTTCAATTGATTATTTACAGCGGGCTTACAATTATGGTTTGCGTGCCGTTGGTCCCGCACATTATGGTCCGGGCCGTTATGCAAATGGAACCGATGCGACTGGGAAATTAAATACAAATGGCAAAGCTTTGCTGAAAGAAATGGAGCGTTTAAATATAATTTTAGACGCAACACATTTATGCGATGATGCTTTTTGGGACGCAATGAATTTGTTTCATGGGCATGTTTGGGCAAGCCATAATAATTGCAGAACATTGGTTAAACATAATCGTCAATTCAGCGATGAACAAATAAAGGTTTTGATCGAACGGGATGCAGTGATCGGAGCTGCATTTGATGCCTGGATGCTTGTTCCAAACTGGAAACGCGGCATATCAACACCAAAAGAAATGAATTGTGATTTGGAAAAAGTAATTGATAATATTGATCATATTTGCCAGCTTGCCGGTAATACTTTGCACGTTGGTATCGGCTCTGATCTTGACGGCGCTTTTGGTAAAGAACAATGTGCTCATGATTTGGAAACCATTGAAGATTTAAATAAAATTCCTTCCCTTTTAATAAAACGTGGTTATTCAAATAACGATGTTAAAAACGTAATGCATGGTAACTGGCTGCGATTTTTAAGAAAAGCATGGAAATAGATTGTTGCAATAAAAGCGATCTTCCGCTTAATTTCGCAGCATGTCGAAAATATTGAGCAAGCAACAACTGATTGAGGCAGCGCAACAATTCGGAACGCCTTTATATATCTATCATGCAGAAAGAATAGAAGAGCAACTGAATGAGTTGAATAAAGCTTTTAAAGATTGCAATGCGAAATTTTTTTATGCATGCAAAGCTTTAAGCAATATCAATATTTTAAAATTTGTTCAGCAACTTGGTGCCGGCGCAGATTGCGTTAGCATTTATGAAGTGCAACTGACATTAAAAGCAGGTTTTACACCGGAAAGAATTTTGTTTACGCCAAATTGTGTTGACTTTGAAGAAATTGAAGCCGGAAAAAATTTGGGCGTTCATCTCAACATAGATAATATTTCTATGCTGGAACGTTTTGGCAACAGGTATGGAAACACTTATCCTGTTTGCATTCGGCTAAATCCGCACATAATGGCCGGCGGTAACTTTAAAATTTCAACAGGTCATGTTGATAGTAAGTTTGGCATATCAATTCACCAGGTTCGCCATATAGAGCGTATTGTAAAGTCAACAGGTTTGCATGTAAACGGCTTGCACATGCATACGGGAAGTGAAATAAAAGATACGAATGTTTTTTTAGCTGGCCTTGATGTGATGCTTGAAATGGTTAGACATTTTCCCACAATAGATTTTATTGATTTGGGCAGCGGTTTTAAAGTGCCATATTATGATGACGATGTACAAACCGATATTCATGATCTTGGAAAAAAACTTGCAGGCGCATTTGAAAAGTTTGAGAAAGAAAACAACAAGAAATTAGAGATATGGTTTGAGCCTGGAAAATATTTGGTAAGTGAAGCGGGTTATTTTATAGTGAAAGCAAATGTGATAAAACAAACAACTGCCACGGTTTTTGCTGGAGTGAATAGTGGGTTTAATCATTTGATACGCCCAATGTTTTATGAAGCATATCATCGTATAGAAAATATAAGCAACCCGCATGGTGCCGAACGAATATATACGGTAGTTGGAAACATTTGCGAAACGGATACGTTTGCATGGGACAGGAAATTGCATGAAGTGCGGGAAGGTGATTATCTTGTTTTTTATAATGCCGGTGCTTATGGCTTTGAAATGAGCAGTAACTTTAATTCAAGACTAAAACCAGCGGAATTGTTGTTTAAAGATGGCAAACCGCAATTAATAAGAAAGCGGGATGTATTTGAAGATTTGTTAAGAAACCAGGTAGAAATTGAATTATGAATTATGACGAATAAAATTAATGCAGTACAAGGGAGTGACACAACCGTGCTAAATAGCATTACTATTGCCGGCAACGTAAAATTAAAAATTACCAATTGTCCATTTCCTCTTTCACAATACGCTCAAGGTTTGCCGGTTTTTCTTTCTCCCAGTTTGGATTATATTTCACAAACCAGCTTAACCATAACGTTCTCGACAAACGCATAATCGGTGGTTGCAACACAATCAACAAAAAAGTATTAACGCCGAGCCACCAAAAAACGCGATTATCATTTATAGAAACACCGATCAAAACCCACCATGCAATAAATGTTGCAACCGATAATCCAATGGTAAGTCCATAACTAACATAGCCGGTTCCATAATAAAAACCAACTTCTAAATCTGTGGGCTGGCCGCAAACAGGACAATGCTCATGCATTTTCATATACTTATTACCTTTTAATGCGTAAGGATTTTTAGTTTGGAAAATCTCGCCCCGTCTGCAACGCGGACAATGATTAGCTAACACACTCAAAATATAGGAAGGCTTCTCAGTACTCATTTGCTGCGATTCATGCCGCAAAATTACTTAATTGTAAATGCGCTTAAAACTTTTTCCATCTGCATACTGCGGCTACCTTTTACCAGAATATAAGCATCATGAAAATTTTGTTGCCTGATGTATGCCGCCGCTTCATCTGTTTTATTAAAGT
>JAFBAF010000210.1 GCA_019247895.1 Parafilimonas sp. | reverse complement strand
TGCAACCTATAAAAGCCCTTGCTCGTGATACAATAATTCGCCGTTAACAATTTTTGCTGGAGCAGTATATGTGTGTTCAGTTGCTTTGCCGGCTTCCATAATGTGATGAACGAGCCAGCCATGCAATTTTAAATAATCAGAAACCATTGAACGATGACAACGCCACCAAACCGCTTCAGAACACATGTATGCAGTGCGTTGTTTAACAGCAATTGTTTCCAGTTCATGAATTCCATTTTTAAATTCATCCGTTTCCATGTAATCTGCATAACCGCGAAATGCCGGATGCTTCCATGCTGTATTTTTAGAATCTTTTTTTACTTGCCTTCTTCCACCCAACGATTTTAAATGAACATAACTAATATCATTTTGCGGAATAGTAACTACAAGATTTTCTTTATTGAAATGAGGATGCCGTTTTGAACCCGGGAAACTTCTTATATCTACTAACATTTTTATTTCAAACGAATGAAGCATTTGTACAAAATATTCTAACGTTCTTGTCGAATGCCCGATCGTCCAAATTTCTTTTTGTTTAAATTTCATCGTTTCAACTTACAAAATTTTTAAACACGTAATAATTATTTGCAAATAATGGAAAGAAAATCATGATACCATGTTTACTCCTAATTTTTTTAGTAATTTTGTGCTATAATTTTGTGCTATAATTTTGTGTAAAGGCTTAGCCTATGAATGTTGACAGGATCAGTGAAAAGCTTTCCATTTTAGCGGATGCTGCAAAATACGATGTGAGTTGCGCCAGCAGTGGCAGCGACAGGAAAAACCATAATAAAGGTTTGGGTAATGCAAGCAACGGAATTTGCCATGCATATACAGAAGATGGCAGGTGTGTTTCATTACTGAAAATTTTACTTACTAATTTTTGCATTTATGATTGTGCTTATTGTGTTAGCCGCACCAGCAACGATATAAAACGTGCGGCTTTTACTGTTCAGGAAGTAATTGACCTGACAATGAATTTTTACCGCCGCAATTATATAGAAGGTTTGTTTTTGAGTTCAGGCATTTTTAAAAATGCTGATTATACAATGGAGCGTTTGGTATTGGTTGCAAAAAAGTTAAGAACAGAACATAAGTTTAATGGATACATTCATCTGAAAACAATTCCCGGGGCAAGTGATGAGTTGATGAAAGAAGCCGCATTGTATGCAGACCGTTTAAGTGTGAATGTTGAAATGCCAACAAAAGAAAGTTTGAAGTTATTGGCGCCTGATAAAAATCGCGATGACATGCTGAAGCCAATGAAATATTTGGACAAAGCAATTGTTGCAAACCGCGAAGAGAAAAAAATTTTTAAGCAAGCGCCCATGTTTGCACCGGCCGGACAAAGTACGCAAATGGTTATTGGGGCTTCGCCCGAAACTGATTTGCAGATTTTGTACATGTCGCATTTCTTTTATAAAAAATTTCATTTACGGCGTGTATATTATTCAGGTTATGTACCGGTAAATAACGACAATCGCTTGCCGGCAATGGGAACGCCGGTACCGATGATTCGTGAAAACCGCTTGTACCAGGCAGATTGGCTGATGCGTAATTATAATTTTTCTGTAGATGAAATTGTTTCGCCGGAAAATCCTTTGCTTGATATGCAAATTGATCCTAAGTTAAGTTGGGCGTTGCGGAACCTGCAACTGTTTCCGCTCGATATTAATAAAGCGGATTACAAAATGATCATGCGTGTACCGGGAATTGGTTTGCAGTCAGCGAAAAAAATTTGTGAAGCACGGAACTTTAATAAGCTTAATACATCTCACTTACAAAAAATAGGTATTGCACTAAACCGCGCAAAATATTTTATTACAACAACAGATGTACATTATTTAAAAGATTATCAACCCGTGCAGATAAAAGAATTTATTTTAAATGAAGGCCACAGCAAGTACGCAGCAAATTTTTCAACTCAACTTAAAATGTTTTAGAAATTTTTTTTGAGGTCAGCTAATTACAAGTATTATACAACGGTTGTGTCACTCACTTGTACTGCATAACACTATTCAGCTTATGGTTCATAGTATTATTTATAACGGCAGTTTTGAAAATTTTTTTACTGCTGTTTTTGAAGTGTATGAATACAAAATCACTGAGGCAGATATTCAAAAAGAAAGCGTTGCGAACAGAAGTTTATTTGGAGCGCACATTGTTTATGAAAACAAAGAAAAAGCGGAAAGGGTGATGAAGGCTTTACAACAAAAGATAACACCGTTTGCATTTAGAAATTTATATAAAAGTTTTTTAAGCGAATTACCGGGAATTGAAAATGTAATGCTGCGATTCATTCAATATGTAATTAAATCAAGCAATTCTGTTGAAAGAAACTTTGGCAATAATGATGTTTTAATTATAACAGAAACTGCAAAAAAAGTTGACCGGGAAAAACATCGTATGGAAGCATTTATACGTTTTCAGAAAACAAAAGATGAATTATATTATGCAATTGTACAACCTGATTTTAATGTATTGCCGTTAATTATAAAACATTTCAAAGATCGTTACGCTGACCAGCGCTGGCTTGTGTATGATGTGCGCAGAAAATATGGCATATATCACAACCAGGAAAATGTAACAGAAGTAAAAATTGATTTTACTGAAAGAATAACCGATGCTTTGGCAAGGCAGAATATTTATGATGAACAGGAAGAATTATATCAATCGTTATGGCAAACTTATTTTAATAGTATAAACATCAAGGCACGAAAAAATATGAAGCTGCATATTCAACACATGCCAAAACGTTATTGGAAATACCTAATAGAAAAACAGCCCAAGATTTAATTATTTTGTTGTTATGAAAGCAATTGATGAAAACCAGCAAAGTATATTAAACACAAGAATGTTAAGTAACATTGCAATTGCTCAACACGATCTTACAACATTACTTAATTGCTGGTTGGACGATATTGTTATTATTCGCGGAAACGGTGATATAATTTTTAATAAAGCAGCGGCGGCGATTGTTTGGAGAGAGTTATTTGAAAAGCATCCTGAAATTTGTTTTGTGCGCGAAACTGAAGAAATCAACATCAGTAAAAACAATACGCTTGCATGGGAAAAAGGCAGATGGCGAGGAATTAATACATATAGCGGCGGCGGCAAGTATTCCGCTATGTGGAAGAAATATAATAACGAATGGAAGCTGCAGGCTGAGCTTTTTGTTTCGCTTGATTAAATTACTGGAGTACTTCAGCAAGTTTATTATTCAGATCATCTCCACGCAGATCTTTACCAATAATAATTCCGTTTGGATCTAATAAGAAATTAGCAGGAATACTTTCGATGGCATATTCTTTTGCAACCGCATTACTCCAAAATTTAAGATCAGATACATGCGTCCATGTTAATCCGTCCTTACGTATTGCTGCTAACCATTTTTCTTTGCCCGTTGGCTGATCGAGCGATACACTTAACACGGTAAAATTTTTGTCTTTATATTTATTAAACGCAGCAACAACATTTGGATTTTCTGCACGGCAAGGTCCGCACCAGCTTGCCCAAAAATCAAGTAATACATATTTACCTTTAAAATCTTTTAAAGAAACGGGTTTGCCGGCGGTATCAGTTTGTGTAAATTCCAAAGCCGGCCTTCCAATGCCGGTAAGTTTGTTTACATCGATTATATGTTTCAAATTTTTTCCCGGAATATTATTTACTGCAGAGGCTGTTAAGTGATCGTATGTTTTTTCAAGCTCACTATCACTTATTGAAAATTTCAAACTTGAAAGTATAAAAACACTTATGGGGGAAGCGGGGTGTTTTTTTATCCAGTTTTTATCCAATTCATTTCTTACAGAATCTATCTCATTCATTTTTACTTCTAACAATTTAAGATTAGCAGTATCGTGCGCATCATACAAAGAATCCGCTTCTTTATAAATTGAGGGCGCCTGCTTTAAAAGAGCGTTAGATAACTTATAAGTATTATACGCCTGCAAATCGTTTATTGCGGGTGTTCCTGAAAGCTTTGCATTTTTAAAATCTGCGCCTGCAGCCGTAATATTTACTATTCCTGTGTCAAGAAACAAACTGATATAACTATCCTTGTCTGCATAATTCTTTTCTATAAAAAAATAGTACACATTAGCCTCATCAACATCTATCTTAAATTTAAATCCGCCTTCAAAGCTTTTAATTGAATCTTTTTGTTCACTGCCACCCTGTTCACGATAAAATATCCATTTTCCGGCAGGTAATTCTTTAATACTTGCAATTACAACAACTGTATTTGCTTTAACACTTATTAATAACAAAGAAAAAAATAAAACAGAAGCTAATATTTTCAGCATACAAATTTTTTTATATGATCATTTTCTTTTGTAAACCGGAACAGTACTGCATGGCTCGCCATACATAATGCCTTTTACATGCGGCAGCAAAATATTTGTTATAGCAAAATAGGCACTGTCAGGAATTTTTATATCGCCGCAACCTTTTATAACAGCACGCTTTTCTTTATACTCCTCAACGTCAATTGAATTAATATTATTCAGTAAAATTATTTCGGTTAACTTCTCTTCATTTCCTAAAACAATATTTTTTGCAAAAGGCTGCAAGTAGGTTGCAACGAGCATATATGCCCAAACGGGTATAATAGCATCTGCAGTACAGGTTACTGCAACGTTTGCATTTTCAAATTCATTCCAGTTTGTATTTTTTAAAGCTTCGCGAAATTCTTTTTCTTTAATGATCAACCCGCGAAATAAATAATCTTTCAGATCAAAAATCTTAATAGGCTCCTTAGGATAAAATGCTTCAAGATTTATTGTTATTAATCCGCTTGCTTCAACCCTGTTAACAATCATTTCCTTCACGTCCATAAAATCGGTTTGTACAAATTTACTAAGGCAAATGTTTATAAAAACAAAAGGCTATCACGTATGATAGCCTTTCATGTAAACATATTATTGTATTAATAAAATTTAGAACGATTATCTTCAATATCTGCTGCTTTACGTAAGGCACTTACTTCCTGGCTCACCTGCTGTTTTAGCATTTGTTCTGCCTGCTGCTTTTGCATTTCCGGGGTTTGGCCAACATTAGCTGTTCCTGAAACACCTTCGGGACGAATAACATATACACCGGAATTACCGGCAATCGGGGAGCTTACTTTATTCAGCATTTGTTTATTAAATGCGGCGCCAATAAACTGCGGCTCGTTGCCAAGTTGCGGAACAACAAATGCGGAAAAACTAAGGCTGTCAACTCTTTGAACAGTTTGATGTGCATTTTGTGCCACCTGCTCCAGGGTAGAACCTTTCATTTGCTGTGCAATTATAATTTGCGCTTTCTTTTCATTACGAACCAAAGGTTCCACAGTTTGCTGCACGGCTGTTGGCGATGCAAGACCTTTTTCACTCACACCTGTAAGTAAAGCCACCACATAATTTGCATTTACATTAAAAGGTTCTGAAACAGCACCAGGTTTATTATCATAAGCCCATTTTACAAGCTCCCTGCTTTCGCCAACACCTGGAACTGTAAAGTCATTTTCTCTAAACTCTTGTGAAGGAAGTATTGTGAGCTTTTTATTTTTCGCATTGGTTTCAAACTCCTGTTGATTGCGGCTGGCTGCTGCAAACTGCGATGCCGCGTTGCTGGCAGCATTATCAGTCTCCTGGCTTGCAGCTATTGGCTTGGAAAGATAGGCAATCTTATAACCGGTCTCACTTCCATGCTGACCGAGAATTTCAACATAATGATACCCATAGGCGGTATGAACAACTTTTGTTTCGCCAACCTTTCCCGTAAATGCAAAATCGTTAAAGGCCGGATCCATTTGTCCTGAAGCAAAATAATTATACACGCCCCCTTTGTCCTTGCTTCCGGGATCGTCAGAATATTTGATAACAACAGAATCGAATGATGCGCCATTTTTAATTAATGCAATAGCGCTATCCAATCTTTTCATTGCTGCACTATCATCCCTTATTGGTACAAGCTGGCCCGAATTAGGATCTTGCTGGTTTGTAGCAACTAATATATGACGCACGGTAGCTGAATCAGGAATCGTTTGTTTAGCTACCATTTTAGCCAGCACATAGCTGCTGCCATCTACATAAGGGCCATATATTTGACCGGGTGCTAAATTGAATAAAGTGTCTTTAATTGCCTGCTTAATTTCTTTTCCACCAATAACACCATTATAATATTGTGCCTCGTTGCCTTTTGCATTTAAAAAGGCTTTTTCATTATTTGTTGAAGCAAATTCATTTTTTAGCTGCTCCAGCTCGTTGCGCACAGCAGCAGAATCGTTTGCAGTTGGCGCACCACTAAATGTTACATACGATATGGTCCGGGTGGCTTCATCTCTTTCAAATTGTTTTGGATGCTTCTTAATATATGCTTCCATTTCATCAGCAGAAACTTTTACAGTGCTGTCTGAAATGCTCGTGTAGGGTACATATACATAAGAAGCTTTAGATACAGCGTTCGCATCTGCATTCATCTTCTCGCTCATCCATTTTGGTACATATACAGCGCCTGATATCAGCGACTGATATTTCTCTGCCTTTGTTTGTAATATTTGAGGATCAATATACGCCTCATTAAAATTTTGAACCTGGGGATCGTCAGTCTTTGCTTTTATAGCAGCGAATCGTTGCCTCGCCGTATTAGCATCAAATAATCCTGTTTTAGGATCAGAAAATAATTGCTGCATAAACTGCGGGGGATTATTTCCAAATAAAATATCCGACAGTTCATTTGGTGTAACATCAAGGCCAAGTTTTTCCGATTCCTGGTTTACAATGGTTTGATTGACCATATAATCCCAAACCTGTGGAATTAACTGGTTACGCTGTATCTGGCCATTATTCATTTGTTCATAAAAACTTACTTTATGTTCAAACACATCACGGTCAATACTTTGACCATTGATCTTACCAATAGTATTTCCATTTCCCATTGAGCTTCTGCCTTTATTAAAGAAATAATCTTGCAGAATAAACGCAAGCAGTGAAATACCTATAGCCCCGGTAACTATCCAGGCCGCCTTGTCCCGGATTTTTTGTATAACTGACATACTGATTTTTAAAGGATGGCAAAAATAGGGGAAATGAACATTTGAACAAATTGTGGATAAAACCAGCAAAACTGGCAGGCAGCAATAGTTTCATAAATATTTCTATTTTTCTGTGAAACACAAATCAACATTGCCTTGTTTATAATGCTGTTTTATTGTGGGTATCTGGTTCTCTTTTGTCGATCGAGTCTTGACAAATAAGGAATAAAAACCAGCGTTTTACAAAACGGGGCATCAACCCGGTTATTAAACACATTTTTTGATCTTGCTTCTAACATGAATAAGATGTGAATTGACTTTGTGAATTTCATTTTCATTTTTTTCCAACACTTGTTAAAATCTATTCAAAATTTAATTGCAGTAAGTAAACGCGTTGTGAATAAGCCGTGGGTTTCGGCTGAATAACTCTTCTTAAATTAACTTTGCGCCATGTGAATAATTAAGTTTTTACCAAATTCACACCCGTAATAGTAATAGTCTTTTTTAAT
>JAFBAF010000209.1 GCA_019247895.1 Parafilimonas sp. | reverse complement strand
CTTCAACATTTTACGATCGTGTTCATACAGCAGATGATCATAAGCGCCTTCTTTATGCCACGGATACAATGAATGATAGCGCAACATGTACAAGCCTTCTTCGGGCATAGTATCTTTTGCAATATGATAAACATATTCATCATGGCCACAGCACATCGTTACATTTCTTAAACCACTATTCGGTTCATACACGCCATATTTAGTGTTGAAATTTTCGTTGGTATAATCAGGATTGTTTTTAAAAAATTCAGGGTATACAATCTTATCTGAATAAGCGCAACCCACCGGGAAAGTATCGCCTACAACGGCCCATTGCGGTTCACCAAACAAACACAACACCTTGCCCATATCATGCAACAAACCAACACACACCATCCAATCCGGATGGCCATCATTGCGTATGGCTTCTGCTGTTTGCAATAGATGCTGAAACTGGTCCAGATCTGTATCGGGATCTGAATCATCCACCAACTGGTTTAAGAACTGAAAAGCATCCCATACCGGCATTTTCTTTTTATCAAACTTCAGGTAATCAGCGCGTTTCTGCTGCACAAAATCATAGGTTTGATAAGTATGATTTAAGCGATAAAATTCTTTTACCGTGTCTCTTGCCGGCTCTTCATAATTCCTGTATTCTTCTGTTGATTTTGAAGTTGCAATTTGTTCCGGATCAGGATAACGTTTCAGCAAATCATCTTCCCATTCATCTAAGCTTGCTAAAGGATTGATTTCATTTACTGTAAATTGATTTTGTGCTGCTGTGCTCATGGCAAGAATTTTAAAGCACTAAAGTTATTGAAATAAAAGCCTTATCCCAAACCCTTCTCCAAAGGAAGGGGCAAGAAGAACACAACGTAACTTCAACAACTATAAATTATCACGTTTTAAAAAGTCCTCTCCTTGGAGAGGATTTAGGTGAGGTTTCTTATATTGTGCCAACGAAACTTGCTATTCATGAAATTGCATTTTGCAGATTATCTTATCATACTTATTTATTTCGCTTTTGTTATAACGGTTGGCTTCATTATTAAAAGAAAAATAAAATCGAGCAACGATTTTCTTTCCAGCTCACGAAGCATTCCGTTATGGATAACCAGCCTGGCATTTATCTCTGCAAATCTTGGCGCACAGGAAGTATTGGGCATGGTGGCAAGTGGTGCGAAATATGGAATTATGACGGTGCATTTTTATTGGGTAGGCGCCATATTCGCGATGGTGTTTTTAGCGGTGTTTATGATGCCGTTTTATTATGGCAGCAAAGCCCGCAGTGTGCCTGAATATTTATTCATGCGCTTTGATGAAAAAACAAGAGCATTAAATGCTGTTTCGTTTGCAGTGATGACAGTTTTTTCATCCGGCATTTCATTGTTTGCATTAGCGAAATTATTAGAAGTGATTTTGCATTGGGATTTTGATGTATCGATCTGGCTGGCTGCAGGCATTGTAATGATCTATACTTTTTTAGGTGGATTAACAAGCGCTGTTTATAATGAAGTGTTGCAATTCTTTTTAATTGTGTTAGGATTATCGCCGCTGGTTGTTGTTGCATTACATGATGCTGGCGGATGGAGCACCATCAAAGCAAACCTTGAACCGCAGCTTACGCATGCATGGAAATACATGGGCAAGGCTGATGATAACCCGATGGGTATAAATTTTATATCACTGATTTTTGGTTTGGGTTTCGTAATGTCATTTGGTTATTGGTGTACAGATTTTTTAGTTGTTCAACGTGCAATGATTGCACGCAATATGAATGCTGCTCAACGCACACCAATCATTGCTGCCATTCCAAAAATGTTAATGCCGTTAATTGTTGTGTTGCCCGGCGTTGTTGCTATTGCACTAATGCAACCTGCGTTGCAAAGCAAAGGGTATGCAATACCAACAAATGCAAGCGGGCAATTGGATTATACAATGACGTTGCCTTCACTCATTGCACATTATTATCCGAGTGGTTTGTTGGGCGTTGGCATTACCGCATTAATTGCATCTTTTATGAGTGGCATGGCTGGCAATGTAACAGCTTTCAATTCTGTTTTCACGTATGATATTTATCAATCTTATTTTGTAAAAAACAAAAGCGATAAACATTATTTATATGTCGGAAAATTTATAACGATTGCCGGCATTTTAATATCAATTGCCACGGCTTATGTTGCCAAGAGCTTTAATAACATCAATGATTTTTTACAGCTTGTTTTCAGCTTTGTGAATGGGCCATTATTCGCAACATTTTTATTGGGCATGTTTTGGAAACGCACAACAAGCGATGGAGCATTTTGGGGATTACTTTCAGGCACAGTTGCTGCAGCACTTACACATGGATTAACAATTGCCGAAGGCAAAGGTGGATGGATCGCTCCAATGTTCGAAATTAAAAGTGGAATGGGACAAGCTTTTATTGTTGCAGCTGTTTCATGGATTGCAAACTTTACAATGACGATTGTTGTAAGTTTATTTACTAAACCAAAACATGAATCAGCATTAAAAGGCTTGGTATATTCATTAACAGTGAAACCAACTTATAAAGAAGAAAAATGGTATAAACGTGTTGCACCGCTTGGTTTATTATTAATCATCATCACCATCATTTTAAATTTAATTTTCTTCTAAAATTATTGTATGCTTAATCGCTTAACACAACTTAGTTTCATCATTGGTTTATTCTTTACCATCGTCGCTATAATATTATTGATTGGATATTTTGTAAGCGCATTGCTTTCGTCTTATCTAAATCTTTATGCTGCAATTACATTTTTAATTTTCGGAATGCTAATGATGTTTATCAAGCCCAAAATTGAATAGATAATCAGAACAGTACAGCATAGTTTATTATTCGCGTTTTATATCTTTCAGCAAAAATCATCATATGCGCAAACTGGTTTTTATATTAATGCTAATTTATTTTTTTCATGGTGTGAATGCACAATCAATCAACCCAACTGTCTTAAATAAATTATGGAATGCGCCGTGGATAGAAATGCCTGGTACCAAGCCGAATGATTATGGTGTTTATCATTTCAGAAAAAATTTTATGTTGATTGATGTGCCTAAACAATTCATTGTTCATGTATCTGCAGACAATCGTTATAAATTATATGTGAATGGTGAAGAAGTTGTATTCGGTCCTGCAAAAGGTGATTTATATCACTGGAACTTTGAAACGATTGATATTGCTTCGCATCTTACTAAAGGGAAAAATACAATCGCTGCTTTAGTTTGGAATTTTGGAGAAGACAAACCTGTGTGGCAAAT
>JAFBAF010000153.1 GCA_019247895.1 Parafilimonas sp. | reverse complement strand
GGTTTGCAATACAATGCTGCTGCAGGCATTACTTTACAGCAAACACTTTTTGACGGACAGGTTTTTGTTGGTTTGCAGGCAAGAAGAACTTCAATTGATTACAGGAGAAATGCAGCAGTATTAACGCAGGATGTAATTCGTGCCAATATCTATAAAATATATTATCAGTTAGTAGTAAGCAAAACACAAATAGAGCAGATTGATGCCAATATTGAACGTACCCAAAACTTGTTGCACGTAAATACAGAATTGTATAAAAGTGGTTTTGCTCAGCAAATTGATGTAAACAGAACTTCCGTTCAGCTTGCCAACCTGCAAACAGAAAAAGCAAGTGCCTTAAGCCAGGTTGCCAACGGATATTATGGGTTAAAGTTTTTAATGGGCATGCCTGAAAAAGATTCCATTGTGCTAACTGATTCGGTAACCGGAGATATGCTGAAACAAGGATTATTGAATGAAGGCGTTTATGATTATAGCAATCGCAGTGATTATAAATTGTATCAATCATTAAACCAGTTAAATGAATACAATGTAAAAAGATATAAACTGAGTTATTATCCAACACTTAGCTTGCTTGGCAATTTAAACAGGCAAGGTTCTGGTAATGATTTTAATGTTTTTTCAAAGGGCCAGTGGTTTACTTCTTCATACTTCTCACTTAATTTATCGGTACCTATCTTTAACGGGTTTCAAAAAAATGCCAACGTAAAAGAAGCAGAACTTCAATTGCAGCAATCGCAAAACAATTTAAATAATATTAAAGATTCAATAGATAAAGCTGTGCTTGAAGCAATCAATAATTATCACACTGCAATAACCACGCTCGATTTTCAGCAAAAAAATGTTCAGCTTGCCGAGCAGGTATATAATCAATCGCAAAAACAATACGAATCAGGCCTTGGTTCTACACTTGATATCACAAATGCGCAATCAGATTTACGCGTAGCACAAAGCAATTACATAAGTGCTATGTACGATGCTGTAATTGCACAAATTGATTACTTATACGCAACCGGGCAACTTAAATAAATTAATTAGGCTATGATGAAAAAAATAAAAAATATATCAATTGCATTTTCTTTAATACTTCTTGCTTCATGCGGCAGTAAAACTGAGACCACAACAACAACGACTAAAGCGCTCACTGAAAAAAAAGCAAAGCTTGAACAATTAAAAAAACAACAGGATGATCTGAATAAGCAAATCACAGATTTGCAGGCTGAAATCATTAAGCTTGATCCTTCGGCAAATCCTGAAAAGGCAAAGCTTGTTGCAGTGCAAAAATTATCTACAGAAAGTTTCAATCATTTTATAAATCTCCAGGGCAAAGTTTATACAGAAGATATTGCTTACGTTACTTCACGCAGCCCGCAACCTGCACAGGTAAAGGCTTTATATGTAAAGCAAGGTGATTTTGTAAAGAAGGGAAAATTGCTGCTTGTGTTAGATAATTCACTTGAGCAAAAAGCCGTTGACCAGGCGCAAACACAACTTAAGTATGCACAAGACCTTTATAACAGGCGCAATAATTTGTGGAAAGAAAATATAGGAACTGAAGTGGAATTAACCACAGCTAAAAATAATCTCGACCAGGCACAACATGCACTTGACCAGGCTAAAGAGCAATTAAGTTTTTCAAATGTTTATGCTGATGTAAGTGGTGTTGCAGATGAAGTAACCATTCATGTTGGTGAAACATTTCCTTCGGCAACAGGATATATTAAAATTGTAAACACCAGCAACTTAAAAGTTACAGCGCAGGTTCCTGAAAATTATCTCGGAAAAGTAAATGTTGGCAGTAATGTAAAAATTGTTTTCCCTGATCTGAATGATTCTTTAATGTCGAAGATCACCGTTGCAGGTAAAGTAATCGACCCTAACAGCCGCACATTTAATATTGAAGCGAAGCTGCCTTCTAATTCCATATATAAACCGAATCAACTTGCTTTTGTAAGAATTATGGATTATGCGGCGAGCAGTACTTTAACCATTCCTGTAAATACTTTACAAACAGATGAACAGGGCAAATATGTTTTGGTGGCGGTAATGGAAAAAGGTAAAATGTACGCACGTAAAAAACATGTTGAAGTAGGTGAGATGTACAATAACCAGCTTGAAATTAAAAGCGGTTTATCAGAAGGTGATATGCTGATCACTGATGGGTTTCAAAATTTATACGATGGGCAATTGATTACAACAACTGCGAGCTAAACAAGATGAATGCATAAACTAAATTTCATTCATCTTAATTCAAAAACGATTTATGAGCTTAGAAAATACAAGTAAAAAATTTAAACAGTTTGCGCTCACCTCATGGGCTGTAACCAACAAAACAGCGGTTTATCTTATCATCATTTTTGTTACCATTTGGGGTGCGTCAAAATTTGTTACCACGCCAAAAGAACAATTTCCGGATATTGTTATTCCTACTATTTATATACAAACAATTTACGTTGGTAATTCACCAAAAGATATTGAGAACCTTGTTACAAAACCGATAGAAAAACAAATTAAAAGTATAACCGGAGCGAAAATCAATAAAATTACAAGTACATCACA
>JAFBAF010000147.1 GCA_019247895.1 Parafilimonas sp. | reverse complement strand
TAGAAGGATGCGATTCAACAACAATATTGAATCTCTCAGTTCAGGATGCCCCGCAACAGGTAGTGAAATCAGAAACTATTTGAGATGGTGATTCATATCTGTTGCCGTGGGATTCTGCCGTAAATGCAGCCGGCACATATGTACATCATTACACAAATGTAAATGGATGCGACAGTATAGTAGAAAGTTTTACAGTGAATGTTTTGATACCAAACGGCGGCAGTGTTGAGGCCAGAGACAGTACAATAGAAACAGGTTTTTGTCAAAATGGTTTTGCGATATTGATTCCTCAATATGATTTTGAAAGTTATTTATGGAATAACGGCGAAACATCAAGTTCAATAACTGTAAATGTTGCCGGAACTTACGCTTTAAAAGCGACAGATAAATTTGGATGTGTTACTATAGACACTTTCGTTGTAGCTGCTTATCAATTTCCTGTTGCTGCGTTTAAGGGAACCGAAACATTGTGCAGTGACAGTACAAAAGTATTGGATGCAGGAGCCAACTTTACCTATTATTTATGGAATACCGGCAGCAACAATGAAACAGTTGAAACAGACAAACCGGGAAAGTTTTGGGTAACATTAACCAACGATCATAATTGCACAACTACAGATACAGTTAATGTAGTTCAAATACAAAGCCCGGCAAATTTTTTAGTTCCGGATATAACAAAATGCGCTTACAAATCTGTAGCTGCAGCACCTGCGGGAGATTTTAGCATTTATAACTGGAGTACAGGAAGTGAAACAAAAAGTATTAATATATCATCGGGAGGATCGTATTGGTTGAAAGTAACAGATAAAAATGGATGCACAGGAATGGATACCATTAACATAATAGATTCAACTTGCCTTGAATATTTTTATATGCCTAATGCATTTTCACCAAACGGAGACAGGCTTAATGATATATTTAAACCTGCGTTTGCAGGACCGGTGTCAGGTTATCACTTATATATTTATAATCGTTGGGGCAAACTTATTTTCTCATCTGAAAATCCGGAAAAAGGATGGGATGGTACCGTTCAAAGTTTACCGCAATCCATAGGCACTTATATATGGATTTGTTCTTACCAGTTAGATGGCCAGCCTGCATACACACAAAAAGGAACACTTACTTTAATAAGATAAATTTGAACCGGACTTTACGTGATGAACATTAAATTTATTTATGTTTACTTTTTAATTACTGCAACCGCTGATGAAGCATCATTTAAGAAAAGAAAACAACTGTTTGAATTGCGGTGCAATTGTTAACGGCAGGTTTTGTTCTAACTGCGGACAGGAAAATCTTGATACAAGAGAAAGTTTCGGCCATTTGCTCAGCCATTTTTTTGCAGATGTAACGCATTACGATTCTAAGTTTCTTACTACCATAAAATATCTTTTATTCAAGCCGGGTTTCTTAAGCAGGCAATATTTTGCAGGCAAACGAACTGCATATCTAAATCCCCTTCGCATGTATTTTTTTATTTCTTTCATTTTCTTTTTTGTCCTGTCACTTGCAAAATCAAATGAACCCGAAACCACAAATGATGATAATAAAGCACAATACAATATTCTAAAACAAGAATTGGCGGACAGTATTCAAGCCAATGCAAAAAATAGTTCTGACAGTACGAAAGCGGTTGTTATGAACGATCTTGCCGCAGAATTACACGCATCAGTTGCTGCAACTAAAGATACTACTGAGACAATCAATTTTGGCTTTGGCAACAACGGTGTCCAGGTTACTTTAAAAGAAGGCCGCTATAATACCGTACAAGAATATGATTCGGTTCAACAAACATTACCCGGCAATAAAAAAGATGCGGGCATTCTGCACTGGCTCATCAGAACAAACATTAAATTAAAAAGCGAATATGGCAGCAGAAGTAATGTGGTTGTAGCAGAAAATTTTGAACACAGCATCCCTAAGCTCATGTTTGTATTGCTGCCGCTTTTTGCATGGTTTCTTTATATTTTTCATAGCAGAAAAAATTTTTATTATGCACAGCATGCAATCTTTTCTGTTCATTTTCATTCTTTCATGTTCCTGCTTTTATTAGTTCTGTCATTATTAAAATGGATAATGCCGTTCGATATTTCAAGCTATGCTGCGCTGCTTTGCGTATTGATTGCTTTTATATATTTAGCAGTTGCGTTAAAAAATGCTTTTCACCAGTCAATATGGATGGCTTCTTTAAAAGCTTTATGCGTTGGGTTATTTTATATCATCGTACTTGTACTGGGCATTCTTGCCCTGGCTTTTATAAGTTTTGTAACAGCATAAGTTTTCACCGCTTATGTATTTCTTCTTTTCGTTGTAATATCAATTAGTATCATTATTGTATGATACGCTGGCTTTTTGGTATGCTACTGCTTAACGCAAGTTTTGTATATGCACAGGATAATACATTTTTTCATCAACCTCCGCCTGCAGATACACCGCAAGTATTTGCGCCGGGAATTATTTCAGATCAATATGGTAACCGCGATATGGCTATTTCACCAAAAGGTGATGAATTGTTTTATACGGTGCAATATTCAAGAGGATTGATAAGCGTAATACTTTATTCGCACAAAATAAATGGCGAATGGGCTTCACCTGTTGTTGCTTCATTTAGCGGTTTATATAACGATCTCGAACCTGCTTTTTCAAGCGATGGTAATAAATTATTTTTTGTTTCAAACAGACCTTTGCAACAAACGGGTGCAAAAAAAGATTACGATATATGGTTCGTAACAAAACAAAATGGTGAATGGGAAAATGCGACAAATGCAGGTGTGCCGGTTAATTCAGATAAAGATGAATTTTTTCCGTCTATTGCAAAAAACGACAACATTTATTTCACACGTGCAGTTGGTGGCAGAGAAGAAGATATAATGGAATGCAAGTTTACTGATGGAAAATATGATGATGCTAAAGGTTTAAGTGATTCAGTGAACAGCACATTCGATGAATTCAATGCATTTGTTGATCCTGGTGAGCAGTTCATTATATTCAGCAGTTTTGGAAGAAAAGATGATATTGGAAACGGTGATTTATACATCAGTAAAAACATAAACGGCACTTGGAGTAAAGCAGTGCATTTGCCTGAACCCATCAATTCAACATCATTGGATTATTGCCCATATATCTCTCCCGATAAAAAATATTTTTTCTTTACAAGCGGACGATATTCAATAAAAATTCCATTCACGCAGCAATTAAATATTTCATCATTACATGAACTTTTACAAAACCCGTTAAATGGTTATGATAATATTTATTGGATGAAAGCAAGTAGCTTTCTTGAAATGATTAAATGATTTTCGTTAACCATTGTTCAAAAAAATACTATCAAAATCTTCTAACATTTTACCGCTCCTAAAAAATTAGTTTGTCTACTAATGAATTAGTAGTAATATTGTTTTAAAATCAGAACAATGGTAAAACTGGCGAAAAGAGAAGAGCAGATTATGCAGGTTTTTTGGGATTTAAATGAGGCATTTATAAAAGAAGTGATTCCGCACCTGCCTGATCCAAAACCACATTATAACAGTGTTGCAACTATTGTAAAAATTCTCGAAGAGAAAGGGTTTCTTGGCCATGAAGTGTTAGGCAATTTGCATCAATATCATCCGATCATTTCAAGAGAAGAATATCAAAAGCATGCAATGAAAGATATAGTTAAGCAATACTTTGGCAATTCTTATCCGCGCATGCTTGCGTTTTTTGCCAAAGAAGAAAATTTAAGCGAAGCGGATTTGAAAGAACTTTTTAAAATGATTAAATCCAATAAAAAATGATACCATATATTTTAAATGTTGGCCTTGTGCTGGCTGGTTGTTTAGCGTTTTATAAGCTGCTTCTTAAAAAGGAAACGTTTTATAAGATAAACAGGTATATGTTGATCTTGTGTTTGCTCATTGCTTTTACTTTACCATTAATACATGTTCCCCGGCAGTTATCTTTAAGAAAAGCAGAACCAACTGTTGTTACAAATTATCATGCTTCTCTCAACAATTTAAAACAACAAAATACAACTGCTTTTAATAAAGCAAACACGACCGCAAAAGTACCAGTTCAAATAAATGATCAAGCTAACAATTCATTTTCATGGAACAATATTTTGCAATGGACAATTTGGTTGTATTGGTTTGGAGTAATTGTATTTGCATTCAACTTTTTGGTGCAAATGTTCATTTTGATATATCGAACATACACAAGCCCGTTTATAAAAGATGGAAAGTTCCGCATTGTAGAAGTAAGCGGAGATAAAGCACCTTGTTCATTTGCCAATGCTATTTTTATTAATCCTGGAAAATATGATTGGGAAACATACAATCAAATTCTTCAACACGAAAAAATTCACATACAACAAAAACATACGCTTGATATTTTGTTTGCTGAATTAATGCTCATTCTTCAGTGGTTCAATCCTTTTGCATGGTTGTATCGTAAAGAAGTTGAAAGCAATCTTGAATTTCTTACAGACGACCAGTTAGTACAAAAAGAAAAAATTGAAAAAGAAGGTTACCAATTGAATTTACTGAAAGTTTCAGCGCCACATTTTCCTTTAAGTCTTACAACAAATTATAATCAGTCATTACTAAAAACAAGAATAGCCATGATGAATACAAAAAGATCCAGTGTTCGCACTGCATGGAAATATTTTTTCCTCCTCCCCTTGCTTATTGCATTTGCAAGCTTATTGAATGAACCGGTTGTAAAAGCGCAAGACAATACAACATCTCAAAATAATTCAGCTAAAGATGAGCATCATAATGAGATAAGAACCGAAGGTTATTGGTTTGCTACGATCAAAGATGATAAAGTAAATTTTCGTTTTGCAAACGATGAAAGCGATCATGATTCTTACAACAATTCAGAATTTTTATTAAGCGAATTGCCTGCGCTTCCAAAAGGAACAAACGGTGATTTTAAAATAACAAGAGATGCGGGCACCATGAACTTTAACGGCAAGTTTGACGGCAACCAGGGAATGGGAAGATATAAGTTTGCAGGCAATAATGACTTTGCGAATTTCATGAACACACAAGGTATTGGCAAATTAAATGATGAAGATATGATGGCGTTCTTTTTCGTGAATGTAACAAAGGAGTACACGCAAATGATAAAAACCCAGTTCAGCGGCATTGATAAAGATAATTTGATAGCAATGAGTGCTTTAAAAATCGATAAAACTTTCATCGCTTCAATTAAAGA
>JAFBAF010000030.1 GCA_019247895.1 Parafilimonas sp. | reverse complement strand
CCAAGCGTTGCAGTTACACGTTCTACATTTCTATCGAAGAAATTGCAAACATCCACCGCTGCTTTGTTCATTGCTTCAAGCGCTTTTAATAATGGCGCTTTATAATCAAGAGATTCTCCGGTATAAGAAACAAAAATTGTTGGAATGCAAAGTGTTTTGCCTTCACCAATTTCCATAATAAATGCAGGTGAAGATGGATCCCAGGCTGTATAACCACGTGCTTCAAAAGTTGCTCTTAAGCCGCCGCTTGGAAAAGAAGATGCATCAGGTTCCTGTTGAATTAAAGCGCCGCCATCAAACTCTTCTATTGGCGTGCCGTCACTTTTTAATGTAAAAAATGAATCGTGCTTTTCTGCAGTTGTTCCGGTTAATGGTTGAAACCAGTGTGTGTAATGTGTAACACCTTTGCTTTCTGCCCATGAACGAATTCCTGTCGCTATTTGATTGGCAACCGAGCGGTCAATTTTTTTTGCTTCTTTTATACTTGCCGTAAGGCTTTTGTAAGCTTCGCCGCTTAAAAATTCACGAGCTGTTTTTAAGGTAAAAACGTTTTCGCCGAAAATTGCAGTTATTTTAGCCGAGCCTTCTACTGAAACCTGGTTTGCATTCCCGCTAAGGTTATTTATTGCCTGAAATCGTAAAGACATATTTAATTTTTAAGCGGCAAAGCAAGGGAATTTTTCCAAAATATGTATAAAATATTTATAATTGTGTAAAATAATTGGCGTTTATGTGAATAGCGGTAGACGGAATGCAGCTCAATTGATTATTAAAATAAACATATAAAATAAGTTAATATTATAAGTTGAAAACACCGGAATTAATCAATTGCAAAGCTTTTTGCTTGTTATTTGTGGATATAAGCAATGAGATATTATGATTACTTCCTCCATAACTTACCATTCGTATTTGAATACTTTTTAAAGATGTAAATATCTTTTCTAATATGTCCGATGATTGCGCAATTTCATTTCCAACAATCGAAATAATGGTTTGATCGGTATCTATTTCTACGGTACCAAGCGGTTCAAGTTCTTTTAAGATTTGATGTAAATAAGTTGAGTCATCGATTGTAACTGAAACGGCGACTTCAGATGTAGTGATCATATCAATCGGCGTTTTATACTTTTCAAACACCTCAAAGATTTTCCTTAAAAATCCATAAGCGAGCAACATGCGGCTGCTTTTTATTTTAATGGCGATAATGCCATCTTTCGCAGCCACTGCTTTTACACCAATATTTAACGCGGATTGATTAATGGTTGTTCCAGCCGCATTTGGCTCCATCGTATTTAATAATTTGACCGGAACGTTATATGAGCGGGCAGGCCAAATACATGCAGGATGCAAAATTTTTGCACCAAAATAAGCAAGCTCGGCGGCTTCATCAAAACTGAGATGTTCAACTGCAATTGTTTTTTCTACAACCCGGGGGTCGTTATTATGCAAGCCACTAATGTCTGTCCATATTTCACATACTTCTGCATTTAAGGCTGCTGCAATAAGCGAGGCTGTATAATCGCTGCCGCCACGTTTCAGATTATCTACTTCTCCTTTTGCATTCCGGCATATATAACCTTGCGTAATGAATAATTTTTTTGTATCATGCTGTTGCAGTAATTGGCTCAATTTAACTTTAATGCTGCCAATCTGCGGCTCGCCCGTTGCATCAATGCTCATAAATTCCAAAGCAGGTAATAGCACATGCGCAATCTCCTTTTCTTCTAAAAAAACGGAGAATAATTTTGTGCTGAGTAATTCGCCCTGGGCAAGAATATCTTTATTCAATGCTTCACTAAAAGAAATTTTCAAGATGATATTTAAAAATTCAAAATGCTCCGAAACAATTGCATTCGCTTTTTGTTTTGCGTTTTCTGATTGTACTAGTTGCTGTACAAAATCTCTATAATGGCTTTCAAGCGCTTCAATCTTTTGTTGTGCCTGCTTTCGATCGCCTTCCGCAATTGTATTACTTATATTCACCAAAGCATTAGTGGTACCGCTTAATGCGCTTAATACTACAACTTTTGAAGTATCATCGGCATTAATTAATTCAAGCACCTTGTTCATTCGTTGCGGTGAGCCAACACTGGTACCGCCGAACTTCATTATTTTCATTTTCTCAGTTATTAAGCCATTTAATTATTAAAAAATGAGCGCAAAAATAAGTGGGAATGCATTACAGAAGTGCGCCTTTTGATTGCTCGTATCCTTCATCAATTAGCAGCTTGTAACCCTCGGCCGCCCGGGTTGCCAACTCGTCGCAACGGTTGTTGTATTTATTTTCAGCGTGGCCTTTCACCCAAATAAATTTTATAGTATAATTTTTTGCAAGATGATAATATTCCATCCACAGATCTTTATTCTTTTTTCCACCTTTAAAATCTGTCGCTATCCAGTTATTCAACCATTTTTTTTCAATAGAATTTAATACATATTGGCTGTCGGTGTAAATAATGATGTTGAGATCAGGCTTAGTTAAAGCTTTCAATGCGGCAATCACCGCCATCAATTCCATTCGGTTATTTGTGGTTAAACGATATCCTGCCGATAATTCCTTTTGACTATCACCCCACATTAATATTGCTCCGTACCCTCCGGGCCCCGGATTACCACGGGCAGCGCCATCAGTATAAATAATTAATTGTTTGCCTGAATTCATGATCAAATTTCATACTCTCCTTTAAGATAAGTAACCACGTTGCCGCTCATTAACACACGATCGTTTTTCAATTCACATTCCAGATAACCTTTCCGTTTAGAGAGCTGTATCGCCCTGAGGTGAGTTTTTCCTAATTCCCTTGCCCAATAAGGAATCATAACAGTATGCGCAGAGCCGGTAACGGGATCTTCGTTAACGCCGCTTTGAGGGTAAAAGCACCGTGAGATGAAGTCAACATCATTGCCTTTTGCAGTTGCAACTACACCTCTTGCTTTTACTTTTGCCAGCAACTGAAAATCCGGTTTTAAGTTTTCAACTGCTTGTTGATTGGGCAGAACTACCATATAATCAAAGGCGCTTCTGTAAACCGGGGCTTCTTCAATGCGCAAACCTTCAAACAGGCCGGCAGGGATTTGATCTGGTAATTCCGGCATGTTCGCAGGAAAATCAAGCGTATAAGTGTTTTCGCTTTTTTTGACAACCTTAAGTAGCCCACTCAAAGATTCAAACCAAATCTCTGATTTTGGGTAGCTTAGTTCCGAATAAAAAATGTGTGCACTGGCAAGTGTTGCATGTCCGCATAATTTCACTTCTGTTGTTGGTGTAAACCAGCGGATGCGATAGTGGTCATCCTCTTCTATAATAAATGCCGTCTCGGAAAGATTGTTTTCAGCAGCAAGATTCTGCATGGTTGCATCGGGCAACCATTCAGGCAATGGACAAATGGCTGCAGGATTTCCCCCAAATAGCTTAGTGGTAAAAGCATCTGCTATATAAACAGGCAATTTCATGAATGATGTTTACAGCAAAGTTGCGGTGGAAATCGAAGCAAACAAAATAGGATGAACGTTAAGAAAGCAAGTTTCGAAAAATAAATAAATTTTTTTTTAAAAAAGATTAAACCAGCAGAATAGTGCAAAGTCTACTATGTACAAAAAGATAAAAACCGCCTAAAAATATTTGAACTTTTGCAGCAGGGTTAAATCAGGGTGGCCAGCGGGATGCGGTCACCCTTCTTTTATTTAAATGCAAAATACACTGCGCCAAGTATAAAAAGAAAGCTGATTGCGTATTTCCACTCCAGCGGTTCTTTTAAATACAATACGGCAAAAACACTAAATACAATAAGCGTGATAACTTCCTGCACTATTTTAAGTTGAAAGCCGTTCCAACCCTTTTCAAATCCAATACGATTTGCCGGAACCGCAAAGCAATATTCTATTAAGGCAAGCCCCCAGCTTATTAAGATTACTTTCCACAAAGGGGTTTGGGTAGATTTTAAATGCCAGTACCACGCAAACGTCATAAACGTATTACTGCAAAATAGTAACGCTATTGTTTTCATATTTAATTATTGTTTTTTCGCTTAAGCCGGGTGTTTATTTCCATTTCATCAATAACCGCTTCAGCTGATGGATTGGCGGTAATTGCTTTTGCAGCATACAAAAAAACAACAGGTATTAAGATTGATGCGAGCAACTCATCCCATTTAAACCAGTACCCCCACCAACTATAAACAGCGGCTTTGGCTGGATTGTTTGTTTCATAAATAATTTTTACCTGCTGTCCTTCTTCCGGATGTCTTAAAGGATACGCAGCATTAACGGTGTCGCTCATTTTATCTATTGAAAAGATAGCTTTAGCAACAGGCTTATTTTGGCTGTCCTTTAAATAATGTATAACACCTGTAGTAATTTTTCCATCCTGGTAATCGGGCTGACGACTAAAAAAAACATACAAGCCGAAACAAATAATGTAAAACGGGATTATAGCTTTAAGCAAAAAGATAGATTGAGATACAAATATAAGGCGTATGTATTTCAAGATTAACTACACAACATAGCTAAACATATCATCATCTTTTTTTAGTTCTGTAAAGTTGAAATGAAACTTTTTTAAATTATGAAGCAGTGTATTATAATCTTCTTTCTTTTTCAATTCAATACCAACAAGCGCAGGTCCTGATTCTTTATTATGCTTTTGCATGTATTCAAAACGGGTAATGTCATCATCCCGACCGAGCACATTGTTTACGAATTCTTTTAAAGCGCCGGGCCGCTGTGCAAAGCGGATCAAAAAATAATGTTTCAAGCCTTCATATTGCAAGGAGCGTTCTTTTATTTCCTGCATTCTGTCAATATCATTATTACCTCCGCTAACAATGCACACAACATTTTTGTGTTTTATTTCATTAGCAAAATCATCCAAAGCACTTATGGCTAAAGCGCCTGCAGGTTCTGCCACAATTGCATCCTGAGAATATAATTTTAAGATGTTGGTGCAAATTTTACCTTCAGAAATTAAACGCAGATCATCAAGCACTTCTTTACAAATTTTGTAAGTAAGCTCACCGGTTCGTTTTACGGCAGCGCCATCAACAAATGTATCAATGCTTTCAAGTGTAACCGGCTTATCAGCTTTAAATGCTTCATACATCGACGGAGCGCCTTCAGGTTCAGTACCAACTATTTTTGTTTTAGGAGAATATAATTTAAAATAACTGCCAACGCCGGAAGCAAGTCCGCCGCCACCGATCGGAAGAAATAAATAATCAATAAAATTTAATTCTTCTAAGATTTCAACACCAACTGTTGCCTGGCCTTCAATAACTCTGTAATCGTCAAAAGCAGGTACAAACGTCATTAAGTTTTTTTTGGTGAACTCTTTTGCAGCAACTGCACATTCGTCATAATTATCACCAACCAGTTTTATTTCAATTTTATTTTCACCAAACATTTTTGTTTGATTGATCTTTTGATTTGGAGTGATGACAGGCATAAAAACAACACCGTGCACATTTAATTTTTTGCAACTATATGCAAAGCCCTGGGCATGATTACCTGCGCTTGCACATACAACACCTTTTTGTAATTGTTCGGTGCTTAAGCTCTTCATTAAATTATAAGCGCCGCGAATTTTATAAGAACGTACAACCTGTAAATCTTCACGTTTTAAATACACATTGCATTTGTATTTGCGTGATAAATTTTCATTTAGTTGTAATGGTGTTCTTTTTACAACATTTTTTAAACGCTGTGCTGCAATCTTAAAATCGAAATTGTTCTTGGTACCGGTTGATGTGCTCATATTAATATTTGCTTAAAGCATTAATTGCTTGCTGATATTTCTCTAAAAGCTCAGGTGTACGCTCAACAACCCAGCCATATAAAGCATCATGAATTAATGTTAGTGTTGTTTCTAAATTTTCGGGCTTGCGTGATTCATATGAGATTAAAATTTTCTCAATGCTTGGTTCAAGATTTGACATTTTTTCCTGGTTACTGTAAGTACTTGCTAAAAGACTGTATGTATCATAATCAATCTTGGAAATAACATCATTTTGTTTGGCAAGTTGCCACGCTACATCTTTTAAATCGTGGCGTATAGCACCTTTAGGCATTATAACGCCAAGATGTATTCTTCCGCTATCTAAAAATTTTTTTGCAAAAGCCGGGTTGCTTTGTGCGGAATCAATTAATTTGAAAACTTGAAGGTGATACGCGTATTGGTCTTGTGCATCATCTTTATTTGCAATTAATTCGTCTTTTAATTGGCGCAAAATTTCGTGATCTTTATTTTTATCATGAAGGTTGTTGAAGTATTCTGTTACTCCTATTGCCAATGCAACACTGAATACAATTAATAAACATTCACCAAGATATTCTTTCCAGTCTCTTTCAACAGTTACGATTTGATGTTTTTCTTTTGCCACAGATTTAATTTATCGCAAATTAAACATTCTGATTTTCCGGTCTTAAGCTTCTTACTGTTTTACCAGCCTGCCACATTTCGCTTTCACGCAATTCTTTTAATTCTTCATTTAATTTTTCACGATAATCAGCCTGCGAATTTGAATCGATAGAACGCTGAGATTCTTTACCTGCAGCAACACTTTCATATAATTCTTTAAACACAGGTGCAGTTGCATCACGAAAACGTTTCCACCAATCAAGAGCACCACGTTGTGCCGTTGTTGAACAATTCGCATACATCCAATCCATTCCATTTTCAGCAACCAATGGCATTAAGCTTTGTGTGAGTTCTTCAACTGTTTCATTAAATGCTTCTGAAGGTGAGTGGCCTTTATCGCGCAACACCTGGTATTGCGCAGCAAATATCCCTTGTATGGCGCCCATCAATGTGCCGCGTTCTCCTGTTAAATCAGAGTACACTTCTTTCTTGAAATCAGTTTCAAATAGGTAACCACTGCCAACTGCGATGCCTAAAGCAATCACTCTTTCTTTTGCTTTACCCGTTGCATCCTGGAAAATTGCGTAAGAACTATTTAAGCCGCGACCTTGTAAAAACATTCTTCTTAAAGATGTGCCCGAACCTTTCGGTGCCACCAAAAAAACATCTACATCTTTCGGCGGAATAATTCCAGTTTGTTCATTGAACGTAATTCCAAAGCCATGAGAAAAATATAATGCTTTGCCAGCAGTTAAATGTTTCTGTACTGTTGGCCATAATTGAATTTGCGCAGCATCACTCAATAAATAACAAATGATTGTTCCGCGTTTTAATGCTTCTTCAATTTCAAACAAAGTTTCGCCTTCAACAAATCCATCGTTAATTGCTTTATCCCACGTTTTAGAATTCTTGCGCTGACCAACAATTACATTGATTCCATTATCGCGTTGGTTCAATGCTTGTCCTGGTCCTTGCACGCCATAACCAATTACTGCTACTGTTTCATTTTTTAAAACTTCCTGTGCTTTGCTAAGTGGAAATTCTTCGCGTGTTACTACGTTTTCTTCTACTCCGCCAAAATTTAGTTTTGCCATTTTTAATTTGAAAATTTGATGATTGAAAATTTGAAAATGTTTTATTGTTCTTTATGTTCAGGTAATTTTTCGTTGAAAGAAATTTTATTATTAAATGGATCATTCACTACAAAAGCTAATGCACCATAAAATGTTTCTTCAATTCCCGGCCTGTTGTATTTATATTTTTTATTAATGAGTTCTGTATGATAATCTTTAACCCCATCACACCAGATAAAAACATGAGAGCCAGGTGTTCCATCACCGTGATGCTCGCTTAAATGAAATACGATTCCATCTTTTTCTACTTCCATATAAACAGGTGTGTTCTCTTCAAAATGATGTTCCCAATTTATTTTAAATCCAAGCCAGTCAACATAAAATTCAACGGCTTTATTGTAATCAAATATGCGAAGTGTCGGAATTACTTTTTCTGCTTTCATATTATTTCTTTTCCATAAACATCCATCTTTGCCCTTCTATATCTGCACACCTGTAACGTTTGCCCGGCCCACCTTCTTCGATTCCTGATAAAATTTCAGCGCCATTTTCTGTTGCAGTTTTAAAATGTGCATCAACGTCATCAACATAAACCAGCAAACCGTTTACAATGTATGGAACCGATAACCACTTATTCATTTGCGTATATTCATTTCTTTGCCTGTTAATACTTATATAATCTGGTGTTGGTGTTGCAAGCATAACAATGTTATCATTCAATTTTAATTCTGCATGTGTTACAATTCCATTCTCCATGAAACGCATTTCTTTATTTTCAACAAATCCAAACGCATTGCATAACCAGTCAATTGCTTCAATTCCGTTTTCATATGATAACATTGGAATGATATTTTGTGATGGCATACTTAATCTTATAAATCTATTAATCTGATAAAATCAAGGTTTAGAAAATTACATTGTAAACACTTCATCCTGCTTATTTAAAAACTCGTTTTCTATTAATTCATCTGCAGGCTGCAACTCTTCAAACTCTTTCAATTTTTCATGAAAACCTTTGCTGTCTTTAATGATTGCAATGCGTGCTGTACGAACAAATTCAATTAATCCAAACGGTTCCAATGTTTGTATAAGCGCTTCAATTTCTTCACGGTGACCGCTTGTTTCAAACACTGTATAATCTTTGCGCAGTACAACAACCCGTGCGCCTTTTTCCCGTAACAATCTTTCTACTTTTACTTTTTCAGCGATGATGTCTGTTGGCACTTTATATAAAGCCATTTCCTGCCAGATCAATTCTTCGTTAGTATTGAAATATGCTTTTAAAACTTCAACCTGTTTTTCAATCTGTCGGCAAAGTTTTCTAACTACTTCTTCTGTTTCGTTGATTACAATTGTAAAGCGATGTACGTTTTCACTTTCAGTTGGCGACGTATTTAAGCTATCAATATTTATTTTTCTTCTTGTAAAGATGATAGCAATTCTATTCAACAAACCAATTTGGTTTTCTGTATAAACCGTTATCGTATATTCCTGTTTCATAAAGTCAAAAGTTATAAGTAAAAATTCAAAATGATTAAATTCTGTTTTGACTTTTTACTTTTGAATTTTTAATTATTTCAATCTTATTTCTGCAACACTGCAGCCTTGCGGCACCATTGGAAATACATTATTTTCTTTGCCAACCATCACTTCCAATAAATAAGCACCTTTGTGATTCAACATTGTTTGCAATGCGTTCTTTAAATCTTTTCTATCTGAAATACTTTGTCCTTCTATATGATAACCTTTCGCCACCTGCACATAATCCGGGCTCGTTATGTTTACAAATGAATATCGCCTGTCATTAAATAATTCCTGCCATTGACGAACCATTCCTAAAAACTGGTTATTTAAAATCAAAATCTTTACATCAACATTCCACTGCATAATTGTTCCCAATTCCTGTATCGTCATTTGAATGCCACCATCACCTGCAATAGCAATAACTGTTCTCTCAGGCGCACCGAACTTTGCACCGATTGCAGCCGGCAACGCAAAACCCATCGTGCCCAAACCACCAGAGGTGATATTACTTTTTGACTGATTAAATTTTGCATACCGGCAAGCCACCATTTGGTGCTGACCAACATCAGTAACAATTACTGCATCGCCGTTTGTTAGTTCATTCAACACATCAATCACTTCAGCCATGCTCATCTCATCGCTTGAAGGATGCATCTCATTTTTAATTACAATTTCAATTTCTTCTTTTGTGTATTGTTTGAATTTATTCAACCAATCTGTATGTTGTTTCTTATCAATCAACGTAGTTAACAATGGTAACGTTTCTTTACAATCGCCCCAAACCGGAACGGTTGCTTTTGCATTCTTATCAATTTCTGCAGGATCAATATCAAGATGAATAATCTTTGCCTGCTTTGCATATTTATCCAATCTTCCCGTAACACGATCATCGAAGCGCATACCAATTGCAATCAACACATCGCATTCATTCGTTAATACATTTGGTCCATAATTTCCGTGCATGCCAAGCATTCCAACATTCAACGGATGAGTTGTTGGTATTGCGCTCAAACCAAGAATCGTCCATGCAGATGGAATACCTGCCTTCTCAATAAATGCAGCAAACTCTTTTTCTGCTTTACCAAGAATCACGCCTTGTCCCCAAATTACAAATGGTTTTTTTGCTTCATTAATCAACTTTGCAGCTTCTTCAATATATTCTTTGCGCACAATTGGTTTTGGGCGATAACTTCTTATGTGGTCACTCTTTTCATAACCATTATAATCAAATTTTTGAATCTGCGCATTCTTTGTTATATCAACCAACACAGGTCCGGGTCTTCCGCTTGATGCGATATAAAAAGCTTTCGCCAATGCAGCGGGAATTTCAGTTGCATCAGTAACCTGGTAATTCCATTTCGTAACCGGCGTTGTAATATTTATCACATCCGTTTCCTGGAAAGCATCTGTACCCAACAAGTGTGCAAACACTTGCCCTGTGATACAAACAACCGGCGTTGAATCAATCATCGCATCAGCCAAACCGGTAACTAAATTTGTTGCGCCGGGACCGCTTGTTGCAAACACAACACCTGTTTTACCACTCGTTCTTGCAAACCCTTGTGCTGCATGAATTGCACCTTGTTCATGACGAACCAATATATGTTCAAGCCTGTCATTGTAATCATACAATGCATCATAGATCGGCATAATTGCGCCGCCCGGATAGCCAAAAATTGTTTGCACATCTTCCGCAATCAATGCCTCCAGCACAGCTTGTGAGCCAGAAATATTTTGCGTTTTGCTTGCAGGCTTTTTTTCTTTTACTAATTCAAGTGTTTCCATAAAAACATTTTTTTATTTGGTGACCAGCTTCAGTACTTCGTGGCATCACGGTTGTGTCACTCACTTATACTGTATATTTCTATTCAGCAATAATCAAGCATCTTATTTTTTTCTGTAAATTCCTAACAGGTCAGTTGCAGTAACATTTGTAAATCCTGCTTGTCGCAACATTGTCACCAACTGACCGCGGTGATACGTTGCATGATTGACGACATGTGCAAACAACTGGTAATACGGCATTGAATACGCATCACCATTCAATCTTTTAAAGTCAAGATTTGTATTCAAATTATTTTCATCAAACGCATCAACAATTGATTTGAATTCTTCAGAAGTTTCTTTCCAAAGTTTTATATGCTCTTCTTTTGTGCCTTTATATGAAGATTGTATCCAAACTGTTTGCGGATTTTTTTTAAATCTTTCAATCCATGCTTTTTCAGCGCTTATAATATGCAATACTGTTTCCTGTATGCTATTAAAACTGCTGATGATTTCTTTGTTCCATTGTTCATCAGAAATTTGTTCAAGCCAGCTACAAACAATTGTGTTCGCCCATAAATTATATTCTGCTATTTCTTTAAAATATTGTTTCGTCATTATTTGTTTCATTAGAATCGTAACCGAAATTATCTTTTAACTCCTCATCAATTTCTTTAATCACATTTTGTATTTCTGGTATCAATTTTACTTTTTGATCTCTTATTTCATGCACCATATTTCTTTGCCATATAATTTGAAATCTTACTGCCGGATCATTAATAAAATCTGATACTATTGAATTTCCCTGCGGACCTGTTGGTACTTTAGAACCTATGTATTGCACGTATTGATTTCGTCTTTCAGTAAAAACAATTAAATCAGATGCTTGCCTGTCTGGTAATGTTACGCCGTACAATTTTGTAATATCCTGTAACAATTTTTGATTCTCTATCAATCTTAAATAACCTGAAGATTTAAAACTTTCAAAGCGGCTGTTATCAAACTCAAAACCGAGCATATTTGTAAGATTACCGCTGTTATCATCCATAAATTTTTTATCAACTCTGTTCTCACTCATTTGAGCGCTGATTGTATCATAATAATCTATGGTGTGTTGATAATGCATGATATCAGTATCTAATCTTTCTGCTGTAACTTTTAAATCATTTCTTGTTCCGATTAAGAACTCCTTTTCAATTTTTCTTTCATGAACATGATCATTCCAGTTGTGAAACCAAAGCGTAATGCTAACTGCAATAACAATGATGATGATCTCACCAAGAAACTCCTTGATTCTTCCCCACCAGGTTTTTTCTTTTTTAGCAATAGCATGTACTGCTTTGTGAGCATGTTGTATTACTTTTTCTTCAGACATAATTGCTAATCTTCATCTGTTACACAACCTTCACTCGCTGTCTTCACTACTTTTGCATATTTATACAAAATACCTTTTGTTGCTTTCAATTTAGGCTGTTTCCATGCAGCTTTGCGACGGGCAATTTCTTCTTCACTCACTTTTAAAACAAGCTTGTTATTGATGGCATCAATTTC
>JAFBAF010000008.1 GCA_019247895.1 Parafilimonas sp. | reverse complement strand
GCAGGCCTGCAAAACCTGCAAAAAATAAGAAAGCAAAAGAAGCACAGGAAAAATCTGAATAATTTGGTATTGGTTTAAGGAGCCAAACGCTCAACCTTCCAACTCCCTTCAACGGTTTTGGTATATTGTAAACGATCGTGTAAGCGATTGCTTCGTCCCTGCCAAAACTCAATTTTCAAAGGCATTACCCGGTAACCACCCCAGTGTGACGGCCGGGAAATGCTGTTTTTAAATTCTTTTGTAAAACGTTCAACATTTGTTTCAAGCAGTTGCCTGTTTTTAATAATAGTACTTTGTGGTGAAGCCCATGCACCAATGCGGCTGCCTTCTGGTCTTGATAAAAAGTAAGCATCACTTTCTTCAGCAGAAACTTTTTCAACTTCACCTTCAATTCTTACTTGTCTTTCGATTTCTTTCCAGAAAAAAACTAAAGCCGCATAAGGGTTTTCAGTAAGCTCATTCCCTTTATGGCTGTTATAATTTGTATAGAAAACAAAACCATTTTTGTTTAATCCTTTTAATAAAACAATTCTTGCAGATGGTTTGCCATCTTTGGTTGAAGTGGCCAAAGTCATTGCATTGGGTTCTGTTATTTCACTGTTTAATGCTTCATTCCACCAGCGTGCAAATTGATCAATCGGATCTGCTGCAACATCTTCTTCATTTAATGAATGAAGTAAATAATCTTTTCTTATATCAGCGATGGATTTGTTCAATCAGGTGCTAAGTTTTGTGTTCTATGTTTTAAGTTGTGGGTTTTCAATTGTATTATTGGTCTGCCGCTTTTAAAGCGTCAAACCATGTAAACGATTTATAACTTCCCTTTAGGGAATTTGAGATTTAATTCACCAGCGTTCCTACGCTTACACCTTCCACCACTTTTAAAAGATTGCCGGGCTTATTCATATCAAATACAATAATGGGCAGGTTATTTTCCATACACAATGTAAATGCTGTCATATCCATTACTTTCAGATTTTTTAAAATACATTCCTGGTAAGTAATGGTTTCATACTTCACGGCAGTAATATCCCGTTCGGGATCAGCGGTATAAATGCCATCAACACGGGTACCTTTTAAGATTACATCTGCTTTAATTTCCAATGCTCTCAATGAACCTGCAGTATCTGTTGTAAAATATGGATTGCCGGTACCGGCTGCAAAAATTACAACGCGTCCTTTTTCCAAATGCCTGATAGCGCGGCGGCGAATATATGGTTCAGCAACCTGTTCCATTTTAATAGCACTTAACAATCGTGTATCAACGCCAATGCGTTCCAACATTGCCTGCATTGCCATGCCATTTATACTTGTAGCAAGCATGCCCATATAATCACCGTGAGCACGTTCAATACCTGTTTCAACTTCATTGGCACCACGATAAATATTTCCGCCGCCAATCACCAATGCCACCTGAACGCCAAGTTCTGATATGATTTTAATATCGTTCGCATACTGCTCAATAACAGTTGCATTAAAAGGTTCAAATCCATCCTCGCTATTTCCCATTAAAGATTCACCTGAAAGTTTTAGTACGATGCGCTTGTATCTTGGTAACATGCTTATGATTTAATTTGACGGCTGCAAATTAAGATAAAGTCAAAAGCCAAAAATCAAAATTCAAAAAACATTACATCCATTTTTACTTTTTACTTTTGATGCTTCAACTTAATTGTTTTGCTTATGAATTCATCTATGTATTATAGTGATTATTTACAGCTTAATAAAATTCTCGGCAGCCAGGAACCTGTAAGTTTTAAAGAAGGAAATGAACCTGCGCATGATGAAATGTTGTTTATAATCATTCATCAATCTTATGAATTATGGTTTAAGCAAATCTTGTTTGAACTTGGGTATGTGCTGAAAATTTTTAATAAAGAAAAGATAAACGACAATTCGGAAGATCTAAACCTGGTATTGCACCGCTTAAGAAGAACAATGCGGATTTTTGAATTGCTGAACCAACAGGTAAGCATTTTAGATACGATGACGCCGCTGGACTTTTTAGAGTTTCGTAATTTATTAATCCCATCTTCCGGCTTTCAAAGCACTCAGTTCCGTTTAATTGAAGCTACTCTTGGTTTGCAAATGGATAACCGCCACCAGCAGGCTTATTATAAACGTACCGGCGAAGGTGGTTTTAACCAAAATGATTATGCTGCAATAAACGAAAAAGAAGCAGTGCAAAATCTTTCCCATCTTATAAATAACTGGCTAGAAAGAATGCCTTTTTTTGAAGAACAATTCTGGCAACACTATGCGCCGCAATACCCTGATAATAATTGTCCGCATATATTTTGGAACGATTACAGGCAGATATATAAAAACAGTTTAACAGAAAGAGAAGTGAATAAAGTTGCTGATTTTGATTATGTTTTTTTCAACAAAATTCCTGAAGGAATTACGCCTGAAAGTTTAATTAACTTAAGAAGCAGCTTTTCTGCAGATGCCTTACGTGCCGCATTGTTTATAATGTTGTACAGAGATTTTCCTGTGTTTCAAACATCGTATCAAATATTAGATGCGTTGATTGAGATTGATCATTTAATGAGCAACTGGCGGCATAAACATTTAATTATGGTGCGACGGATGATTGGTATGCGTGTAGGCACGGGCAATACTTCCGGCTCAGGATACTTGGAAGGTGCATTAAGCAAGCATTATGTGTATAGAGATATTGCAGGCCTTTCAACTTTTTTAATTGAGCGAAGAAATTTGCCGAAGCTGCCGGATGAATTGATAAAACATTTGAGTTTTAATGTGGATTGATCTCGCAATTTTTTTCCATTAAGTTTTGATTTGATAAATGCCGCAGCTAAAAAATTCATAGTATGATTATAGTTAATTAGTTTTGTTTTTTAAATTCAATTATAACCAAAGCTTAATGAGAACCCTTTTTAAAAAAAACTGCATTTGCAGAAATTTTCATTTTCGATTTGTTTTTGCTTTAAGCATTGCTCTGTTGATTAACAGCAATTCCTATTCACAATGGCAATTCCTAAACCCAAAACCTTCAGGGTACAACAATAATAAAGTTGTATTTGTTAGTTCGCAAAAGGGTTTTATTCTTAACAGCAACGGCGATCTTTTTCTTACAAATAATGCAGGCAAAAGCTGGTTAACAAAAAGAAACTTCGCAAATGCCTTAACCATGGAAGTGAAGGATTCATTAGCTATAATTTCAGGAGCTAACGGAACTTTGTATACTTCGATTGATACCGGTATAAGCTGGAAGCAAATCACTACAGGAATAAATGATGTTTTTTCGGACATCTGCATTGTAAGTAGGGATACTTTTTTTCTTATAAGTAATTACCATTACAGTTATGGCAATATTTATAAAACTGAAAACAGGGGAAAAACTTTTATAAAGCTTAATTGCGGTGTTCCTGTTCATTCTGTTTATTTCGTTAATTCAAATATCGGTTTTGTTGGCAGCAGCTTATCAACAATTTTAAAAACAACTGACGGAGGAAAAACATGGTACCAAAAACGGCAGGTGAGCTTTGCCCCGTCATCTGTTTTAGCTATGCAATTTATTAATAAGGATACCGGTTATGCAATACAGGAGTACGATAGTTTATTAATAACAAATAACGGAGGAAAAACATGGAAAACATCATCGATTGGCGGCACATTTTCAGATTTTGCGGCAATTGATTTTGTAAACAGCCAGGATGGTTTTGCCGCCGGGAGTGATGGAGCTATTTATGTAACACACAATGGCGGTAAGAAATTTAAATGGGCTGGTTTTGATGGTTTAAGAGATGGCAATAATATTTATTCAATTGATTTTTTATCTGCAGATACAGGATTTGCTGTTGGCGAATTAGGCCGTATTATAAAAACTGCAGATGGCGGATTAAACTGGAGTGCATATAGTCCAACATACTTTCCTATTACATCTGTATATTTTGGTACAGCCAGTATTGGTTTTACAACAGACTGGAATTATGTTTATAAAACGAGCAATAAAGGGCAAACATGGATAAAGTTAAACCTTAGTACAGGTCTACAATACGCAAGTTCAAGCAGGTTTGAAAAATCTTATTTTGTTAATGCAGACACGGGCTTTGTAACCTCGTCCTATCCTGAACTGATACACCACACTTATGATGGCGGCCAAACATGGGATACAATTAATCTGTCAAAAACTTATGACTATGATGTTGCAGGAGACTTGCAATTTATTAACCGGGATACCGGCTTTATAACAATTAACCAGTTTTCGTCTGGTGCAAGTGGAAGTATTATAAAAACAATAAATGGCGGCTTAACCTGGAAAAAAATATGGGAACCAATTATTGACCTGCACGAATATTTTGATAAGATTTGTTTCTTGAATAATGATACAGGCTACGCTACAAGATATAGTGAATTATATAAAACTACAAACGGTGCAAAAACCTGGAAAAAAATTTATTCCTCTCCTGATTATTACAAATTAACAGGCGTTGCGTTTACAAGCACACAACGCGGATTTATTGCCGATGAAGACGGAAATATTATAAGCACAAACAACGGCGGTAAAAAATGGAAAACAAGCAGGCCTGATTCGTACGTGCAGGGTATAAATACCTTAAAGTTTTATAATGCGGCCATTGGATATTTTACAGCAGGAAATCAATTTGGGACGACAGATTATGGTTTCATTTATAAAACAATTGATAGTGGTAAAACATGGCAATTGCAAAAAAATTTAGGCGGCAATGCAATTAATTTTACACCAGATTCATTAGTAATTATTAATGGTTTCGGAGGTGTGATTTTATCTTCAAAAATCTTTGATGATTCGTTAATGAAACGATCATCACCATCGCATATTGATAATACAGTTGATGCTTCAAGTGAATTACATACCATAACTTCTTTTAGCGTTGTTCCTAATCCGGCAAAAAACGGTGTAAGATTAACATTCACAAAAACTATTTCTATAACAAGTATTGAAGTACTGGATGAAAACGGAAAAACGATTTCATTAACCAATATAGATAAAGATTGTAAAGATTTTTATCTCAACACTTCAAACTTTAAAAACGGTTTGTATGTTATTATCGTTCATACAAAGAATAATGAAACATTCACACAAAAGTTGATGGTAATAAAATAAAAAAGTACATGTTATATTAATGTTTTCACCGCTCTTACTATTTCTCTTTTTCCTTTCGGTCCTTTTAATTTCTCAACTGTAAAACCAACAAATTGCAAAGCTCTTCTTACAATGCCTTTGCTGCAATAAGTTGTAAGCACGCCGTTTGAATGAAGCATATGATCAAACATCTTTTTAAAGATTTCAATTGTCCATAGTTCAGGTTGTGCATTTGGATCGAATGCATCAAAATAAATTACATCAAATTGTTGTGCTGTTATAAATTGTTGCAACGTGGTAATTATTTTTTGAAGACTAAATAATGGATGAATTGAAACTGGTTTATTCCATTCACACGTATGCATCGCTGTGAAATTTTGCTGCAGTTCGTTATCGATTAAAGATGCGTAATTCAATCGCAAATATGCTTCTGCTGAAAGTGGATAAGGTTCTATTGTTTGATAAATTATTTTTTGATTGAGTTGAATTGCCTGTTGCAAAGTAAGCAAGGCATTCAAACCTGTTCCAAAACCCATTTCAAAAACGCAAACCTGTTTATTATTTAAATGCTGTTGTAAAAAATAATTCAATCCTGCATTAATAAATACATGCCTGCTTTCTTGTATCGCACCGTGTTTGCTGTGATAAGTTACATTCAACGCTTCATCAGCAATTGTATGCGAACCATCTTCTGTTATGTGTAAAACTTTTTTATTCATTCAAACCCAGTCGTGATAGTATTTTCAATTTATCGTGTATTTATAACGCAATTTACCTCCTGTGATTTTATACGTGTTTAATTAAAAACGTTTTAGATTAGAGTCTTCGAATTATTTTCTAACAACAAATTTTTCCGATGAAAAAACGCTTACTCATGTTTGCAATGCTGGGCCTGGCATTGCATGGAATTTCTCAAAACAATTTAAAAAGTTCAATCAAAGGTGAAGGAGGAATTACAAGACAGTTCACCCGTTTTGAACAAACACAACAGGTATCTTTTTCTGTTGCAAATGCTGCAAAAATTTTTGGTTTGAATGCACAAAGCTCGCTTGTATTAAAGAGTTCAGAAACCGATAAACTCGGTATTGTGCATTATCGTTTTTATCAAACATACATGGGTGTTCCGGTAAACCGTTCTATGTATGTAGTGAATGTAAAAGATGGGAGGCTTGTTTCTGCAACAGGTTCAATCATTACAGATTTCAGCAGTGATATGGCTGCAAGAAATACTGAAAAGCTTGATGCGAAACAAGCGGTGCTAAATGCAATTAATCATGTTGGGGCAAGCGTATATGTTTGGCAAATTCCGGGTATGGAAAAAAGCTTAAAAGCGCAGTTAAAGAATGCTTTCGCAACATACTATCCGGTTGCTGAAAAATGCTGGTATTATCCGGGCGATGAAATTGATCCTGACAACCTAACACTTGCATACAGGGTTGATGTTTATGCAGAACAACCGTATAGCCGCGCTTATTATTTTGTTGATGCATCAACCGGTAAAATAATTGGCCGGGAAGACCGGATAGAAACAAATGATGGGCCTGGAACAGCCAACACATTATACAGTGGCAGCCAGGCTATCCATTCAGAACAAACAGGTACAAATGCTTACCGTTTGCATGATATTACAAGAGGCAACGGCGTTGTAACGTTGCATGGCGAAGGCCCTCAGCACGGAGATGAATACTCAAGTACATCAGCCAACTGGAACTTGCCATTGCCCGATCAGAATGCATTGGATGCACATTGGGGCGTTGAAAAAACGTATGATTTTTATAAGGCAAATTTCAACCGCAACAGTATTGATAACAAAGGTTATGCATTGTACAGCTATGTAAACCGTGCCGGATTTTTATACAACAACAATGCATCATGGGATGGAACTGCGATGAATTATGGCAAACGTACTGGCGCAGGCAGCGCTACAGGCAATGGTGTTACAGGTATTGATGTTACTGGTCATGAATTAACGCATGGCGTTACTCAAAATACAAGTGGCTTAGTGTATAGTGGTGAAAGCGGAGGTATGAATGAAAGCATGAGTGATATAATGGGCAAGTCAGTTCAGTTCTTTACAAAGCCAACAGATATTGACTGGCGTTTAAGCAATGATATGAATTGGTTTATAAGAGATATGAGTAATCCAAATGCATATCAACAACCAGATACTTATGGCGGAAAATATTGGAGTGCTAACGCTGATGTACATATTACAAGCGGCCTTGGAAACTTTATGTTTTATTTATTGGTTACAGGTGGCAGCGGCACAAATGATATTGGCAATGTTTTTACAGTCCAGGGAATTGGTCTAACAGAGGCTGATCAAATAATATATCGTTCTGAAACTGTTTACCTCACACCAAATTCAAAATATGCAGACTGGCGAACAGCCTGTATTAATGCTGCGACAGATTTATATGGTGCTTCATCCAACGAAGTAAAGCAGGTTGAAAATGCATGGTATGCAGTTGGAATTGGCTCAGCAGGCGGAGGTATTACTTATTGCACTTCCAAAGGTTTAAGTACTGCAAATGAATATATACAATTAGTAAACTTTGGCGGTACTGACAATGCAAGTGGAAACAACAATGGCTACCTTGATGCTACCTGGGATACCGCATATATTACGGCAGGACAAACAATGAATGTGCAAATAAAAGCTGGTTACACCGGGGTTGTACGCACAGAAGCGTGGACAATGTATATCGATTACAACCAGGATGGCGATTTTAATGATGAAGGAGAAAAAGTTGGTTCGGTAAAAACAAATACAACTTCGCTGGTAACAACCAAACCTTTTATAATACCATTAACGGCAAAAACCGGTAAAACAAGAATGCGCATTCAAATGCACTATAATACTGTGATCACTGATCCATGCGCAACATTTGATAATGGTGAAGTGGAAGATTATTCTGTAAATATTTCAGGTGGCGGAATAGCGGCGCAAAATGAAATGCTAAGCAGTGTTTCTGTTGCACCAAATCCTGTTAATTCATCCACTGCAAGATTGAGTTATACATTAGCATCAACAGGAAATATTTCCTTCAAACTAACTGATGCCAATGGCTTAATGCAAGGCAATTATAAAGCAGGCATTCAAAGCAAAGGAGCAAACAGTTATGTATTGAATAACCTTTCTTCTTTACACAATGGTTACTATTACGTTTCTGTTGAGCAGGATGGAAAAGTGATTGGAAAGATTACTTTGGTGGTTGCTCATTAATTAATTCAATTTATTTATTGTAATAAACCCCGCATGTGCGGGGTTTATTATTTCAGTTTATCTTGGAAAAATGCTAATAACACGTGTGTATAATAATGTTCAGGGATAATGAAGCAATAGATTGTAAATTTGCAGCGATTAATTCAATTTTAAAAATGTCTACTGTTATCAGCAATGAGCGAAAGAGAATACATCCGCATAAATTTACATTGTGGATTGCGATGGGGAGTATTGTAATGATGTTTGCCGGTTTAACAAGTGCATATATTGTTCGAAAATCAGGGGCAAACTGGCTGGATTTTAATTTGCCGCCAATATTCTGGATATCGACAGGTGTTATTTTATTTAGCAGCCTCACAATGCATCTTGCTTTAAAATCTTTTAAGGCAAGGCAAATGAAACGGTATAGAGCACTCATTACTATTACCGCGATTGCAGGTTTCGTATTTGCTGCATTGCAATATGCAGGTTTTGGTTATTTATACAATCACGGTGTACAGGTGTTTGGTGCAGGCAGTAATCCATCTGCTTCGTTTCTCGGTGTGATCGTTGGTTTACATGCCTTGCATGTGTTGGGCGGCGTAATTGCGTTACTTGTAATTTTCTTTAAAGCATATAGCCGGAAAATAAAAAATTATAGTGTAACCACGGTTGAAATTGTAAGCACATACTGGCATTTTGTGGATATACTCTGGATATATCTTTTTATTTTTCTGAAATGGCTATAAAAAAAGCTTTGATGAATTTAATTTTTTAAAGTGTAGCTAATACCTTTGCCGCAATACAAGTTTTAACATAAATCATGGAGACAACTGTTTCAACAACAACAACCGGAATGTGGAAAGGCGGACGAAGTCCGTTTAATGTTGAGTATGGAAAATTGATGATGTGGTATTTCTTAATGAGTGACGCTTTTACATTCGGCGCTTTTTTGATTGCTTACGGAACTACAAGATTTGCTACAAATGCATGGCCTAACCCAAATAAAGTTTTCGATAAATATCCTTTTGCTGATGTGATTGGCAAGCCAATGCCTTTGGTGTTTGTAAGTTTAATGACCTTTATTTTGATAGTTAGTTCTGTAACCATGGTGCTGGCGGTGCATGAAGGCCACAATATGAACAGGAAGGGAGTTGCCAAATATTTAGTGCTTACCATTCTTGGCGGGCTTGCATTTTTAAGTTGCCAGGCATGGGAATGGACACATTTGTACCATGAAGGCGCATGGTGGGGAAGGAACCCTTTTCCAAATTATGATGGCACTGTAAGCACAACCAACTTTACTAATTTCTTTTTTACTATCACAGGCTTTCATGGTTTTCACGTGTTCTCCGGGGTTGTAATAAATATAATAATGCTGATAATGGTTTTAAGAGGAACTTTTGATAGAAGAGGCCATTATTTAATGATTGAAAAAGCCGGACTTTACTGGCATTTTGTAGATTTGGTTTGGGTATTTGTATTCACTTGTTTTTATCTTGTATAAACTGAAATTAATTTAAATGGAACATACAATAGAATCGTTAGCACACGAGCAGCATGTTGGCGGCGGAGTTAAAGAAATTTGGCGCGTTACTTGGATACTTACAATACTTACGTTGGTAGAACTTGGATTAGGTTTTTGGATGACGACCATGCCGTTTGAAGGCGTAGAAAGGCATTTTGTAAAAGGCGCTATTTTAATATTAA
>JAFBAF010000005.1 GCA_019247895.1 Parafilimonas sp. | reverse complement strand
ATACTACATAAACTCTTTTATATCCGCCATTAATCTTCTTGCAATATTATCAGCAGTTGTTTCAAAATTGCTTTCTGCATAAATGCGAATAATGGGTTCGGTATTGCTGGTTCTTAAATGCACCCAATCATTGTCAAATTCAATTTTTAATCCGTCTTCAGTATTGAAAGGATGATTTTTATATTTTTTTTGAAGATGTTCAAATATTTTCTTTACATCAATTCCGTTATTTAACTCGATCTTATTCTTGCTGATAAAATAATCAGGATAGGTTTTGCGCAACCGCAAAGCACTCTTTCCATCTTGTGCAAGATGTGTAAGAAAGATAGCGATGCCAACCAAAGCATCTCTTCCATAATGAAGCTGAGGCAAAATAATTCCGCCGTTTCCTTCGCCGCCAATTACGGCATTTACGGCTTTCATTTTTGTTACAACATTCACCTCTCCTACTGCGCTTGGAAAATATTCGCCGTCATGTTTAAGCGTAACATCTTTCAATGCACGTGTTGATGACAAATTACTTACTGTATTTCCTTTTGTTTTTTGCAACACATAATCTGCTACGGCAACAAGTGTGTACTCTTCGCCAAACAAACTTCCATCTTCACAAATAAAACAAAGCCTGTCAACATCAGGATCAACTGCAATTCCAAGATGTGCTTGCTGTTTTTTTACTTCGTTGCTAATGCCGGTAAGATGTTGCGGCAGCGGTTCGGGATTGTGCGCAAACTTTCCGTTGATTTCTTCATTTAATAAAATAATATCTTTTACACCTAATGCTTTTAACAAGGCAGGAACAGCTAATGCGCCGGTGCTGTTAATGCAGTCAACAACAATTTTAAATTTTTTCTTTTTTATTGCTGCAGTATCAATAATTGGTAATTGAATGATGGCTTCAATATGTTTTTCAAGCGCAGTTGTATCATTGGTAACAACACCTAATTTATCAACGCTTACAAAATCGAACGTTTCTTTTTCAGCGATCTCTAAAAGTTGTTGGCCGTCTCCGGCACTTAAAAATTCACCTTTATTATTCAGCAGTTTTAACGCATTCCATTCTGCACCATTATGGCTTGCAGTGATTATGATTCCGCCATCAGCATTATTAAAAATAACAGCCATTTCAACGGTTGGCGTTGTACTTAGATCAAGATTAATAATATTAATACCACTTGCAATTAAGGTTGATGTTACCAGTTGCTGAATGTAAGCGCCGCTAATACGCCCATCTCTTCCAATAACTATAGAAAAGTCTTTTTTTTCGCTTTGCTTTTTTGTCCATTCAGCATAAGCGGCTGCAAATTTTACTACATCAACCGGGCTTAAAGAATTTGCCGGCTTTCCACCTATCGTTCCTCGTATTCCTGATATACTTTTTATTAAAGGCATTTTTTTGCGGTTATTTGCAGTGCACAAACATAACAGAAAAATTCTGATGGAATTTTTAAATTGATAAATAACCAAGTAATAAACTTAACAGATGCAAGCCAACGAATGGTTTCGAATATGGTTCGGTTCGCCTTATTACGATATATTATACAAGGAAAGAAATAAAGAAGAAGCGGCTTTGTTAATTGATAAGTTAGTTGATATGTTACAAATGCAGCAAGGCAGCCTGGTTTTAGATGCAGCTTGCGGCAAAGGAAGACACAGCATTGCTTTAGCTAACAAAGGTTTTGATGTAACAGGAGTTGATCTTTGTCCTGTTGCAATTGCGGAGGCAAAAAAATGCGAAAACGATCATTTGCATTTTTACGTGCATGATATTCGCCTTCCGTTCTATATAAATTATTTTAACTACGCTTTTAATTTTTTTACAAGCTTTGGCTATTTTAAAACTATGCGTGAACATAATGATGCAATGAGAACAATTGCGCAAAGCTTAAAACCAAACGGAGTATTTACAATTGATTATTTGAATGCGCACCATGCAGAAAAAAATTTGAAAGAAAGTGAAACCAAAACGATAGACAATGTTTTGTTTGACATTAAAAGGTGGCACGATGAAAATTATATTTACAAGCAAATCCATATAACAGACAAAGAGAAAAATGTTGATGAAACTTTTACTGAAAGAGTACAAAAATTTTCCTTAGGTGATTTTACTGATATGCTATCGTTACGGGGTTTGCAGGTTGAACATGTTTTCGGCGATTATGAATTGAATGAATATAATTTAAAAGAATCTCCGCGAATGATCGTTACTGCAAAAAAAATCATTAGGCAATGACATTATTAAACTTAGATACTGATTTTTTTTATAAAATAAATACTGTTTGGACGAATTCATTTTTCGACAACAACTTTCCGTGGTTGCGTGATGCAACAACATGGTATCCTGTTTATTTATTCCTGTTGGTTTTAATGCTGTATAATTTTGGCTGGCGTTCGTGGACGTGGGTCGTTTTTATTGCATTAAATGTTACCATAACCGATCAATTAAGCAGCAGTGTAATAAAACATTTGGTGCCGCGATTACGTCCATGCCAGGATGCTAATATGGCGGATCATGTACGCATGTTGGTAAATCATTGCAGTGGTGGCAATAGTTTTCCATCATCACATGCAACAAATCATTTTGGTGCTGCCGTTTTTATTTATTGCACTTTGAGAAAATATTGCGGCAACTGGATCTATCTCTTTTTCATTTGGGCAGCAATTGTTAGTTATGGTCAGGTTTATGTTGGAGTGCATTACCCTACAGATGTTTTGGGCGGTGCAATTATTGGAAGTATTATTGGATTTATTGTTGCATCAATCTACAACAAAACAATTGGCTTACCGCCTTTAAAAACGTTGCAAAAGCCAATACTTAAATAATAAGTATTTTTGTAAACATGGGTAGCGCTGTTAAAATATTGCCGCATTATACTTATGAAGATTATGTGCAGTGGGAAGGACGCTGGGAATTGATTGAAGGCTTGCCTTATGCAATGAGCCCGCAACCCGTTCCAAAACATCAGCGCATAGCTGTAAATCTTACAACTGAATTCAGAATGGCTTTAAAAAAATGTAAAAAATGCGCTGTTTATGAGCCTATAGATTATAAACTTTCTGAAGAAACAATTTTGCAACCAGATATGCTTATTGTATGCAAACCCATCAACAAAAAATTTCTTGACTTTCCACCTTCATTAGTGGCAGAAATTTTATCACCGGCAACTGCCGTGAAAGATCGCCACACCAAATTTGAGTTATATCAATCTGAAAATATTCCTTATTTCATAATCATCTCACCCGATACTGAAGAAGTTGAAATTTATAAGCTAAAAGATAATGCATACTCACTAATGCAAAGTGGCCACTCATTTTCTTATACTTTCAATCTCGATGATTGTATTGCTAATATTGACTTCAACGAAATATGGCAATAGACTTGCAGCAGTATATTCACAAAAACATATTGATTAGTTTTACAACTTTATGACTGAGATATTAATCATAATCGGGCTTATTCTTTTGAACGGAATTTTTTCAATGGTGGAAATTGCCTTGGTCTCGTGCCGCAAGGTAAGATTAGAAGCCCAGGCCAATAAAGGCGACAAACGGGCAAAAGCTGCACTTGATCTCGCCAACCATCCGGATAAATTTATTTCAACTACACAAATCGGTATTACCTTAACTGCTATTATAAATGGTATACTTTCAGGCGAAGAATTAACGCATCGCTTTGCAACCACGCTTTCTAAAATAAATTTTATTGGTCAGTACAATTCTATTGCTGCAACCATAATTGTTGTTTTTATTGTCACGTATCTCACATTAGTTATTGGCGAACTTGTACCAAAAAGAATTGGGTTGAGTAATCCTGAACGCATTGCGAAAACCTTTGCTGCGTTCGTACGTGTTTCTATTTTCATAAGTTATCCTTTTGTTGTGTTGCTTACAAAGTCTGGCAATTTTATCATCAATCTTTTTAAAATAAAAGGGCAAGAATCTAATGTAACTGAAGATGAAATCAAAGCAATTATTAATGAAGGAACTGAACAAGGCGCAATTGAAGAAGCTGAACAGGAAATCATCGAACGTGTGTTTCATTTGGGCGATAGAAATATTACATCGTTGATGACACATCGCAGTGATATTATCTGGCTTGATATTAATTTAACTGTTGATGACATCAATAATATGCCCGACGAAAAAATTCACAGCATTTATCCTGTTTGTGATGGAACGATTGATAAAATAAAGGGAATCGTTTCATTAAAAAACATTATTAAAGCAAAACCGGGAACGCCGTTAAAAGATGTAATGACTACAGGTTTTTTTGTGCCCGAAAATAATTCAGCTTATAAACTGCTTGAGAGATTTAAAGAACTGAAATCGCATTATGCTTTTATTGTGGATGAATATGGAACAGTACAAGGACTGGTTACATTAAATGATATTTTGGATGCAATTGTTGGTGAAGTGCCGCATCTTGATGAAGAGTTATATGAAATTGTTGAAAGAAAGGATGGCAGTTATTTAATTGATGCGCAAATTCCGTTTTATAATTTCTTAAGTTATTTTGAACATACAGATTACCTTGATGAAGACGAACAACAGTTTGATACGCTTGCCGGTTTTATTTTAAATGAACTGGAACGTATTCCCCAGGCCGGTGACCAGCTTGAATGGCATGGTTTCAAATTTGAAATTATGGATATGGATAATAACCGTATTGATAAAATACTTGTTTACAAACCGGAAGAAGAAGAGCTTAAATCGGAAAACGATTAGTTTACACCAGTTGCACCATCACGCACTTTTATTTTCTTTTTTCCGGAATTTTTTTTCTCGTATTGCAACACTTCAGCAGGCTTGTTTTTGTTTTTTTGAGAAAGGGAGTCGGTTGAATTCGATTGATTGTTTGAAAGATTACTTGTGGTAAGATCTGACTTTTTATTGGTGATTAATTGTCCTATTACATATTCTTCAATCTTTGTGATCGTACCTCTCTCAGGATCGTAGTAGGTCCAGGTACCGTGTTTAACTGTTGAAGATTCCACCTTTACTACTCTCAAATCATACTTATCAGCATTATCTAAATGGTATACTCTTACGGTATCGTAAGGATTTAAAGGATCAATTGCTTTCCAGCTTTCTTCACGCACCAAACCCATTAAATTATAATATCGGCAAACGCCGTTTTTATTTCCCCATTTATAATTTTCCTGCGCAATTGTATCTCCCATTAAATTGTATGTTGTCCATGCACCTTCTTTTTTACCATCTTTATAAAAGCCCTGTTCCTGGTAGCCGGGCTCGCCGTGATTATTTACTACACGTGTAACCCAATTTCCTTGTTTTAAATTTTGAAGATCGGTGCAATTAATTGTATCACGTTTTGCGTTAAGCTGGTAGGTTTTGCACTGGCCAAAAGACTGCTGGCTGAAAAAAAACATGATTAAAACGAAGAGTCCTGCGCTGCATTTCATGATTTTAAAACGTATTAATGGTGTTTTTCTTATACGATCAGGAAACCTCTTTATATGCTTTTGATTTTCTTTAAGAAGAAACTGTTATTGCAGTGAATTTACCCTTTAAAGTTGCATGTTTGCTTAATCGCTATTTTAAGGAAGCCCTTACAGTTTTAACATCACTAGATGTAATTGCCGGGGCTTTATTTCCAAAGCTGCTTCTAACATATGTAAGCACATCTGCAATTTGCTGATCAGTTAAATAGTTCTGAGCAGGCATGTTATTCGAGTAACTTTCGCCATCTATATCAACATGCGGTGTAGACCCTTGCAAAACCCACTTAATAAGTTTTGTTTTATCGCCGGTTACATAAGATGTTTTTATAAGCGGCGGGTTCATACGCGGAACGCCGCTACCATCTGCCTGGTGGCAAGTGAGGCAATATTTTTTGTATAAAGCCAAGCCTCTTTGCTTAGAAGTTTGCTGAACCTGGGCGCTAATTGTAATTACTATAAGACAAAATGCAGCAACAATAATCTTCTTCATTTTATTTACCGGTGTAACTAATTCTATAAATTGTTCCTTTTACATCATCGCTCACATATAAAGCTCCATCCGGGCCTTGCGCTAAACCACAGGGCCGATGCCTGGCTTTGCCTGGCTGCATAAAGTTTGCACCGCCTGAAAAGTTATCAGCGAAAATTTCCCAATCTCCGCTTGGCTTGCCATCTTTAAAAGGAACGAATGCAACAAAATATCCTTTCTGTGGTTCGGGTGACCTGTTCCATGAACCATGAAATGCGATAAAAGCTCCATTCGTATATTTTTCCGGGAACATATTTCCTGTATAAAATAATAAGCCGTCCGGAGCCATATGGCCCGGAAAAGCCACCACAGGATCCTGTGCTTCACCGGTGTATTCTTTTTTTCCATCACCGCCATATTCAGGCGCTAATATTTTTTTATGCTTAATTTGATCATAGTACATATAAGGCCATCCGCAATTGCTGCCATTGTGCAATTCATACATACATTCTGCAGGCAGATCAGCACTTTGTTGATCGGTGAACATATCAGGAAAAATATCGTGCAGTTGATCGCGGCCGTGTTGTGTTACAAACAAACTATTTGTTTGCGTGTTCCAATTCAATCCCACAACATTTCGCAAGCCGGTTGCATAGCGTACGCCATCACCATAGGTTTGGTTTGGTTTGTCGGTTTTAAATTGCCATATTCCGGCTGCAGAATCAAGTATCGGGCAAGGTTGCATACCCATTGAACCCGTTGCCCTGTCATCTGTTTGGCAAGAGTTTGAATAAGCGCCAATGTTTACGTAAATATTTCCATTGTTATCTAATGTTATCGCTTTTGCTTCATGCTCGTTTCTTTCTATTAAGCCACTAATTATTTTATCAGGGTTATCAGCATCAACAGGTTTATTGTTTGCATCCAATTTAAAGCGATAAACATCTTCATTTGAAGAAGCATATAAATAACCATCTTTTAAATAAATGCCTGTTCCTGTGAAATTTCCAAAGCCCTGCATTTGCTCAAACACACCATCTTTGTCAGCATCATGCAGCAAATAAATCCCTTTACCGTTTTTTAGTTTGTCGAGTTTAACAAATAAATCACCATTGGCAGCAACGGCAATATGCCGCGCTATTCCTAAATTATCAGCAACTTTAGTTGCAACAAACCCATTAGGCAATTTCAAATCAACATTAGAAATATTTGTTTTTGAAGATTGAGCACAAGCGCTAAAACAAATAAAAACACTAAACACAAAAAGGCAGTGTGATTTTTTCATAAAACTAATCTTAAAACAAAAATAATGCTGATTATGTAATATGAATAAAAAAGCCCCGCCAAGGCGAGGCTTGAGTTTACCACTCTAAAGAACCCCCAAAGATTTGTTTTTCTCAGGTTGGGCGTAAGGGAACATTAAACACATCAAACAAACAAAGCTTTAATTATTTTAAATCTTTTACTATTCCAATGTTTACTCCAAAGCTTGTTACAGGCAGGTTTCCTACGCCAATATTGCGAATGGGTAATTGGTAGTATGGCTCTATATTTAAATTATATTGTCTGAATAACTTTGTTTCATAACCAATACTTGCATTTATAGATGTAAAGTATTTTGGGTTTGTAACAGAACCAAAACTCCTGCTTACATCATTTTCATTACCATTTTTTGAAACAATGTACTCGTAATTTTCTGTGTGCGTTAAGGCAACTATGTTAGCGCCCAGTGACGTAAATAAATGACCGTTTTTCTTGTTTAGGAGATTATACTGAAGCGTAACAGGAACGCTGGTTAGCTTGCTGCTTGCATTTACACTTTCTAATGCTGCTGTTTCTTTTAAGTGAAGCCCGGATTTATCAAAATACTTTCCGTCTGTATAATAATTTATATGATCGCGCTCAAGGCCAAGTTGTATACTGAAATTATTATTGATCCTGTATCCTAATGCAACACCAATTTTATATCCCGGCTTGCTAACCTTTTGGAACTTAACCATAGAAAACTCAGGCGAACCGTATAAAGTTCCGTAAAATTTTGAAAGTGCGTGATTAAATTTTACCTGATGAACTGCTTTTGAAGCCTGTGAATTCGTTAAACCTTGTTTTACGTTTTGACCATTTACGACGTTCTCATTTTTATTTGTGGTAAAATTATTTAAAGTGTATTGATTTTCGTTTATAGATGCAGGGGTTTTTGAATCCTTTGTTTTATCAAAATTATTTTTATTAACAATCTGATTTACATCAATTTTAGTAGCATTGTTATAATTATTTTGAATATTGCCAGATGAAGAAACCGCTTGTTTTTTCTCAGCAAAAAGATTGCTGTTTTTAACGGACGCAGTTTTATCGTTTAAAGCTGCTGTTGAAGATTCTCTTATAGGGGAAGACGCAGCAGGCTCGGATGAAATCTTTTTTTGAGTATTTGTATAGACTTCCTTTGAAGAGGGACTATCATCTTTAGTCAGAGGCTGTAATTTAAAATAGAAGATTGTACCACCTAATAAAAGAAACAGCAGGGCAGCATATTTTACAAGGCTTTTATTTCGGCCATTGGTGCTTACTGCAGTATCCTGTAATTTAGTAGCAACACTATTCCAATTCGAATTGTCAGTTCTTAAAGGATAATCGTTGGCTGCATTTTTAAACAACTCTTCAAGATTATCATTTTTGTATGGCATAGCTTTTATGTGAAATCCGATTTTCTAAAAATTTCTTTAATTGCGCTTTTGCTTTAGCTAATGCTGACTTTGAGGTGCCCTCAGAAATTCCCAGTGTTTTTGCAATTTCATTGTGTGAAAACCCATCAATCACGAACATATTAAAAACATTTCGGTAAGAGGGCGGCAATCGTTTTACTTCACAAATTAATTCTTTATATAAAAGTTTCTGGTCCGCATTCTGACTTCTATCCATTTCTTCCCAAATGTACTCGGGTAATTCTCCAATTTCAGGGGCAACTTGCTGTTTTCTTAACTCGTCGATAGCGGTATTAATCAAAATACGCTTCATCCATCCCATCAGAATTTTCTCAGTATCCGACTTTTCCTTTGCCAGTTGAAACTTTTCGAGGCTATTAAAAATTTTTACAAAACTGTCGTTAACAACATCCGTGGCTTTATCATATTTGTAAATATATCTAAAGACCGTTTTTAAAGCAAACCCGTAATAGTGCTCATAAAAAACCTGCTGGCTTTTATTATCTCTTTCTATACAACCCTTGATTAATTGGTAAAGTGGTTCCAAAATTCAAGGGGATTATATGTGATAAGAATACGTAAACAAACTATACATGGTTGCCTTTTTACACGAAAAGCATTCGTTTGGTAGCATATGAACAATTTAAAACTTAGTTGGTGAATAAATTAAGTTTTCAATGGAAAGGTATTTAAATTTTAATTTACAAGTATTTTTAATTGGCTGAACAAACCATTATTCTTAGTAAACGTATTAAAATAACCGCTTCGTATAATTACAATTAAAAAGCCCCGCTTTGTACGGAGCTCTTTAATGGCGACAGTTATATTTTAAACATTCGCTTCTTCTTCCTTCTTGCCGAATTCAAATTTTATCTTTTGATTTTCTTTGTCTAAATCGGCTATCAAAATATCGCCTTGTTTTACATTAAGCTTCAAAATTTCTTCTGCTAAACTATCTTCAAGATATTTTTGTATAGCCCTGTGCAAAGGCCTCGCGCCAAATTGTACGTCATAACCTTTTTCGGCGATAAACTCTTTTGCTTCTTTTGTAATTTCCAATGAAAAGCCCATATTGTTGAGGCGCTTCATCACTCCTTTCATTAAAATATCAATGATTTCAAAAATATTTTCTTTGTTAAGTGAATTGAATATTACTACATCATCGATCCTGTTTAAAAATTCTGGAGAAAACGTACGTTTAAGTGCCTTTTCTATAACTGCCTTGTTATTTTCATCTGCGTTCTGAACTCTTGCGGCAGTAGCAAAACCAACACCTTCCCCAAAATCTTTTAACTGGCGTACACCGATATTAGATGTCATTATGATAAGTGTGTTCTTAAAATCTACTTTTCTTCCAAGGCCATCTGTTAACTGGCCATCGTCTAATACCTGTAATAAAATATTATAAATGTCAGGATGCGCTTTTTCAATTTCATCCAAGAGAATTACGCTGTATGGCTTGCGGCGAACTCTTTCAGTTAACTGCCCGCCTTCCTCATAACCAACGTATCCCGGAGGCGCACCAATTAAACGGCTTACAGTGAATTTTTCCATGTATTCGCTCATATCAATGCGTATCAATGCATCTTCTGAGTCGAACATGTATCTTGCAAGGGCCCGTGCCAATTCTGTTTTACCAACGCCGGTTGGACCAAGAAAAATGAAACTTCCAACAGGTTTCTTAGGATCTTTTAACCCAACACGATTACGTTGTATAGCTTTAACCACTTTCTGTATTGCATCCATTTGGCCAACTACCATGCCTTGCATATCTTCAGCCATTTTGCGCAATTTTTCGCTTTCTGCCTGAACCATACGTTTAACAGGTATTCCCGTCATCATGCTTACAACTTCAGCAATATTTTCTTCATCTATAGGATAGCGTTTGTGTTTGCTTTCTTCTTCCCAATCTGTTTTTGCCTTATCCAATTCTTCACCTAAACGTTTTTCTGTATCGCGTAAAGCTGCTGCTTCTTCAAAACGCTGGCTTTTTACTACACGGTTTTTTTCAAGCTTAATTTCTTCAATCTGTTTTTCAAGATCAAGAATGTTTTGAGGAACATTAATATTTTTTAAGTGCACTCTTGCTCCTACTTCATCCAAAACATCTATTGCTTTGTCAGGAAGTAACCTGTCAGTCATATAGCGATCACTCAGCTTAACACAAGCTTCAATTGCATCATTACTATAAACCACATTGTGATAATCTTCATAACGAGGCTTGATGTTATTCAATATCTGGATGGTTTCGTCAACCGTTGGAGGATCAACCATTACTTTTTGAAAGCGGCGATCTAACGCACCATCTTTCTCAATATACATTCTGTATTCATCCAAAGTTGATGCGCCAATACATTGCAACTCTCCTCTTGATAACGCCGGTTTGAAAATATTACTTGCATCAAGTGAACCACTTGCGCCGCCGGCGCCAACAATTGTATGAATTTCATCAATGAACAAGATTACATCGCGGTTCTTTTCCAATTCATTCATAATTGCCTTCATGCGTTCTTCAAACTGACCGCGGTACTTTGTACCGGCAACCAATGCCGCAAGATCAAGACTGATCACTCTTTTATCATACAAAACCCTGCTTACTTTTCTTTGAACAATACGTAATGCCAAACCCTCAACAATCGCTGTTTTACCAACACCGGGTTCACCAATTAAAATTGGATTGTTCTTTTTGCGGCGGCTCAAGATTTGAGAAACTCTTTCAATTTCTTTTTCCCTGCCCACAATCGGGTCTAATGCGCCGGTTTCCGCAAGTTTTGTAATATCTCGTCCAAAATTATCTAACACAGGTGTTTTGCTTTTTGCATTACCAGTGGCTTTCTTTTGTTGTGATGAATAACCCTGCTTTCTTTCGTCTTCAAAATCATCATCTTCATTTTCGGTGTATTCGCTACGCGGTTCATTGCTGCGCACAACACCTAATTCCGTTTTAAATAAATCGTAATCCACGTCATACTGATTTAAAATTTGTGTAGCAATGTTTTCTTTGTTTTTTAATATAGATAACATTAAATGTTCTGTCTCAACCAGCGGGCTTTTTAAAGCTTTCGCCTCCAATACGGTTACACGTATTACTTTTTCTGCTTGTTTGGTTAATGGTAAACTATTAATGTTTGCTATATTCTTTCCTGTTTTATCTCTTACAGCCAATTCAACCTCTTTACGCAATTCGTATAAATCAACATTCAATTGTTTCAATATTTTGATCGCTGTATTTTCTCCATCCCTTATTAATCCTAACAAAAGATGTTCTGTGCCTATGAAATCATTTCCCAGCCTCAACGCCTCTTCCCTGCTGTATGATATGATCTCCTTTACCTGGGCGGAAAAATTGTTATCCATTTAGTAGTATTTGTACAAGTTTAAGAAATATTTTCGAGCTCTATTAAGAATCAATTATGCACATGATGTTAAAATGATTAATTAATAAAACGTATGAAATTCAAAATTGATACCAGAGAAAAATTTACGATAATAACGCCTGATTCAGATTTTTCTTCTGACAATTTAACAGCGGAATTTAAAGAACTTGTTCATTCCTTCTTGCAACATAAGACAAATCTTGTCATCAACTTAAAGAACATTGTGAACATTAAAGAAAATTCTGTCAGCGATTTAGCTGCATTACAGAACGAATTTTATGAACACAATATTTCATTTGTTTTATGTGAAATGCAACTCCCTTTATTAAATACGATTAAAAAATTAGAACTGGACGAAGTACTGAACATAACACCAACAGAAACAGAAGCATGGGATATTGTTCAAATGGAGGAAGTTGAAAGGGAATTATTAGGTGACGAATAAAATTTTTTTACAGTTATTAAGCCAGCCTTCATCTTGTTAATTAAACCTATGGAGACAGTTACGTTAAAATCTGCATCTGGAAAATGGGTGATGATTTCCGCAATACTTGCTTCTTCCATGGCTTTTATTGATAGCACAGCACTTAATGTTGTTTTACCTGCACTACAAAAAAGTTTAAATGCATCGAGCGCAGATTTATTTTGGTTGTTGAATGCTTACCTGTTAATGCTTGCATCTCTTATTTTAATTGGCGGCGCAATGGGCGATAAATTAGGTCGCAAAAAAATTTTTATGCTCGGAATATTAATATTCATTATTGGTTCTGCAGCGTGTGGCTTTGCGCCAACTGTGATTCTCTTAATTACTTTCAGAATTATACAAGGTATTGGCGGCGCATTAATGATCCCGGGAAGTCTTTCCCTCATATCTTCTTCAATCAATGAAAAAGAAAGAGGTAAAGCCATTGGAACATGGTCTGCCTTTACTACTGTAGTAACAATGGGCGGACCAATAATTGGCGGCGCTTTAGCTGATGCAGGATTATGGCGTTATATCTTTTTCATCAATGTGCCTATTGGCATTGCAGCATTTTTAATGCTTGCATTTCGTGTGAAAGAACATTTTGACAAAAGTAAAGATCGTGCCTTGGATTATTTTGGCGCAGCAACAATTGCATTTGGATTAGCGGCCATTACTTTTGGTTTCCTGCGTTTTCCAGCACTTGGCTTTAAAAATTGGCAGGTATATATTTCTTTAATTGCTGGCTTAATGTTATTGATTCTTTTTTTATTCGTTGAAAAGAAAAGCAAACATCCAATGATGCCTTTGCAATTGTTTGCCAACAAAACATTTAGCGGTGCTAACTTGCTTACATTTTTTTTATATGCAGGGTTAGGCGCAGGCATGTTATTCTTATCGTTGAATCTTGTACAGGTACAAGGTTATACACAACTGCAATCTGGCTTAACATTTTTACCATTTACATTATTGATGATAAGTTTTGCACGCTTTGCCGGAAGTCTTGCTGATAAATTCGGTTCACGGCTTTTTTTGATTCTCGGGCCTGCTATTGCAGGAAGCGGGTTGTTAATTTTATCATTCGTTGGTCAAACGAATGGTGCACAAGCCTATTGGACAACATTTTTTCCGGGCATTCTTATTTTTGGTTTGGGAATGTCAATAACTGTTGCGCCGCTTACAGCAACAGTTATGGGTTCAGCAGCCAATCAATTATCCGGAACCGCATCTGGTGTAAACAATGCAATGACAAGAATTGCGAATGTTTTTGCAAATGCAGTTTTTGGAGCGCTGGCAGTTTTATTTTTTTCAAATGCCTTGCAATCGCAAATTAAAGACATACAACTGCCAAATGAAGTAAAACAAAAAGTTATTCAGCAAGCTGCAAATTTTGGCAATGCAAAAATTCCATCCGAAATTAATAGTGTTGATAAATTATCAATTGAAAATATATATCATCAAAGTTTTATAGTTGCTTATAAAAATATAATGCGGCTATCGGCATTACTTGCTTTTCTTGGAGCGCTCATGTCTATGCTTTTCATTAACATTCCTGTAAAAAAGCATAATACAGCATAAAGTTTGCAACTTAAAACGTATTGTCTTGTTGAAAACTTGAAGGATCACCATTTTCAAATTTTGTAATTTTGCCGTATAATGAATGATAAACGATTAATTAAAATAGCCGTTCTCGATTTAAATAATGGTTTTGCCAACCAGGGTATGCGTTGCATTAAACACATTATTAATGATTGGAAAGAAGCTAACGAATACAATGTACAGACAGATATATTTGATGTAAGGCAGAAATTTGAATTACCAAATCTTTCTTACGATGTTTATATTTCAAGCGGCGGCCCCGGTTCACCTTTAGATTCCGCAACTGAGGCATGGGATATAAATTACATGAAATGGGTTGATGCAGTAAATGCATGGAATAATGATTTTTCAAACTATCCTAAAAAACATATCTTCTTTATTTGCCATAGTTTTCAATTAGCATGCAGGCATTTAAAAATTGCAAAAGTCTGCAGGCGAAATTCTACTTCATTTGGTGTTTTTCCTGTGCATATGACAGACGAAGGAAAAAATGAAATGGTGTTTTCAGGAATGAAAGATCCTTTCTATGCAGTTGACAGCCGAGATTACCAGGTTATTCAACCTGATGAAAAATTAATGCATGAAATGGGTTCGAAAATATTGGCAATTGAAAAAGAAAGACCGCATGTTCCGCATTTGGAAAGAGCAATCATGGCCGTTCGCTTTAATGACTATTTCATCGGCACACAATTTCATCCGGAAGCTGATCCTGCTGGTATGACAATACATTTAAATACGGAAGAAAAAAAGCAAACCGTCATTGCAAATCATGGTGAAGAAAAATGGGAAAACATGATCGAGCAATTAAACGATCCCGATAAAATTTTATGGACGCACGATCACATTCTTCCAAACTTTTTAAACATGGCCGTTGAAGCATTGGTTGAAAATTAATTTTAGAAATTTTAGTTAACGTTGAAGGTTTTGAAACCTTCGGTTTATTTTTATTACGTTGCCAGCAAATTATCTTTGCTCATCTTCGTGTAGCCTGTCCCGAACTTGATTCGGGATCGCTCACTTCGGCAGTTGTTTATTAATCATCTCAGTCTTTGAAACTCAAAAGCACTAAAGGATATTCAGTCATCTCTCAATGGCTTGCATCTAAAAGCATGCAGGCATTTCGTTTCCAGGAAGAAACATGGCAGCATATTGTGAATGGTAAAAGTGGCTTGGTGAATGCGCCAACAGGCTGCGGAAAAACATTTTCTGTTTTCCTTGGCAGCATTATTCAATTCATTAATAACAATCCTGATTCTTATCAAACCAAAAAAAATAACGGGCTGCAATTGTTATGGATAACGCCATTACGGGCTTTGGCAAAAGATATTGGACGTGCGATGGAAGATGTGATTGCAGAATTAAACATGCAATGGCAAATAGGAATTAGAAATGGTGATACTGATATCAACGAAAGGCAAAAGCAAACACGTAACATGCCTGAAGTGTTGATCATTACTCCTGAAAGTTTAATGTTGTTGTTAGCACAAAAAAATTATCCAAACTTCTTTAAAAGCTTACGCATAATTGCTGTTGACGAATGGCATGAATTGCTCGGCAGCAAACGCGGTGTACAGGTTGAGTTAGCAATAAGCAGGTTGATGAACGTCAATCTTCAATTGTCAATCTTAAATGAAGAAGAAAAATCAAAAGTAAAAAGTAAAAATTCAAAACTGTCAACTGTCAACTATCAACCGTCAACTTCTCTTTGGGGCATTAGTGCAACTATTGGCAACCTGGATGAAGCAGAAGAAGTATTGCTTTCATCTTTACCAAATCAACAAAAAATGGAAGCAGAGGTTGTAAAAGCAAAAATGGATAAACGCATCGAAGTGCTTTCTGTATTGCCTGATGAAATTGAAAAATATCCATGGGCAGGGCATCTTGGCATTAAGCTCGCAGAAAAAGTTGTACCCATAGTTGAACAAAGCAACACAACACTCATCTTCATAAATACGAGAAGCATGAGTGAACTCTGGTATCAAACATTACTAAATATTGCACCACAGTTTGCAGGTGCAATTGCATTACATCACGGCAGTATTGAATACGAATTAAGAATTTGGGTGGAAGAAGCTTTGCATGCTCAAAAACTAAAAGCAGTTGTTTGCACAGCAAGTTTAGATCTTGGTGTTGATTTTCGCCCTGTTGATACCGTGATACAAGTTGGTTCGCCAAAAGGTGTTGCACGATTCTTACAACGTGCCGGAAGAAGCGGGCATGCACCGGGTGATATAAGCAAAGTATATTTTCTTCCAACACATTCGCTTGAACTGGTGGAGGCCGCTGCTTTAAAAACTGCAATTGATGAACACACCATTGAAAGCAAACAACCAATGCTTTTATGTTTTGATGTGCTCATGCAATATTTATGCACACTCGCAATTGGCGAAGGATTTAAACAAGAAGAAGTTTTTGAAGAAATAAAAAGCACTTATTGCTTTTGCGATATAAATATTGATGAATGGAATGAATTGCTGCAACAAATAACGGGCGGCGGCAGGGCGTTGGAAAATTATGATGAATACAAAAAAGTTGAGGTTGATGAAAAGGGAATTTATCGAATAAGAAATAGAAGAATTGCAATGCGGCACAGAATGCAGATAGGAACTATTGTTAGCGATGCAATGATGAAAGTAAAGATGATGAGCGGCGGATATATTGGCATGATCGAAGAATGGTTTTTAAGCAGGCTTGAACCCGGTGATGCCTTTACGTTTGCAGGAAGAAATTTAGAACTGGTGATGATTAAAGAAATGACTGCCTATGTAAAAAATTCTCCAAAAAAGAAATCGAAGATACCAAGCTGGATGGGAGGAAGAATGAGCTTAACGGCAAACCTTGGAATGATCTTACGACGCACTTTCAACAAATCACTAAAACCAGATTCTATTGAATTAAAAGCATTGCTGCCATTATTTAAACTGCAGCAGCAATTATCGCACATTCCGCAAAGCGACGAATTATTAATTGAACAAATTGAAGGTAAAGACGGCTTTCATTTATTGGTTTATCCTTTTGAGGGAAGACAAATTCATGAAGCGATGAGCTCAATTCTTGCTTATCGCATCAGTCAGATAACACCAATCACTTTTTCTATAGCCATGAATGATTATGGCTTTGAATTGTTAAGTGATCAGCCGGTGCCGGTTGATGATACCAATGTGCGTGAGCTTTTCACCACAGATAATTTGATAAACGATATCCAACGCAGCGTAAACTCTGTTGAAATGGCTTCAAGAAAATTTCGTGATATTGCTGTGATTGGCGGGTTAATATTTACAGGCTACCCGGGTGAACCAAAAAAAGCAAAACATTTACAAGCCTCCGCATCTTTACTTTTTAAGGTTTTCAGCGAATATGATCCAAACAATATTTTATTAAGACAAGCCTATAATGAAGTGTTTGAACAGCAAATGGAAGAAGTACGTTTACGCACAGCTTTAGAAAGAATTCAGAATAATGATATTATTTTGAAATTTCCGCAGCGTTTAACTCCGCTTTCGTTCCCTATAATTGTGGATGGATTGAGCCGTTATAACCTGTCATCAGAAAAGTTTGAAGACCGTGTAAGGAAAATGCAAAACCAGTTGGAAAACTAATAAGGAATAAAAATAATTACTTAAAACTGATCACTTGAAATTTCTATTTTCAATTTTATTAGCAGGCACTTGTTTTATTGCAAAGGCGCAATCATCTTTAACAAAAACATTGTTGTGGCAAATTACCGGCCCCGGAATTGTTGCGCCATCTTATTTATATGGAACTATTCATTTAATGTGCCCGCATGATATTACTGTAAGCACGGAGTTGCGGGCAAAATTTTATTCAACAAAAGAATTATTTCTTGAGCTGGATATGGATGATCCAACCGTTATGGCAAAAACCATGTCCCAAATCAGCATGCAAAATGATACAATATTGAGCCAGCTTTTATCAAAAGAAAAATTTGATTCTGTTGCGGTTGTCTTTAAAAAGTTAACCGGGAAGCCAATAGAAATGATGCAATCTATAAAACCTGAATTACTTGAATCAATTATTTATCCTTCATTGCTTGGTTGTATTGACGCTGAAGCCTGGGAACAAAAATTCATGCAAATGGCTAAAGCAAACAATATGAAGGTAAAAGGCCTTGAACAGGTAGAAGACCAATTAAAAATATTTGATGAAATACCTTACAAAACACAGGCGGAAGAGTTTGCATCGACGGTTCTAAATATCGATAGTGTTAAAAAAAGTTTTCTTGCCATGCTTAATTTATACAAGCAAAAAGACCTTGATGCATTAAATGAGATGATGACTGATGAAGATGATCTTTCTGACTACAGTGATGTATTGTTAAAAAATAGAAATGAAAAATGGATTCCTGAAATTATTGAACAAGCAAAAATTAAACCTACATTTTTTGCTGTAGGTGCCGCACACCTTGGCAATACCAACGGCGTAATAAATCTTTTACGTAAACAAGGATACACTGTTTCACCTGTAAAATATTAGTGGAGGTAATTCAGCATTTTATAATTATCACAACAAACCTTCTTGGCCTTACTTACTCTAAAGTGTTATAAATATGCTGTTACCGATTGGCATATTTGTTGGATTTTATTACAGCACTATAAAAAATTTAAACAATGAAAAGATTCGTAGTAATTATTAGCCTGGTTGCAAGTGCCGCCGTTTTTAATGGTTGCGGACCCGCACGATATACTGTTACCGAACAACCTGTAGCACCCGTTTATGAACGCCCGGTTGCACCTGGAAGGGAATATGTTTGGGTTGATGGCGATTGGTATTGGAGTGGAGGCAGATATGTTTACCGTAATGGTTATTGGGCAAGACCAAGAGGACATCGTGTATGGGTAACTGGTACATGGGTACGTAGTGGCCGAGGATATTATTGGAGACGCGGCCATTGGAGATAAATGTTTCAAAAACAATTTTTAAGTCCTGCGTTGTTGCGGGACTTTTTTATTTTTTTAATTCAAGAATTAAAGTTGTTAATGCATCAATGGTAATTGAGGAGGATGTTTGATAAGATGTTTTATTGAGTATATTAACTGCTGATAAAAAGCCTTTTGTTCTTTCTGCATATTTTGAAAAATCAACTGTCTGTTGTTTGTCACCCGTATTCATTATACACATGATTGTTTGCGTATCATCATAACGGAAATAAACATACAAACCATCAGCAGGAATATATTGCATCATCTTTCCTGTTTTTAATGCCGATGATGTTTTTCTAAAGTTGGCCAATGTTTTTATTAATGATTGAACAGATTTTTGATCATCTGTTAATCCTGCACCTGTAAACGCATTCATTTTATCACCGTTCCATCCGCCGGGAAAATCTAATCGCACCCAACCATCAGGATTTGTTACGCCACCCATCAACACTTCATCACCATAATACATTTGCGGAACGCCACGTTCAGTTAACAACCATTCAAAACCCATTTTATCTTTTTGCAAGTTGCTGTCAACAACAGAATACCACCTGCTCAGATCGTGGTTGTCTAAAAAGATTGCGTTGCGTGTTGGATCAACATATAAAAAATCATTGCTTAAAGTTGTATATAGTTTGTTCACTCCGTTCGTCCATCCAAACGGCTCTGTTAATGCAGGTTGAATTCCATCCCACAAACATTGAAAATCTGTAATACCTTGCAAGTTGCTTTTAAATTTTGTATTGATGTTATTTTCTGCAAAATATGCTTCGTTTGCTGTGCCATGTACCCATGCTTCACCAAACATTGTGATGTGCGGATATTCGTTTGTCAATGCTTTATTACAACGATTCATAAAATCCAAATCATTATAAATGTATGTATCGATGCGCCAGCCATCAATACCAAATTCTTCAACACAATAAATAGCATGCTGAATTAAAAA
>JAFBAF010000087.1 GCA_019247895.1 Parafilimonas sp. | reverse complement strand
GGTTATTGCAACGCCACGGCTTCTCAGTAACAAGGTCACTATTGATATTGACTTTGGCGAGGAAAAAAGTTATTGGAAAGATACACGGCTTAAAGGCTACGACGGTAAATTCAAAAAATTCAACACAATTATTGATGCATTAAACTTTATGGGTAAAGAAGGCTGGGTTTTTATTAACGCATATCCTGTACGATCCAATGACACTGAAATTTATCACTTCGCGTTTAAAAAATTTTTTCAACGCTCAGAAGTTATCGAAAATTAAAAGATTAAATATTCCCATTAATCAGTCAACTAAAATAAACTACAATGACACTTGCTTTAACCATAGGACTTTCTTTAGGATTTATTTCCATACTGTTTTCATGTTTTCTTAAACGGATAGATGAAAAGACTTTTTATGGCTTAATGCTTGCATCGATCGGCGCTTTATATGTTGGTTTTAGCTGGAGCGACACCACATATTTTTTAATCAATTGCATACAATGGTCTTTATTTGCTACTTTAAGCTACTTAGGAATCAAAAGAAGTATGTATTTTATGGCAGCCGGTTTTATGCTGCATGGTACTTTTGACCTGGTGTATAGTTTATTTCGATTACCAGATTTAAGACCACCGCACTACGACATATTTTGTTGGTCAATAGATTGGGTTATTGGTGTTTACCTGTTCATCATAACTTACAGGCAATTGAATGCAACAGCAAAAAACATTCAGCATCATTATCCGTTAAGCCAATAACAACTTAATAAATTGAATATGTTGTATAAAATATTGTTACACAATCCCGGCAAAGTTAGAAATTGATCTCGTACAGGAAATTGAAGGTCTTAATGTAGTTTATCATATTAAACACTTGCATTAGAACGCAATAATATTATTCAATGAGAACATTAGCGTTTATAATACCGCCGCATGTTGAGCTGCTGGATTTAGCTGGTCCTGTGCAGGTTTTTACAGAAGCAAAAACTTATGGCTTCGAAGCAGACATACGATTTTATAAGTATGAAGATGGAGCAGTGTCCACTTCAGGGCTTGGCTTCGATAAGGTAGTCAATTATAACGACGCGCATTTGAAAGAAGACGACTATGTGTTTATGCCGGGAATGGGTTTTGAATATGTAAGCAGTATTTCTTTTAGAGCACAACATGAATTTTTCAAATGGTTAAAAGAATGTTCGGAAAACAAAATAACTGTTTGTTCCATTTGCAATGGAGCCTTTGCATTAGGCGAAGCAGGCTTATTAAAAAACACAGAATGTACCACGCACTGGAAACGAGTGAAGGCGTTGCAACAACAATTTCCGGATGCAAAAGTGGTCGCAGACATTCTTTATATAAAGAGCAATAATGTATATACGAGCGCCGGGATCAGCGCTGGTATTGACCTGGCATTAGCAATTCTTGAAAGTATTAAAGGACCGCTTTTTACGCACAAGGTGGCAAGAGAACTTGTTGTATACCATAGGCGAAGCGGTAGGCATAAACAGCAAAGTATTTATTTAGATTATCGAAATCATATCAATCCGCAAATACATGAAGTGCAGGATTATTTGATTGATAATCTTTCTAAAGAAAATAGTATAGAACATCTTGCATCTTTGGTGGGCATGAGTCCAAGAAACTTAAGCCGAGTGTTTAAAGAAATGACCGGTTGTACTGTTTTGGAATACCTAACACAATTAAGAAAAGAGTATGCTAATACAATGCTTAATAATCCTGAGTACACGGTTGAATACATTGCATCAAAATGTGGTTTTAAATCGGCCAGACAATTACATAGAATTTTGAAGCCTAACTAAATTTAAAGCGATCATTTTTAGATTGTGCAATGTATTTCAAAGACAAACACACAAAGCTATTCGGCCTATTACATTTGAAGTGTGATTGATCAAATATTGAAAAATGAAAGAAAAACAACACAAGCTTTTCATTAAAAATATGGTGTGTCAAAGATGCGTGTTGACAATAGAAAATATTTTTAAAGAATTAAACATCCCTTTTCATAAAGCCTCTTTGGGAGAGATTGATCTTATTAAAAAACCAACAAATGAAGAATTAGAAAAAATAGAAAAAGAACTTCGCAATGTAGGTTTTGAATTAATTGTAAAAAGAGTAAATAAAATTATTGAAGACATTAAGAAAGCAGTTCTTGAATATCTGAACATAGGTATAGACAACGAAAATTTGAAACTATCTTTATTCATCACAAAAAATATCTCTTACGACTACAGTTATCTGAGTGATCTCTTCTCTTCAGTTGAAGGCAAAACGATTGAGCAATTTTACATTTTACAAAGGATAGAAAGAGCAAAAGAACTTCTGGTGTACGACCAACTTTCACTTACGGAAATATCATATCAAACAGGCTTCAGCAGTGTGCATCATCTGTCATCACAGTTCAAAAAAATTACTGGTTTAACTCCTTCTCATTTTAAAAAGATTGGTGCAGAGAAGCGCAGATCAGTCGACAAACTCTAATCCAAAAATTATATACATCTTACCCTGAATTCTATAAAGACATTGGCTTTGGCCGAAGGTATTTTTGCATCGTCAATTAATTAATAACATAAAAACAAAAATCATGAAAACAAAATTCGAAGTAAGTAACCACAATCCAAATTGTACTTGCAATCCCTGTTTATGTGGTGAAAATTGTACTTGTGGAACAAGCAAATAAAAGTAACCGGGAGGTCGGTTGGCCTCCCTTTTTATCATCTATAAAATCAAAAAAATGAAACCAAACACAACCAAGATAATAAACTATGAACTGATCGCATCAGAATTTGACTGGAAAATTTCTGAAGAAAAAACAATCAAAGCCTGGGGATTCAACAATAGTATTCCAGGTCCTGCGCTAAAAGCAAATAAAGGAGATACACTTGCTATCAAAGTCAAAAACAATCTCGATGAACCTACAGTAGTGCATTGGCATGGGATAAGGCTTCCTTCATCAATGGATGGAACAGACGATGTTCAACGAACAATTCAACCGGGTGGAGAATTTGAATACAGATTTGTTGTTCCTGATGCAGGAACATTCTGGTATCATTCACACCAAAATGAAACTGTTCAAATGGAAAGAGGAATGTATGGTGCTTTGATAGTTGAAGAAGATTCTAACATCGTTACAGATGCGGAAAGAGTGTTCATGATTGATGATATGAAACTAAACGCAAGCAATGAATTTAAAGAAGGTAATTTTTTTCAGCGTTGGTTTGAAAGACATGATGGTCGACAGGGCGATACTCTTTTGATTAATGGAAAAGAAAATTCAGTTATTGAAATGTCTGCGGGTCAAACAGAGAGATGGCGTTTTATTAATGCATCCAGCGCAAAATATTTTCGTTTGCATTTAAGCGGCAAACAATTTAAAATAATTGCAACCGATGGCGGACTATTAGAAAGATCTATAGATGCTTCTGAAGTGTTATTAGTACCGGGAGAAAGAGTAGAAATAGTAGTAGGTTCATTTAAAGAAGGTGATGCATTCAATGTCGAATCGCTGCCATATAACAGAATGAGTACAATAAAACCAAAGCATGACGTTTATGCAACCGTTAGAATTGGTGCTACCCAGCCTACAAAAGCGTTTATACCTGAACATTTTAGAGATATAGAATCATTAGCAATCCAAGATGCAACAGTCACAAGAGAAGTGAAATTTTCAGTTGATCCAAGTTTAAAGCATGGAATTGATTTTCACGTAAACGGAGACGTTCACACTGCTGATAAGCCGGTTTATGTTGGTGAATTACAAGTGTGGGAAGTGAGTAATACAAGTTTAATGGATCATCCATTCCACTTGCATGGATTTTTCTTCCAGGTGATTGAAGAAAATGGAAAAATGCCTGCATACAAAGCGTGGAAGGATACAGTTAATATTAAACCAAGGAGTAAAGTAAAAATTGCATGGATGCCTGACAACCGACCTGGAATGTGGATGTATCACTGTCATATTCTTGAACATCATGAAGCGGGTATGATGGCGCATTTTGAAATTATTGACCGCGCAAAAGGACCAATGCAGCATCACCATCACCACCACTTATGTGAAAATGTGCCGATAAAATCCCCGGGATTGTAACATCTTAATTAAACCAAACCGCATACCCCTTTTTGCGTAACGCCCATGCAAGTTTTTTTTCCATTGATAAGGCTTCTTGTTTTGACATTGGCTTGAAGTTCAAATGGCTGTAAAGACTTGGTCTAAGATAGCTGCCATATTTTTGGACGATATAAGCAGATAATTTGTAACCCTTCTTGCCTATGTATCCGGTCTTATGCTGGTGAAGCCGCTCTGCAGGAGTTTTACTGGTCATACCAACATACAAGCATTCCAGTACGCCGTTGAATTGAGGGTTGGCGGCACGAAACCTGTAGTTCTCAGTAAAGACTTTTTTTGATAATTCAACAACATATACCTTATAGGTTACCTTCGCCACAAGAATCTGTTTTTATACGCAAATTAACCATCAATCGGATTTGGAAATAACATAACCTTATGCTCTCATTGCTTGAGTTGAAGATTGCTATAAGATCGCTTACCAGCTATTAATTTTTGTAATATCAACAACATACTGTTTAAGGGAGATATAGCAGCTTTTGATTGGCAATACTCTCCTGCTGATGTGATAAAAACTGCAATATTCTTTCGCTGCATAGCTAACTAAAAAGACATACTGCAGAAGAATATTCAAAAACAATAAAAAAGGATGTAATCGTACATCCTTTTTAATCTAAAAAAATTAACTTTATTTCGACAGTACAAGTTTTAAACTCGTTTCAACTTGCGAACTATTCGTAATTATCAGATGATAAACGCCATTGGGAAGTTTATCAAAATTATAGTTTGTATTCATGCTTTGAATTTTTCCTTGATAAACCGTTTCGCCTGACGCGCTTATAAGTTTTACATCACTATTGATAAAACTTTCATCAACAGAAAGCTTAAACGCTCCTTTAGATGGATTTGGATAAACGTGTATTGACGGTGAAGCGCTTTTTGCAACCGCATTACTGCTTACAAGATTTTGCGCATTTTCATAGCAACCTAAATCGGCATTTGTTCCATCGGGTGAAGGACGTGTATGTCCATCAAGATCTTTTGCCGGTGCAAATTTGTTATTGCCAATATTTATACAAGGTGATGAAGTTTGCAAATGATAATTATTTGATGAAATGAACTGAGGATCCACATTAATATTTGCGATGCCATTATAACCATCAAGAACATCACAATAAGAGGCACTTGCTTTTTGTGTTTGGTTATAAATTTGATTACCTCTTCCGGGATTCCAAATCACAGAGTTTGCTATTACTGATTTTTTAGCAACTGCAGTTGAAAAATAAACTCCTCTACCATTTACAATGGCGCCATCTGTGCGAATGTTATTTGCGATGGTGCTGTTTAATATATTAAGCGATGAACCTTCACCATAAAAATAAATTCCGCTTCCTAATAAAGCAAGACCAGCGTTTTGGGGCGTAAGCTTATTATTCTCTATTAAAACATTTGTGATAACAGCATTAGATAGATAAATGAAAATGCCGCCGCCCTTTATTGCTGCAGCGCCCTGCAAAATACTTTCAGTAGTTGTAATAGTATTGTTTTCAATTTTTGCCGCATTAATTTTTACGTTTGACTGGTATGCATAAATAGTACCATCAGCAACATCATCTATCGACATAGAATTATTGCTAACCGTTATGTTGTTTACAGTTGCAGAAGCATTATCAAGTTCAATAGCAGTTCCCGATCCATTGGTTACTTCGGTTATGGTATTGTTTGTAAAAACACAATTGCTGATTAAATTATCGTAAGCTTTTGGCGTTGACTCGATATGCAACGCTGCACCACCGCCACTGTTTTGAATAGCTGAAGTGCTTGTGATATTGTTTTCTCTGAATAAGCAATTTTGAATTTTCAATGATGCATTTAAAGCATAAACTCCTGCGCCTCTTCCGCCCTGGTGTGCGGGTACATTTATGAAACCATGTTGAATTACAAAACCATTTATTTCGGCAAGAAGAATTTTGCTGCCAGTCCAATTAACATTGATTACCCGGCCAGAGTCACGGCCATCAATTATTGCACTATTCTTGGAAGAAATATCGCTGATTAAGTGCAGGTTGTTTGTTTGCGGCCATATAATGTTCTCTCGATAAAGTCCTTTTGAAACGAGAATTGTGTCGCCTGCTTTTGCAGCATTTAATGCTAATTGAATTGTTGAATATTGTGATGGAACTAATCTAACTGTGGAAAATGCATGAAGGGATAGTGTAATAAATAGAATTGTAATTATTCGTTTCATAAAAATTTTTTATTGAGATGTAAACCGGAATAAAAACGTTGTAATTAAAAAAATAAAAACCTGTTAATGTATGTTAATATTTATTAATTACCCTTAAGATTACTTGTGTTTTAATCTCTTATTGTATCTAACCACATCCCAATATTCCTTTCCATATCCAACAAATAATTCTTCCCCGGCTTCGATGTTTTTGGTTGCCTTAATAAACACACGCTTATCAATTATTGCATAACAACAATTATTTTGTTTTGATTTTATTTTGTTTAATCCTTTTGCATCGTTAGCATATCTTCCTAACCATTTCTCAGAGGATTGCGCATCTATAACGAGATTGCGGTTTATATAAAAGACATAACCGTTAAACTTTTTAGAGGATTCTATCTCTTTCCAGGTTGTAACTTTGCCTTTGTATTCAACAACTAATGATCCTTTTGCAATAGATGTTCTTGTGAATAAGCCTTTACCTGCGTTTGGTAACCCAGATCGACGTACAATTAAATGCTTTTCTAACAATGCCATTAAAATAAAAATAAACAAAGCATAAAATGTGCCGATACGTATCCAGCTCTTGTTACCGGCATTGAACCAAAGTTTAGTTTTGGCATCATTGCCTGTTATTAAAACTCCATCTGGAATAAACAGTTCAAGCTTCGTTAGTCCGAAACCGGTACAAGGATTTCTTACACAAGAGACTTTTCAATTAAACTTTTATATGTAACAGGCAATTTGTGTATGCAGATTAGCTGGTAAAGAAGATTGCAGACATCATTTCATATTATTCTGTCCGCAAACTTTTTACCGGGTTTGCGAAAGCCGCTTTTATAGATTGAAAACTGATTGTTACCAACGCAATCAATAAAGCAATAATGCCCGCAATTAAAAATATCCACCAGCTAATTGATATGCGGTATGCATAATCGTGCAACCAGCTATTCATTACAACCCATGCAACAGGCACTGCAATCAAAAATGCAATACACACTAATAACATAAAATCTTTTGCAAGTAAATAAACAATGTTGCGTACAGGTGCACCCAATACTTTTCTTATTCCGATTTCTTTTGTGCGTTGCAGCACATTGTATGCCGATAAACTGAGTAAACCAAAACATGCAATACTTATAGCAAGAAAAGAAAACAATCCAAACACTTTACCAAATGCACTGTCAGTTTTGTACTGCGCATTAAAAGAATCATCTAAAAAATAATAGCTAAACGGATTTTGAGGAAAATAATCATTCCAAATTTTTTCTACAGAAGCAATAACATTTCGAACACTATTTGCTTGAAATTTTATTGAATAAAAATTATTTATTTCAGGCCTTGGAACAAATATTACAGGCAACATTGGCCTGTTTAATCCAAGCTGATGATAGTTTGAAACAACACCAATTATTTTTAATGAATCATCATAATTATAAAGAATTTCATTCAATGCTTTTTGGGGATCATTCAGTCCTAAAAGCTTTAATGCTTCTTCACTTACCACAACGGTTTGTTTATCGCCGGGATCATTTGCAACAAAATTGCGGCCCGCTTTAAATTGCAAATTATAAGAAGAGAGAAAATCTGCATCAACATATAAAGTATAAACGGTTACAGCACTTTTATTTTTTGAATTAACCAGGAAAGCGCTATTTGTCATATAAATTTCTTTACCCATTACACCAGAAGATGCGGCCATATTTTTTATACCATTTATACGAAGAATTTCATTTTTAAACGACTGGTAAGAAGTTGTATAACTACTATCTTGTTTTTCACCCGGGCCATTTAATATTAAGGTTTGACTTATATCAGCGCCAAGACTTTGGTTGCGCATAAAATTTACCTGCTGATAAATAACGATTGTTCCTGCAATTAAAATAATGGATGTTGCAAACTGGCCAATGATCAAACCTTTTCTTACAAACATTCCGCTGGTAGAATTTTTAAATAATCCCTTCAATACCGCAATAGGATGAAAACCTGATAAAACAAATGCAGGATAAATTCCTGAAATGAATGCGCCGGTTACAAACAAACTAAGAAAACCTACCAGATAAGGTAATGGCAAATAAAACCCTTTTACAGATGTGGTTCCGATAAGACGATTGAAAGCAGGCGTAAAACAAAATGTAAGAATGACAGCAATAATAACTGCCGCAAGATTGAGCAAAAAGCTTTCCGACAGGAATTGAACCATTAAATTTTTTCTTACCGCACCTAACACTTTCCTTATACCAACTTCTTTTGCTCTTTCTAATGATCGCGCCGTTGCAAGGTTCGTGTAATTAATCCACGCAATAATTATAATCAGAAATGCAATCAGGAAAAGAAAGGAAACTGATTTTCCATCGCCATTTATACCAGCTTCTTCGTTATAATGTGAATAAAGATGAATATCTTTTAATGGCATTGAATATAAGTCGGTGCGATTGTTATGCGCTCTGCTGTATTCATTATTCAAATATTTATTTGAAAAAGAAACAAGATCTGCATCCAGTTTTTTTTGATCTGTACCAGGGTGTATTTGCAGGTAAACATAATAATCATACCAGCCCAAAGTTGTTTCAGGATTTAAACCTTCAGGTGCGCCCAAATGTTTAATCATGTTTACAAAGGTTGAGTACGATATGAGATAATCAAATGAAAGATGTGAATTGGTTGGATAATCTTTAAATACACCTGTTATTAAATAACTGTATTTATTGCCGCCTTCACGAATTGTAATTTGTTTGCCGACAATATCATCATTTCCAAAATATTTTTTAGCAAGTGTTTCTGATAAAATGATTTTGCCGGGTGCGTTTAATGAAACGTTTTTATCTCCTTTAAGAATATCTAAACTAAACATATCAAGAAAGCCCTGGTCTGCATAATAGCCTTTATTTTCAAGTGCTTTAATATTTCTCTCTTCATTCACAAGTACAACATTGTTTTGCACAGGTTCATTGCCCTGCCATGAAATTCTTGTATCGATTAAACGACAATAATTTTCAACTTCTGGCAGATCCTTTTTTAATAAAGGCGCAACACCGGCAAACACAGTTGCAGACTGCATTGTAAGCTTTCCCTGGTCATGCAGGTCAAGACGAAGACGGTAAATGTTGTTTACATTTTTATGAAACCGGTCGTAGCTTTTTTCATAAGCAACATATTGAAATATCAGGAGACAACAGGTAATGCCAATTGCAAGCCCTGTAATGTTAAAAATAGTATAGCTCTTTCTTTTTAGAATGCTTCTAAATGCAACCTGTAAATGATTTTTTAGCATCGATTTAATAATCATTTATACTAAGAACAACAATTTAGATATTAAACCCTCTTTATTGTTAAGGCGTTTTTACAGGTGCCGCGGGCCTTGCAGGCAACTTAACTGCGTTATTTATTTTTTTCATGATCTCGTCAAGAGCACGTTCAAGCTGCGGATCATGACCTGCAATAACAGACTTCGGATCATTCTCGACTTCAATATCAGGATCAACACCATGACCTTCAATTGTCCATTTGCCCTGCATATCAACAAGGCCAAACTCAGGTACATTTACTTGTCCACCATCAATCAAATCACCATGACTTGTTATTCCAACAACACCACCCCATGAACGTTTCCCAATCAGCGGACCTAAACCAGCCTGCCTGAACATGTATGGAAATATATCACCGTCAGAAGCCGAATTTTCATTAAGTATAGCATCCATCACGCCACCAAAAGCACCATCAGGATAAGTAAAAGGATAATCTGATGTTCTTGAATAATCAACAGCTAAAATTTTGCGGCTTAATCTTTCTATCAACATGCGTGACACATTTCCTCCGCCATTTGCCCGCACATCAACCACCATTCCTTCTTTATTCAATTGCGGATAATACCATTTTATAAATTCGCGAATACCATTGGCACCCATATCAGGAATATGAATATAGCCAACTCTGCCATTGCTTAACGCTGCCACTTTTTTGCGATTGCCATCAACCCAATCAAGATAAATTAAATTGCCTTCATCAGTAACGGGTTTATATGTTACAGTTTTTGCGCCTTCTAATTTTGGTGAACTATTCACCAGTAACATCACAGGTCCGTTTGCTTTATTGCGCAGATAAGAATAAATGTCTTTATCGGCAGTTACATCTTCGCCATTTATCTGCAAAATATAATCGCCCACTTTTGCATTTACACCTGTTTCAGTTAATGGTGAACGATAAATATCTTCTTCATTCTCGCCATCAAAAATTTTCGAGATCCGATAACGATCAGAATTCGCATCAACTTCAAATCTTGCACCGGGCAGTGCAACTTTTGGACGCGCAGGCATTTCAAAATCCCCGCCAGCTATATAAGCATGCTGAATAACAAGCTCCGATATCATTTCTGAAATAACGTAATTCAGATCTGCACGATGTGCCACGTATGGCAACCACGTTTTGTATTCATCTCTTATCTTAACCCAATCATAACCGTGCATATTTGGAACATAAAACCAATCGCGGTAACGGCGCCAAACTTCATTAAAAATTTGAGTCCATTCTTGCTCAGGATTTACTTCGGTAACAAGGCCAGCCGTTGAAACTGTTTTACCGGTCTTATCTCCGCCGGGAATTGCATCTGATAAATTAATTTTTATTGAAGGATCAAAACTAACAGCTAACAATTTAGAGCCATCACGTGATAACGAGTAACCACCGGCATTTTCAGCCATCGTTGATTCTTTCCTGTCTTTAATTGAATAAATGCGGACGGATGGTTGTGTTTCTGCATCACGGCCATAATAAAATGGCGGGCTAACAATATAAACAAGATAACCTGTTTTTGCTGACAAACCGCCGTAGTTATTTGCAGCCAACGGAACACGTGTTACGCGGTTTGTTATTCCATCAAAATCTATTATTTCAGGTTTAGAAGAAACTGTATTCGTTTTATTTTGCGTTGCAATTGTTTTTGATGAATCAACTTTACCATTTACTTTTTTAATTTCTTTTTCATCCTGCGGTTTTGTTGTTGGTGGTTCAAGCTTTGAAGTTTCTGTTTCCGGTGTAAGCGTTACTTCATCAGATTCCATCGGGAAAGGATTTTTCACGTCTTTTCTCAGCGCCATTGCATATAACATTGTACTGCGGTTGCTTGCATAATTAAATTCAACGCCTGAAATAAGCGGAGCAAATTCACGATCACTTAAATAATATAAATAATCACCTGAAGGATCGAAGGTTGGATTATATGAATTAAACATTGAATCAGTGACCTGGTGCAGTTTGTAATTTTTTACATCATAGATATAAACTGAATTAAAATTGTTAACACCTGCAAAACTAAAAGCAAGATAATTTCCCTTTGGAGACCATTCATAATCTGTAACCTGCCCGTTTGGCGCGTCTATAATTTGTTCTGTTTTTTTTGTTGCGATTGTAAAAACATAAACTTTTCCATCTTTATCAGAGTAAGCAATTTTCTTTCCATCACTGCTCCATTCCGGTGCATAATGTTGTGCATGGCTTCCTGAGGTTATTTGTTGGGGAGCGCTCATTCCATCCTGGGCAACTATCCATACTTCTTCTTCACCGCTTTTATCTGAAATAAATGCAACCTGTGAACCATCAGGCGACCAACGTGGAAGTTTATCATGTGCATCAGAAGAATGCGTAAGATTTCTCGTAACACCTTTTTCAGCAGGAACAGAAAAAATATCGCCACGTGCTTCAATTAAAATGCGTTCACCTTTTGGTGAAAGTGCGGTGCCTTGAATATAGTCAGTCACATTTAAGGTGTGCGGTCTTTTATATAAGCCGTCGTCGGGAACGGTAATGTTTAATTTTTGTGATTGATTGTTTTGTAAATTCAGAATTTCGAGCTCTCCGTTTCGTTCATAAACAATTTTATTTTGTTCATCTGAAGATGGCCACCGTATATCCCAATCTTTAAAAAAAGTTAGCTGTTCTGTTTTGCCTGAGGCAATATCATAAGTATATAAATTAAACTTACCATCTTTATCAGAATTGAAATAAATTTTATTACCAATCCACATTTCATCCCTGCTTGCCCTATCTCCCTCTGAAATTTTCTTTGCATCATTGGTGTTCAAATCATATATGTAAAGCGTATTCGCCTGACCGCCGCTGTATCTTTTTTCAGAACGAAAATCTCTTGTGCGTGGCGAGTAAACCATTCTTTTTCCGTCAGGAGAATAATCGCCTGAGCACAGCTTCAGGCATAGGCAGCGCTTTGGCCGGTCCGCCATTAATTGATACGGCATACAACTTACTTTCAGGCAATGTCCACGAATCTCTTTGCGAACGAAATATGATAGATTTACCATCAGTGCTCCATCCCATTACCTGGTTATCATAACCCCAGCGTTGCGTAAGCGGGCCTTTGGCAGGATAAAAAGTTAGCTGTTTTGGAACACCGCCTGTTGACGGAATAACATACACTTGCTCATCACCGTCATACTGACCTGTAAAAGCAATATATTTTCCATCAGGAGAAAATTTGGCGAACACTTCTTCTCCGGGATGCGCAGTAAGGCGCGTTGCCATTCCGCCGCTTGTTGATACCGTCCATAAATCGCTGGCATAAGTGAATACAATCTTATCGCTATAAACGTCTGGAAAACGCAACAGCTTTGTTTGCGCAGCTGCATATTTTGAGAAAGTGATTGCTAAAAATAAAATAGCAATGACTTTGGAATGATGCAAATAGTTTCTCATAAAACAAGTTAAGTTTAAAAACTAAAACTAACAGATTGACACCTGTTTTCAAAATTCTTTTGACGGCATAAATGCATAAAAAATAGTTCAAGCATGAATTCAAAAGAGAAGTAGCTTTAATAATAAAAGCACGAGCAACTTTTACTTAAATATCAACAGCCTGATCTATATTTTCTGCGTATAGATTTATACAGCATAATTTTTCCGAAACTTGAGTTAATACCATTTATCTCTTAAGGATAGTAGTATGGCCTTTTTGGATATTATGAAATTATAGCTTTGCTATTCATAATCCATTTCTATGAATAGCCACGAACCGGATGTTTTGATCGTATATGAAAATCTTTTTAAGGCTTGCGAACGAGGCCTTCTTTCCCGCGAATTATTTTTTGAAGCGCAGTTAATTTACAATGAGCTTAATGCAGTGAGAAATAAACTTAATGAAGTTGAAACCTCTTTGCCAATTGGACGATAATAAAACAAATATGAACCTGGTTTTTAAGCTCATTCAATGTAAGCTTCTCCTTTTATTCAGTTGCCAATTTGTATAGAAATATGACACCAAAACAAATAAATGAATTAGTCTTAAGCGAAAGAAGCGACTACGCAAAATCTTTTGTTGGCAACGGTTTCAAAGTAGCTGTTTTTGATGAAGTTTGTGAAAAGATTTCATCTTCAGGCACACTTCAAAGTTTAACTAAAGAAGGGATTATTCTCGCTGCAATTACTGCATTTCAAACCGCATATGAAATGATGAAAGAAACTATTAATGCTCTGCTTAAAGTTGCAGATACAGTTAGCTTAAATTACCGCAAACAAACTTTTCAATTCAATAAAGATTCTGTTTTATAACTAAGTCATTGTCTTAAAAATCTGTTCTATCCATACTTTCGATGCCAGAAAAACCGCTTCAACTACGCTTGGTTCATTAAATTCCGGCATGCAATTGTATCGCTTAAAATATCAACATCGTAAAATATTCAAACAAACGGCTTATTCATTACATCTTCCAAAATATTTAAGTTTCATTATTGCAAATTATCCTGCATCAGAAAACCAGTATTGATTGTCACACCATGCTGTGGAATTTTAAAGAAAACAGGTATGCATCCTTGGTGATAACTGAAAGAATTTATAGAAAATTTCCTGGCATCATTTCGTCATCATCTGTTACACCTGCAAAATTTTTAAATAGAGAAGTGCAACTTTAGCAATTCATGAGCATTGGAATGAAAACGAAATGCCGTCAAACATCATTAATCTAAAGTCTTATTCAAAACAATTAATAACTTAACCGCAAATTGTGTGATGAAAAAAATTGCTTTATCATTTGTCCTTCCATTCTTTTTTTATTTTTCTAACTCGCAAGTTCAGGTTACAAATTTGTTGTGTGAAAATCTGTCAAACCCAAATTGCATTGATGCAAAGCAACCAAGGCTGAGCTGGCAAATTAAAAGCAGTAAAAGAAATTCAACGCAAACTGCTTACGAAATTTTAGTTAGCGACAGACCTATAACAGGAGATTTTATTCATGTTTTATGGAGAAGCGGAAAAGTAAACTCGGATTCGTCTGTTCATGTAATTTATAAAGGCACTTCACTAAAAGCAGGCACAAAATATTTTTGGAAAGTAAGAGCATGGGATAACGATAACAAGGTTTCAAACTGGAGTGAGATGGCTTCATGGCAAATGGGTTTATTAAGTGCGAACGATTGGAAAGCAAAATGGATTCAGCAAGGTTTTGCAGAAGATACCATTAACAGGCCCGCGATAAATTTTAGAAAAGAGTTCAATGCCGCAAAACAAATTTTATCAGCAACAATTTACCTTACATCGCATGGAATGTATGAAGCTTGCATCAATGGCAAACGTGTTGGTGATGCATATTTAACGCCGGGTTGGACGAGCTACAACAAACGTTTGCAATACCAGGCTTATGATGTTACTACTCTTCTTGCAAAAGGAAAAAATGCAATTGGTGTAACACTTGGTAATGGTTGGTATCGTGGCTTTTTAGCATGGGATGGAAATAAAAATGTTTGGGGAAAAGATCTGTCGCTGTTGCTTCAACTCAACATTAAATATTCAGATGGAAGTGAAGAAAACGTTGTTTCGGATGAATCGTGGAAATCATCAACAGGAAGTGTTTTAAGTAATGAAATTTATAATGGAGATATAATTGATACACGAAAAGAAAAACCAAACTGGTGCAATGCAAATTTTAATGATGTGGATTGGAGCAATGTTGAAGTAAAAGATTATTCGAAATCAGTTTTGGTGGCAACGGAAAATGAGTTGGTAAAAAAACATGAAACATTTCAACCGGTAAAAATTTTTATAACATCTAAGGGAGAAAAAATAATTGATTTCGGTCAAAATCTTGTTGGTTGGGTAAGGGTGAAAGTAAAAGGAAATGCTGGTGATACCGTTCGCATTTATCATGCTGAAGTGTTGGATAAATATGGAAATTTTTATACGGACAATCTACGTGCAGCTAAAGCGCAAGCTGTTTATATTTTGAACGGAAACGAACAAACGCTTGAACCAGCTTTTACTTTTTTTGGTTTTAGATATATAAAAATTGAAGGTTATCCTGGTGAAATAAAACCCGAAGATTTTATTGCAGTTGCATTGTATTCTGATATGGAACCAACTGGAACTTTCAGTTGTTCAAATGCTATGATCAATCAACTTCAACATAATATTCAGTGGGGACAAAAAGGAAATTTTTTAGACGTGCCGACTGATTGTCCGCAACGTGATGAACGTTTAGGGTGGACGGGTGATGCACAGGTATTTTCACGCACTGCAGCATTTAATATGAACGTAAATAACTTTTTTGCAAAATGGTTGAAAGATGTTGCGGCAGATCAGTTTAAAGATGGAAGCATTCCTTTCGTAATTCCAAATGTATTGGGTGAAGGTGCAGGTGGCTCAACAGGTTGGGCGGATGTTTCAACTATTATTCCATGGAATATGTATTTGGCTTATGGAGATAAAAAAATTTTAGAGCAACAATACAGCAGCATGAAAGCCTGGATTGAATTTATGAAAAGTAAAAGTGAAAATGATTTATGGAATAGCGGTTTTCATTTTGGTGATTGGTTGTTCTATCGCCCGTTTGATGATAATGATGGCCGCTCTGCAGTTACAGATAAATATTTAATTGCGCAATGTTTTTATGCACACTCAACGCAATTATTGATTAATGCAGCGAATGTGTTAGGCAAGCAAGATGATGTTGCAACATACACTGAATTGTTGCATCGTATTAAAGATGCATTCATGAAAGAATATGTTACGCAGAATGGAAGATTAGTTTCAGGAACACAAACCGCTTATGTGCTTGTATTGAATTTTGATATGTTGCCTGATTCATTGCAAAGACAGGCAGCAGAACGCCTGGTTGAAAATATAAAAGATTACGATAACCATCTAACAACAGGTTTCCTTGGTACACCCTATTTGTGCCATGTGCTTACACGTTTTGGTTATGATTCCGTTGCCTATAAATTATTATTACAAGATACTTATCCCTCATGGTTATATCCTGTAAAAATGGGTGCTACAACAATTTGGGAAAGATGGGATGGCATTAAACCTGACAGTACTTTTGAAACACCCGGAATGAATTCATTTAACCATTATTCTTATGGTGCAATTGGTGATTGGATGTATCGCGTTGTTGCAGGGATTGATACGTATGAAGATGGGCCGGGTTATAAGCATATTAAAATAATGCCGCATGTTGGTGGCGGATTTACCTACGCAAATGCTGATTATAAAACATATTACGGCAACATTGGTTCGCATTGGAAAATTGATAACAGTAATTTTATTTTAGATGTTGAAATTCCTGCAAACACAACAGCAACAATTTTTATCCCAACATCAAATGTGGCATCAATTAAAGAAAGTAATAAACTTTTCTCCTCATCACAAATGAAAATACCAGGCAGTGTAAATGGATATGTACAGGTTGAAATTGGTTCAGGTAAATATCATTTCTCAGCGTCGGTTAATCAATGAAATTTATAATAATGATTTAGCTTATCGGCATAAAACGTATTAATGATTCTCATTAAAAATCACTATACATTATTGCCTTTCATATAAATTCTTTGTTATCCAATTTTCGTTTCCCTAAATTGGCGAAGTAAATCTTTCATGGCAACAAACCAAACATGCGGGGATTCGTTTTATTATTCATACTTCAGTTCGAACAATATAATCATCAAAACAAAAATCAATTAAAACAGTGTTTATGAAATTTAAAAAAATTTACACTAATCTTTTCCTGGTTGCTATCACTTTTTCATCACAGCATTTATTTGCACAGGTGTCTGATGTTACGACACAGCAAATTCAACTTTTGTTGAAAGAAAAAAATAATCGCACACCGGTTGAATGCAAGATAGACTCGAGGTTACTGCAAGCTGTTAAAGAGAATCGTGGAGAAAAATTAGTGCAGGGATTAAATCTTGAAAAAGCTGATGTTGGCGCAGATGCATTTGGTGTTTTAAAAGTTGATATCAGCGCAACTATTACAGATGCATTCCTTTCGAAAATCACAGCACTTGGTGGTAGAATTATTTATGCTTCGCCAAGAAATTCTACAGTTCGTGCAACAATAAATCTAAAGGCAGTTGAAACTATTGCTTCTTTTCCTGGAGTAAAGTTTATTCAACCTGCTGTAAGATATATGCTGGAAGATGCGGACATGAATGATGAGGCCATCAATTTTGCTGACCGGGTTGCCGTTGTAAAAGCAACGCTTACCAAATATCTTAATCAGATGAAACCACTTGCCGGAAAAGTAACCTCTGAAGGTGATGTTACGCATCGTGCCAATGATGTAAGAACCACTTTTGGCTACCAGGGGCAAGGAATAAAAGTTGGTGTTTTATCTAACAGCTTTAATGCAAAAAATGGTGCTGCGGCAAATATTGCAAGCGGAGATTTGCCTGGCCCGGGCAATCCTGATGGTGATACTATTCCTGTTACAGTGCTTGCAGATTATGCAGGCGGAACAGATGAAGGCAGAGCCATGTTACAGGTAATACATGACCTTGCACCAAAAGCACAATTATTTTTTGCTACTGCTGATATAAGCGAAGCATCTTTTGCAGATAATATTCGTGCGTTGCGGGATTCATTTCATTGCAATGTTATTGTAGATGATGTTTTTTATTATGATGAACCTGTTTTCCAGGATGGAATAATAGCACAGGCTGTTGATGATGTTACTGCAGATGGTGCTTTATATTTTGCTTCAGCGGGTAATGCTGGTTCCGTTGCAAAAGGAACTGCCGGTGTGTTTGAAAGTGATTTTAATGATGCGGGTTCACTTCCCTTCACTGGCGGCACAAAATCAGGAACCATTCATAATTTCGGAACTGTGTCCTCCCCTGTTAATGGCGATATAATTAAAACAGCAGGTTTAGCATATACTATGAATTGGAGTGATCCATGGGGTGCGTCTACAAATGATTATGATCTGTTTCTTGTTAGTGCATCAGGTAATGTAAAATCTTCCTCAACAAATATTCAATCAGGTGCAGGCAGTAACCCTTATGAACAGATTGGCGTGCCAAGTCTTGTTGCGGGCGATCGTTTAGTTGTATTTAAAACAACTAATGCAGCTGTAAGAGCATTTCATATAAATACAAACAGAGGAGTGTTAACTGTTGTAACCGGTGGACAAACAAAAGGGCATTCCTGCGCATTAAATGCATTTGCAATGGCAGCAACGCCCGCTAACACAGCATTCCAAAGTGGTGCCCCGAAAGGCCCTTATCCAAATCCATTTAACTCAACAAATAAGGTTGAAAACTTCTCGTCTGACGGGCCAAGAAGGAAATTTTATAATCCTGATGGAACGCCGGTTACACCGGGTAATTTCTTATTCACAACAAACGGAGGTGTATTATTAGCCAAGCCAGATCTTACTGCAGCAGATGGAGTTAAAACAACATTCAGTGCCTTTAGTGGCCTTAGCCCATTCTTTGGAACATCGTGTGCTGCACCACATGGTGCCGCAATTGCTGCACTAATATTATCTGCGAATCCATCATTAACAACAACACAGGTAAGAAACATTCTTACATCAACCGCTTTAGATATTGAAGGTGCTGGTTATGATTATAACAGCGGCTATGGAATTTTACAAGCATTCCAGGCAGCAAGCGCTGTACCTCCGGCTAAGTGTAACAGCACATATGATGGTACAACGCATAACACATTTGCTGCTGCTGTTTCAATTCCATTTGATACAGATATTCATGGCACAATAAGTTCCGGAACAGATAGTGATTATTATAAATTCACAATTACAACCAAAGGAACAGCCACCGTTTCACTTACTACTTTGCCTGCTAATTATGACCTGTATGTTTATAATAATGCACAAGTACAAATTGCAGTCTCTAAAAAAGCAGGTAATACATCAGAAGCAATCAGTAAGAATTTTCCTAAAGGCAATTTCTATGTGAAAGTTGTTGGGCGTAACAAAACAATATTTGACAGCGTGAATTGCTATACATTAAATGTTACTTTAGGCACAGCAACAAAAAATATTCAAGATGTTAGGTTAAATGCTCCTGTTGCAAATAATGGCTTAACAGTATTTCCAAACCCTGCTACCACTGCTTTAAATATTAATATTGGTAATTACAAAGTAGGAATGGCTGTAAATGTTTCTAATGCTTTTGGAGAAACAGTTCTGACACAGAAATTGACTTCTGCACAATTAAAATTGAATTTATCTGCAATACCATCCGGAACTTACTTAGTGAATGTTTCCGATAAAGATGGTAATGTAACGGCAACATCAAAATTTATAAAACAATAAAATAATCCAGATTATTAGAAAAGCTGTCTCTTTTTGGAGGCAGCTTTTTTTATGGAAGCTTTTGTGAGGTCTATATTCTATTCAACTGATCTGAGATTTTTGTTTGCGCATCTTTCAACTCATCATCACTTAATTTTAATTTCCCTCTTGTAAAATTTAAATCATCTGCAGAGCTAATCGGAACCAAATGTAAATGCGCATGCGGCACTTCAAGACCAATTACTGCCATGCCGCAACGGTTACATTCAAATGATCTTTCGATTGCTTTTGCAATTGGCTTTGCAAACACCAAAAGCGATTGTAAGTAATCTTCACTCAAATCAAACATATTATTTACTTCCGTTTTCGGAACAACTAATGTGTGGCCTTTTACTAAAGGAAAAATATCGAGGAATGCGTAAAATTTTTCATCTTCTGCAATTTTATAAGAAGGAATTTCACCGCTAATGATTTTTGAAAAAATGCTCATAACTTAAATTTTAAAGTTGAAAATGATAAATAAAATGATTGCAAAATAAAAAAGCTGCAAATCACTTGCAGCTTAATAATATATAAAGCAAACCTCAAAGACTGATTTCTTCTACCTTAAATTTTAAAACGCCGGTTGGCGCTTTTACTTCCGCAATTTCACCTTTTTGTTTTCCAATGAGGCCCTGGCCAATTGGTGAGCTAACTGAAATTTTATTTGCTTTAAGATCAGCTTCCTTTTCACCAACAATTTGATAAGTTACTGTTTTTTTTGAAGCAATATTTGTTATTGTAACTTTAGTTAGAATCGAAACTTTGCTTGTGTCAATTTCGCTTTCATCAATTATTCTTGAACTGGCAATCTGGCTCTCAAGCAAGGCGATCTTTGCTTCTAATATTCCCTGCGCTTCCTTGGCAGAATCATATTCGGCATTTTCTTTCAAATCACCTTTTTCTCTCGCTTCTGCAATCGCTCTTGATGCTGCAGGCCTGTCAACAGACTTCATACGTTGTAATTCTTGCCGCATTTTTTCAAAGGCCTCTCGTGAAACGTACATTGTATCACTCATATTATTTCGTTTTAAAAAAGAGTAAAAAAAATACAACGCCGCAAAGAATGCAGCGTTGCATAACACAAAAATAAAGTAAATGCTTATTAAAAGAACCAAAAAATTTAAGCAAAACACCTAAGGTTTTGCTTATTTATTTACTTACAAAACCTGTTCTGCTTCTAACTTATCCAATACAACTTTTGCCATTTTAAAAAAAGCTTCATGTGTATAGCCGGCAATGTGTGGCGTTATAATTACATTCTTTCTGCTGGTTAAATTTTCAAGTATATTTTTTTCTTCAGGGGAATAAGCGTTTAAGTTTTCATTTTCTAAAACATCTAAACCTGCGGCCCTGATTAAATTATTATCAAGTGCATGAATTAGTGCTTGTGTATCGGTTACTTTTCCTCTGCAGCATGAAAGAAAAACAGGTTTGCGTTCAAGCTGTTTAAAAAATTTTTCATCAGCATAATGGTAAGTTTCCTTCGTTAAAGGAAGATGTAAACTAACTACATCTGCATAACGTGCAATTTGTTCCGGCTCTGCTTCGCGAACAAAATCGTGCGCAAAACCAAACTTATATTTATCATTAGCCAATACAGTACAATTAAAAGAAGATAGCAGTTTTGCAAATGCTTCACCGGTATTTCCAAAGCCAATAATACCAACGGTTTTGCCGCTTAATTCCATCCCCCGATTTGCATCACGTATCCATTCTCCCTTTTTAACTTCATCAACACTGCTGCTGATGTTATTAAGAAGATTCAGCAATAAGCCAAGTGAATGCTCAGCTACTGCATTGCGATTTCCTTCCGGGCTGCTTACACAAATAATACTTTTTTTTTCTGCGTAATCTACATCAATCAATTCCATGCCGCTGCCTAACCTTGCTATCCATTTTAAGTTATCAGCTTTATCAATTAATGCTTTGTCTATTTTAAGTCGTGTGGTTACAACCAAACCATTCGTATTATTTATCAATGCACCGAGTTCATCGTATGTTACCGCGGGAATATGCAAAATTTCGTAGCCTTTTGTTTTTAATCCGTCTAATAAATATGAATGAACTTTTGCTGTAACAATTACTTTTTTTCTGATCATGATTGCATTTTAAATGTGAGTGCCGCAAAATCTTTAACACTTAATTGCTCTGCACGTTTATCAAAAATTTCATGTTGTAAAATATCTTCTGTAAACAAATGTCGAACAGCATTACGCATTTTTTTTCTTCTCTGGTTGAATGCTGTTTTTACAAGAAGAAAAAAATCTTTCTCACTTTTTATTTCTGTTGTTTCATTCTTCCTGGTTAATTCAATGACGCCGCTTATAACTTTTGGTGGCGGATTAAATGCAGATGCCGGAACATCAAATAAATATTCAACATCATAAAAAGCCTGTACTAATACGCTTAATATGCCATACACTTTTGTGTTCGGTTTAGATGCTATTCGTTGTGCAACCTCTTTTTGAAACATTCCGATCACAAAGGCAACCTGTTCTTTCCATTCCAAAATTTTAAAAAGTATTTGTGATGAAATATTGTATGGAAAGTTTCCAATTACTGCAAAATTGTTTTCAAAAGGAACAGCAGCTTTCAAAATATCACCATGTATGATCTTATCTTTTATCGGGGGAAAGGCGTGCAATAAATATGCAACTTTCTCTTCATCAAATTCGATCGCTTTAAAATCAATATTATCAAATTGTAATAAAAATTTGGTGAGCGCTCCGGCACCAGGACCTATTTCTAATAGTTGACTAAAGGAATGTTTAACTAATGCATCTGCAATTTTGCGGCTGATGTTTTCATCCTTTAAAAAGTGTTGACCTAAAGATTTTTTCAGCGTGTATTGCATACAGCAAATGTAGCAGATGTTGCAACGGCAATTTTTTGCCTATCGTAAATTAATGTTTCAAAAATTACACTTTTGCAAATTTTATTCTTTTCTGAACTTTTTTTCATTGGTATTGATACTGGCTCAAAAAACAGATTACCTTTTTGATGTTTGTTTCTTTGCCATAAATAATATCATTCAATTTACTGCCACATTAATTTGCAATATCTGCAAGTTTTAGTAATACACGTTGTTTTACATAAAGTTGAAAAGCATTTTAATATTAGAATTTATTCTATAACTTCTTGTTCAAACTAAACTACCAACTATGGAAACGAATAAAGAAGGAAAAATATTCTTGCGGAAGACGATAATTCGCGCTATGAAATGATGTGCCATGAAAATCCTGGCGAGGAATGCACACGCTGGTTGAATACAGGAAATTTATAAAACAGCTTGCATGTAATGCATTGCTTTGTTAGAGTTATGATGCAAATAATACAATTGGGTTTTCAATCGCTCAACAGCACTCATTATCTAATACATGAATTGCTTTATCATAAAATTCTTTTGCGCTTTCCGGTGATCTTCCAATGCAAACCATTCCTAATTTACCATGTTCAGAAAGTGCGCCTATTAAATGAAACATTACACCTTCTTGGGTTGCACCATCGTACATTAAAGAATGGAACATAGCAATATCAATCAAATCATGTGGTGTTAGGCCAATATATTTTTTGCTGGTTACATTGTCTGAAGCAAAATAAAAGCGTTTATTACCGGTGCCCGTTGTATACTCGCCGGTTTCCGCATTATACTTTCCATCGGTTAAAAACTGCAACATTAAATAAGGATGGGTTGTGCCGCCTTTGCGTAAGTTTATTTCAATTGCATAATGTTTCCAACTGTTATCACTTTGTTTTACGGAAACAAAATCTACTGCAAATCTTCCTAAAGCACCTTTTGCTGATAATGCTTCTGCAATTTTTCTTCCTTCTTGCGCGAGAGAAATATTGTATTGTTTATCTGCAGGAAACACTGCTCCTAAAAAGATTTGTCCGTCATCGCCGCCTAACAATTGATCATGTGTGCTTACAACATCAATTTTTTTATCAGGGCCAATAATGCACTGTACTGAAGGTGAAGCTTTAATGTCGCCTTCCAAAAATTCTTCAACTATTCCACCCATTTTATTCAACTTTTCAAAAAACAATTTCTCGCTTACTTTTTTTGCAACAGGTCTGAATTGTTTTGATAAGGAAGCTGCAATATTTTGTTCGAGATCACCATCAGCTGCAATATGTTTATACGAGTAAACAGCATTGCCATCGCCACTAAAACCATCATTCAATTTTACAACTGCTTTCCGCATTAAAGGATGTGTTTTTTTCAGCTTTGCCAAAGCGTTTATCACGTCATTTTTTGAATGTAAGTCTTCATAACCATCAGGCAGGTTAACACCGCAGGTTCGGAATGTTTTTCTGCCACCAGACTTTGAGCCTTCATAAAATAATTCCGGATCGGTTCCAAACAATGGAATGCCTAATTGCACAGCCAATGTTTTCTCTAATGGCGTAATATTGAAACATGTAAGGTGTGTTGAACACGGATCTGTTATATGCTGCCGGATCTCGTCAAGTAATCTTGGGCGCTCTAAAATTTTTTGCGTTAATGGCTTGGCAGATGCATCATAACAACTTAGCATGATCATTCTTTTACGGGCATGTCTGCCTGTAATGCCCGGTAAAAGATGCAGGTAATAATCAATGATAACATCAGGTATGGGAATACTTGTGATATAAATGATTTTAGTAAGCGGCATGCGCAATAACATCAGGAGGCAAAGCATTCTTTCTTCATAATGAATAAAGCCTTTTACCCGGGATAATATTTCTGTATCAAGTGTGAGTGAAGGAATAATAACAACAGTTCTTGGTGCAAGCTTATCCGGAAATACTTTTTCATATTGTACATGAAACTGCTGTTGAATATCAGTAAACCTGTTTCTTTCTTCTGCAGAGCCTGGTTCGGGTAAATTAATGCTTACAGTAAAAGTTTTTCTCAGCTCATTTATTTGGAAATACATACATAAAGCTTTGCAGAAAGATAGTAAATGTTTATGCAGGCACAACTATTCTTATAAAGTTTACTTTATTATTTCTCTTTAAATTACTTGTTTATATTCGTCATTTCAAATCTTAAGCACTGCAAAAAATTAAACTGAAATATTTATATAGAATTAAATTGACAGACTTAATAAATTGTAGTGCGCAATACTATCTTAACGCAATAGATCTTGCTAAAAATGATTTAGCTGCTGTAGAGTTATATATACTTTACCTGTTGCCTGATATTTATTCATTTCCAAAAAGATTGCCCGCCGCAAACTTCAACTTAGTTTTTATGGATCTTTTGAACGAACTAAATTTAGATAAAATCTTCATTCAAAAAATCAACGATGAGTGTTTAATTAAAGCAAATATTCAGCTTGATGTATTAAGGCTGGATAAAATTCACCCTGTTGTAAGCGGCAATAAATGGTTCAAATTAAAGTATTATTTGCAACAAGCAGCAGAGGATAATTGCACTTGTATTGCAACATTTGGCGGCGCCTTTTCTAATCACATTATCGCAGTGGCTTACGCATGCGCTGCAAAAAAAATACAATGCATAGGTTATATAAGAGGTGAAAGGCCTGCAACTTTTTCACCAACATTATCTGATGCGAAGGCATTAAATATGCGGCTTATATTTTTAAGCAGAAGTGAATATTTAAATAGAAAAAAATCGATTCAAAATGATCAATCAACATTTTATGTTCCTGAAGGTGGTTATGGAAAAAACGGCGTAAAAGGCGCTTCAGAAATTTTAAATTTTGTTCCTGATATTCCAGGTTATAATTACATAGTTTGTGCTGTTGGCACCGGAACAATGCTTGCCGGAATTGTAAACGCAAGTTCAACGCATCAAAACATTATCGGAATAAGTGTATTAAAAAATAATTTTAGTGTAGAAAACGAGGTGCTCGCTTTAGTAAATGATAAGGCAAAAAATCAAACGAAAATATTACATGATTATCATTTTGGCGGATATGCCAAATACGCTCAGCAGTTAATAGAGTTTATGAATAAAACCTGGAAAGCGTATGCTCTCCCACTTGATTTTGTTTATACAGCAAAAGCTTTCTATGCAATATTTGATCTTTTAAAAAATGATTTTTTTATTGCCGGCTCTAAAATCTTGTTTGTTCACAGTGGCGGTTTGCAAGGTAACCGTTCCTTAAAAGAGGAGACATTATTGTTTTAAAAACTATACCTGTTTAATTAAAAGATGCATCAGCAATATGATGCATCTTTTCTTAAATTTATTCACTCACCCAAAACTCAATATTATATTCTGTATCACCCAGATCACCATATTTGCCAAATACGACAGTTTGCTTTACCGCAGCACCTTTATCATCGTGCCTGTTATCAAGCAACAGCTTTTTTCCCGGGTATTTGGCTTTAATTGAATACTTGCCAATTGGAACATCTTTCACCATATAAGTGCCTGCAACATTTTCTACTTTACCTTCAAAAGCAAGTGCAGCGCTGCCGTCAATCAACGTGCTGTCTATGGGTGTAAATTCAATC
>JAFBAF010000083.1 GCA_019247895.1 Parafilimonas sp. | reverse complement strand
GTAAATGACCAGTCTTTTTCAACGGTTTTTCCAACGGCATTACGATATCTTGTTTTTCAAAATCCAAATCACGTGCTTCCTGTAAATTTTCAGCAACTGTTTTGCCAGTCACTGTTAAGCAATCACCATGTATCATTCCTTTGCTCAACAAATATTTCATCACTGCAGGAACTCCACCATGTTTGGCTAAGTCCTGCATTAAATGTTTGCCGCTCGGTTTAAAGTCTGCAAGCATTGGTGTTTTATCACTGATGCGCTGAAAATCATCAATCGTTAAATCAACATCAACACTCTTTGCCATTGCAATCAAATGCAACACAGCATTCGTACTTCCGCCCAACACCATGATAACTGTTATCGCATTTTCAAATGCTTTTTTGGTCATGATATCTTTGGGCTTGATATCTTTTTCCAACAATATTTTTATCGCTTCACCAATCGCGTCGCATTCTTTTTGTTTTGCTTCACTCAAGGCAGGGTTACTTGATGAATATGGCAAGCTCATTCCTAATGCTTCAATTGCACTTGCCATTGTGTTAGCTGTGTACATGCCACCGCAAGCACCGGCACCAGGACAAGCATTTCGAATAATTTCTTTGAAAGAATTTTCATCCAAATTGCCCATTATCTTTTGTCCAAGAGCTTCAAATGTTGATACAATGTTCAACTCTTCGCCGTTATAATGTCCGGCTGCAATTGTTCCCCCATACAACATGATCGAAGGACGATTTAACCTGCCCATTGCCATCAAACAACCCGGCATGTTCTTATCGCAACCGGGAATTGTAATCAAGCCATCATAATACTGAGCACCTGCATTCGTTTCAATACTATCTGCAATTACATCACGGCTCACTAAACTATAACGCATCCCATCGGTACCCATACTAATGCCATCACTCACGCCAATCGTATAAAAACGCAAACCCAACAAACCATCAACGTTATTAATGCTGTCTTTTACTTTCGTGGCAAAATCATTCAGGTGCATGTTGCAAGGATTACCATCCCAGCCCATAGCTACAACACCCACCTGTGCCTTCTTTAAATCTTCTTCTTTCAAACCGATTGCATAATACATTGCCTGTGCTGCCGGTTGTGTTGGATCTTGCGTAAGTGTTTTACTGTATTTGTTTAGTTCGCTCATTTATGATTTTTATTTTTATGTACTAGCTTTGTACTACTATTAAGCTTCGTTGTGTCACTCCCTTGTGCTCTTTATCCGCTATTCATCTTCAGTTTCAAATTCAAATTTTCATCATTGTTTTTTGCTGTTTCAACTTCATCGTTTGACCTCACCCTCGTTCCCTCTCCAAAGGAGAGGGATGCCAGCCTCAAATAGTGATTGTTAATTCATGCAACGGCTCCCTAAAATTTTTAACCTGCTTTATTTCGATTAAACTTTTGCAGGTCATGTAATGAGACCTCATGAATTTAAAGTTGCATGTAACACTAAGAGATTTCTGCTATTGTCGAAATGACGTTCTAAAATCGTTTTACTATTTCAAAGACTCAAATTATATAAGTGCTTATATAATTTTCTAATCCTGCTAATCCATTAATCTACTCAAATCCCGGTTCAGATGATTGTTGATTTTCTTAACTGCACATTCTCTACATTAATTCTTTCATGATTATTCGACCTTATATAATCACTAATTAAATCACCAATTGTTGATGTGAAATAAAAATTCACCGGCTCAATATCTTTTGAAACAAATCCATTTTCCAATGTCCATTTAACAGCATCACGAACAAGCGCTGCCTCTTGTGTCATACCAAAATATTCCAACATCATCGCTGCAGATAAAATAGAACCCAACGGATTGGCAATATCTTTTCCCGCAGCCTGCGGGTAAGAACCATGAATCGGTTCGAATAAAGTAGTGCCTGTTCCAACAGATGCAGACGGCAACAAACCAAGCGAACCACTTAACACACTGGCTTCATCACTGATGATATCACCAAACATGTTTTCCGTTAATACAATATCAAACTGTTTTGGGTTTAACATTATTTGCATTGCTGCATTATCAACAAACATATAATCAACCGCAACATCGCTGTATTGTTTCGCAACTTCCTGCACCACTTTTCTCCAAAGCCTTGATGTTTCCAGCACGTTGGCTTTATCAACAAGCGTTAATTTTTTTCTGCGCTCAGGTTTTTGTGCATATTGAAAAGCAAGATGTGCAACGCGTTCAATTTCTTCTTTTGTATAAACACAATCATCACTTGCTTTTGTTCCATCTGCGCTTAATTCTTTTTTACCGAAATAAATACCGCCGGTTAATTCACGGAAGATGATGAAATCAACACCTTCTAATTTTTCTTTTTTAAGCGGTGATAAATGTTGCAATGATGCATACGTATTGATTGGCCTGATGTTGCCAAACAATTGTAATGATTTGCGCAACTTCAATAAACCTTGTTCAGGACGAACCTTTGCTGTTGGGTCGTTATCATATTTCGGATGACCGATTGCACCGAATAAAACGGCGTCACTGTTCAAGCAGCTTTCGATTGTTTCATCCGGCAAAGGATTACCAGTTTTATCAATCGCAACAGCGCCCATTAAATGGTATGTATAATGAAATGTATGATTGAACTGTGCCGCGATTGCATTTAAAACTTTTACTGATTGACGTGTTACTTCCGGACCAATTCCATCGCCTTCTATAACTGTTATGCTATATGAATCTCCGGCTCCTCCTGTTCGCGGTGAATAATATTTAATAGTGCTCCAACTCATATAATGCTGTTTCTTTCTTTTTGTTCGATATTTTATTTTGAACATTCAATTCCAACACATGATTTACGCATGTTGGAATTGAATGTTCATAATGACTTACATAAATCA
>JAFBAF010000238.1 GCA_019247895.1 Parafilimonas sp. | reverse complement strand
TACCATCAGAACGGTGTGCAATTACAACCGGCGTATTTGGAAGTTTAACGCCTTTATTTGCTGCAGCAATTGCAGGGTCGTTCCATTTGGTTATTTTACCAAGGAACATGTTTGCAAGAATTGCAGGTGTTAATTGAAGCGTGTCTTTTACACCGGGAAGATTATAACTTATAGCAACGGCTCCGGAACACATAGGAATATGTAAAACAGGAACGCCAATAGCGCTGTCCTGTTCTCCATTTAATGGCGCATCAGAATCACCAAAGTCAACGGTTTTGTTAGTTAGCTGGAGAATGCCGCCACCAGAACCGATAGACTGATAATTAACTTTTACACCTGTTTGTTGATTGTAAACAGAAAATGCTTTTGAGAAAAAAGGATAAATAAAAGTGCTGCCTGCACCAAGGATAGTGTTATTGTCTGAAGTTGCCGATGTACTGTCAGTTTTTGTACTATCAGAACTGTTTGCAGCATTTCCGCCGCCATTACATGATGCGAAGGCAAAGCTTAAACATATTAAACCAACTGCTGCACTTTGCAGTTTAAGAAAATTGTATTGCATGTTGTTTTGTTTTATTTAAATTGATTGATTTTTATTTTCCAAAAACATAATAAAATGTAACCCGATAAACAAGATCATGATCAGTGTTCGCAGTTGCCAGTTGTGTTGCATATCGTTCATACCAGATGTTTGGCATAAAGTGAACATTCTTTGCCGGCATAAAATCCAAACCTGCTGTTACAAAAGTTTGCTTATAAGTTTCATCTCCTGTTGGCGTAACTGCTGCGCCACTTGTAGTGTAAGAATTATCATTATAATTTCCTGTATTGCCAACATACTTATTGTAAACAGCATTATCAATATTGTTCATTGGTTTGTATAGATCAACACGTGCAAAGAATCTTAATTTAGTTGGCACAATATCTCCATGTACATATACTGAAAGACCTGAAGCCTTGGTGCTTGCAGTATCAACTGACCCATCTGAAATGCGTGTCGCCAAATTGTCGTTCTTTAAATTATTGATGAATCCTTCTACACCAATTGTATAACCTTTACCCGGATCCATTCCTTTTTCGGTAGCGGCACTATTATAAGCAATATATCCTTTCAGCATTTCGCGTGAATGATGCCATGTTGAGGTCCAATTTAATCTTTCATAATCAGCATAAGCATCAATCACTAATTTCTTATCAAAGAAATATCCATATACATCTCCGTAAAACCATTTGAATTGATCAGCTTCAGGTTTGGCACTGCTTCCATTACCAACCATCGCATTATATCCGAAATTTTTTGTTGACGGATCAAAAACGCCCTGCAATGCTGCACCCAAATCATACGAAGGAGTGCGGCGTATATCGGTTATTGTTCTTTCAATCGAGCGATAACTCCAAACTCTTTCTGATAATAAAGCGAATGTTGGTGTTGACATTTGCCCAACAACAAGGTCAGTGCCTTTCCAGATATTTTTTACACGAACATTAGCGAGTTTAATATAAAAAGATAGTTTATTGTTGATCAATTCATCGCCGCTTGCAGATGTTGAAGAAGGCGGATTTCCTGCAGGAAAATTATCTTCCGCAGCTAATAAAAGCTCAGCGGAAAATTTTTGAGTGATATTATAATCATAACCTAAATAAATTCTGCGGAATTGAAAGGCGTTCCTGTTTTCAGGAATACCGGTGTACTGATTAGAACCACCTCTTTTTAAACTATCAGCATGGCCTTTATAATAATAATCACCAAAGGCATAGCCCCAAATTCTTCCTGAATTAGGCTTGCCCGCTTTAAATAATGAATCGGAATTCCATGTGTATTGTGCATGAACAGTATTTACCTTAAATAATAAGACACACAGGGTAAAACCAATACATAGTTTTTTCATAAAACTTTTTGATTGCATATGTTTTAATTATGCCGCAAAGATGAAGTTGTATGATTAATCCAATGTTAAGCCTATGTTACCGGAATGTTACCAAACCGGAATTTTAGATATTAAACCCCGTAAAGCGGAGGAAAGTTCTGCCACCGTTTTTCCAAATAGTGAATTGCGGCAGTTGGTAGCATAAACATGTAATATATGTAGGATATTTTATATTGTTTTGCTGAAAGTTCGTGTGCAACAGTTATTAAGAACAAGTTTGCCAATAGGTTTTTATCTGATTAAACGCTAAACAGTTCCTTTATAAAATAATATGTTGGAAAAATTTGACGATCAATCAAGGCGTGTTGGGGGAAAACTCCGAAAACGGTACTGCCGCTGCCACTCATCGATGCGTATATAGCTCCTGAATTATAGAGTTGTTCTTTTATATTTTTTATCTCCGGATATTTTTTAAAAACAGGTATTTCAAAATCGTTGATCAATTTTTCTTTCCAGTTTTTAATTGGTTCGTTTATTATTTCTTTTAGCTGATTGTGTGCAGCAAACTTTGTTTGTGTAAAAGCCCAACTTGTACTTACATGTATGCCTGGGTTGATAATAACTATTTTATACGATGAAAGATTGACCTCAATCGGCTCTAAAACTTCACCTCTTTGTTGCGCGAAAGAAGGTTTATTCAAGATGAAGAACGGACAATCGCTTCCTAACTGCAGTGCGTAATTTATTAATTGTTGTTGCGATAACCGAAGCTGGAATTTATCGTTCAATAATAGCAGCATAAAAGCGCCATCAGCGCTGCCGCCGCCTAAACCTGCACCTGTTGGAATTACCTTATGCAAATAGATCTTTACAACAGGTAATTTTGAAAAGTCCTTTTTTAATAAATGATAAGCCTTTACACAAAGGTTGCTTTCCGTATTGCCTTCAATCTTATTTCCGGATAAAATTAATTCTGTGGATTCTTCTTCGTTTGAAGAATTTACTACTTCGAGCACATCATGAAAAGGCAGCGGATAAAAAACTGTTTCGAGATTATGATAGCCGTCAGCCCGCTTACCAATAATATTTAAGCCAAGGTTGATTTTGCAGTTAGGAAAAACTATCAAAATATTGATTTAGTTGAAAGCTATTTGCGTTTGTTTATTTCGTCGCGTATCTCAATGGCCCGAATATAATCCTCGTGCTCTAAAACTTC
>JAFBAF010000071.1 GCA_019247895.1 Parafilimonas sp. | reverse complement strand
TTTTTTGTGTGAACGCATTAAAATGAGTAAATAAAATAGCGGAAAGAATAACGGGCAATTTCCTGGAAAACATATCTGGCGTGAAAGATAAGGATTGAATGCAAAACCTAATTCACTGCATTATTTTTATATTGAATTATATGAAACAAAAAACTTTTACTGCTTTGCTCGCGCATTTATGGTTATAAACTTTAATGCATGAATTCAATTTAAAACTAATAGCGGCGCCGTTTGGTTTTATACTTTTAGTAAGGGTGGAATGTCTTCTGAATATTATTTAACGCCTGCAAATTTTTTTTAACCATTTTATTTGCTTAAGCGTGACCAAAATTATAAGATAAAAAAACTTATGCAATAAAATGAAGCCCGAAATTTGCAGTACGTATAAAAATCACCTGAATGAATATTACTAAAAAGATAAATTACTTAAGTGTAACAATAGCATTGCTTGCATTTGCAGCTTGTCAAAACAATTCAACCATGAGCACCACATCAGATAGTACAACAACAGAAACAGATTCATCTGTAAATACATCGCTTATTCCGTTATCAAAAAATTTCCACTCAACTTTTGATGGGAAGCAAACAAACTTATATGTGTTGAAGAATGGCAATATGCAGGTTGCGGTTACAAATTACGGCGCAAGGATTGTAAGCATTGTTGTGCCGGATAAAAATGGCAATCCAACAGATGTTGCAGTTGGCCATGATAATGTTGATGATTATACGAAGGGCGGCGATACATATTTCGGTGCAATTGTTGGCCGCTATGGCAACCGCATAGCAAAAGGAAAATTTAAGTTAGACGGAACAGAATATACACTTGCAACCAACAACGGACAAAATAGTTTGCATGGTGGCAAGAAAGGTTTTTCAAGACAAGTGTGGGACGCTCAACAATTGAATGATTCAACATTACAGCTAACCTATGTTTCAAAAGATGGCGAAGAAGGTTACCCGGGAAATCTTACATCGAAAGTTACTTATACTGTAATGAGTAATAATAAGCTAAAAATTGATTATGAAGCTTCAACAGATAAGAACACCGTTTTAAATCTTACCAATCATTGCTATTTTAATTTGAACGGACAAGGCAGCGGAACTATTTTAAATCACAATGTGATGATCAATGCAGATAGATACACTCCGGTTGATTCAACGTTAATTCCAACAGGAAAATTAGAAACTGTAAAAGGAACACCGTTTGATTTCACAACTCCAAAAACCATCGGTGAAAGGGTGAATGATACAGCAAATCAGCAACTAAAATTTGGCCATGGTTACGATCATAATTATGTATTAAATTCAAAGGGAAATATTAATGAAAAAGCTGCCGAAGTAACCGGTGATCAATCGGGAATTGTGATGGATGTTTATACTTTGCAACCGGGCTTGCAGTTTTATATAGGCAATTTTATGGATGGTTCGCATGCATTAAAACAAGGCAAGAAAGACGATTTCCGCACAGCGTTTTGCATGGAAACACAACATTATCCTGACTCTCCTAATCAACCCAATTTTCCTTCAACAGAATTAAAACCGGGACAACAGTATCAATCAACAACTATTTATGCTTTTAGCGTGAAAAAGTAGTTAATAAGGCATGGTTTTTTCAGTGTTTATTTAAACTTGTTTTATGAGTTCAGCTTTTGTAAAAGAAAGTGAAGAACAGTGGCTGCATGATGTTGCTCCAACGTTAAATGCTCTTGTCGTTTATCTTACAAGAGAAAACAATGGCGTTCGTGTGTATGAGCGCAGTACCTATTTTGACGACAAGTTGGGAAAAGATGTTCATGTTATGAGTAATGGCGGCAAGTACACAAAAGATGAGGAAGGCAAATGGCGCATATTATAAAGCAAGCTTATTTGGTAAACCTTTGAACGCTAAACCCATTCATGCAGCAGATGCCTTTATCGATTATTTTTATGTTGCCATTTGCGGCAGTACAGTTGTAATTTGCTTAGAATAATCAGCAGTAATTTCAATTTGACTTCCCTTTAAGATCCCAATGATCTTTAATTTTATTGCCTTTATTATCATATTTCAAAACTCTCGCATAGCGGTTGCCTTTTATCTTTCCGTTTTCGTTGGCTTTCCCAACAAATAATAAAACGGCATTACCATTTTCATCTGTTTTAAAAGCAACATCGTTACCGCGAAATTTCATTTCTATAAATGATGAGGGTGCATACAAATTGCTTAATTTTTTTTGTAGATCATCAGCCAGTTTCATATCTATTCTATACAAAATTTCATGCCTATAACCGTCAACACCTATAGTTTGTTTTGTTTGTTTCACTGATGCAAATAACAGGAAGCGGCAAGCAGTTATTTATGATGAAGGAATGCTGCAGTGCTCCTTAATTTATAAGCCGCAAGTGCATTTTTAAGAAGTTGTTTAACCGGGTGGGAATTTATTTGTTCTGCAGATTTGATATTTACATAACGCGATATCTTTCCTTTGCCTTCTAATAAATGATATGGATCGGGCAATTCATTGCCCTTATAAATGCCAAGTTTTAAACCTTTTTTAGATGGAATAATAGTGCAGACCATATCAACATACCGCTGGCTATAACAATAAGAAACCATTTTTGCAGATATATCTAGTTGCTCTGTAACACCGGGGAGCATATCCGCTAAAACCTGGCGAAGCTGCATCGCATTTTTAAAAACTTCCTGGCCATATTCAGATAAGAAAATTTCAGGTGTTTTAGTATCGGCCATTATTCTGCTTTATTAATTGACTTATTTCAAATAGTTGCGCAAGTATTCAAACAACTTATTTCTTATATAATCTGCATCAAACATTTCACCGTAATGCGGCGCACCAGGAACGATTATCAAGTCGTTTTTTATATCATTTAATGTTAGCCAAGCGTGTAAAATCCTGGATTGAGTATTCGGCACTGATTCATCTTTCTCTCCCTGCACAATTAAAAAAGGCGGATCATTTTTATCTACGTATGTAACAGGGCTTGCCATTTTAGCAATATCAGGCCTGTTAACAGGCAAATCGCCTAACAAAATGGAGACAGGATTTCGCATATTATTAATTAAAGTGTCGGGGTTGCTGGCCAGCATAACAAAATCCGAAGGTCCATAAAAATCAAGTGCAACTTTTATTTTAAAATGAACCGGAGCGTTAAGAAAAGCTGAGACGCTATTATTGTTAGATAAAGCCAGTAACGAAGCTAAATGCCCGCCAGCTGAAAAGCCGATCACGGCAATTTTATTTTTATCGATGTGATAATCTGAGGCATGCTGGTACAGAAACTCTATTGCCTGGTTGCAATCTCTTATTTGCGCCGGAAAAACACTGTCTGTACTATAACGATAATTAATTGAAGCCAAAGCATAACCACTGTCAATAAAAGATCTTACTGTATTTTTCATATAGCTCATGTCTGCATATTTATCATTCAGCATCCATGCGCCGCCGTGAATCCAAACTACTAATGACAAATAGTTCTTTGTATTGCGAGGAAGATAAATATCGAGCAAATGCTTTTGTGATGTATCGTTTGCATAAGGTATATTTTGATAGAAAAAAGTTCCTTCAGGAAAAAGTTTTTGCACCGGAAAATTCTGACCATTCAACATTGAGGCGGTAAACATTAATACAGCAGCAGGTAAACAGGTATGTAACAACTTCATAATGAAATGTAAAATAATAAAGACTATTTCTATTATTTTAAAAAAAAAATACAAACTACATTTTTCAAACTAAAAATATTAGTATCTTGCGTACTAAATGGATTAGTTATGAGTTATGCTGGCAAAAATTTCAAGCATCTCCGCAAACTTCGCGGCTGGACACAAGAAGAGTTTGCACATAAATTAAAAATCAAGCGTTCGCTTGTTGGGGCATATGAAGAAGAACGTGCTGAACCAAGACTGGATGTGTTAGAAACTTTATCCAGTATGTTTAAATTAAGCCTCGACGAATTATTGTTGAAAGATCTGTCTGCTCTTAAAAAAGGCGGAACTTATTTAGACAAACGCCGCCAGTTAAAACTGCAGGGCGATATTAATGAAATTCAATTTGTGCCGGTGAAGGCTGCTGCCGGTTATCTTGCCGGCTATGCAGATCCCGAATTTATCGATGAGCTGAATACATTTACATTACCGATGCTTGCTCCGGGTGAATATCGTGCTTTTGAAATTGTTGGTGATAGTATGTTACCAACGCCCAGTGGCAGCGTTATTGTTGGCGAAAGGGTGGCTGCGATGGACGATATAAGAGCAAACAATACTTATATAGTGGTTTCAAAAAATGAAGGCATCGTTTATAAACGCATTATGAAAAATAATCGTTACAAAAACAAGCTTACATTGATAAGCGATAACCCGCAATATGAACCTTATCATGTAAATCCTGATGAAATTCTTGAAGTATGGAAAGCGCAGATGATCATCACAAAAGCAAATACACAACAGCGTTGGGATGTAAATCAACTTGCAGGTTTAGTAAATAATTTACAAGAGCAGGTAAGCAGTTTAAAAAAGAAAATGAATTAGCATATTCCCAAACGCTTACTTATTTAGTTTCCTCAATTGCTGCAACAAAGCTTTTAGATCTTTTGGCAAAGGCGCTTCAAATAAAAATTCTTTATCGTTTAATATAAATTTTAAAGAAGCGCTGTGTAATGCGAGTCTTGATAAGATCGGTCTTTCACCTTCATCATTCTTGCTCAAATTATATTTCTTTTTTAGCGAAGAAATAAAAACAGGTTTACCATCACCATATAATTCATCACACACAATACTATGACCAATAAATTGAGCATGCACACGGATTTGATGTGTTCTCCCGGTAAGTATTTTAAAATTCAACCAGCTAAAAAGTTTAAAATCCTGCACTACTTCATATTCAGTTGCTGAAGGTTTTCCTTTGCTGTTCAAAACCATTTTTCCGTTGCCGGATGGATGTTGCATTATCGGCTCGTCAATACTTCCTTTTATAGGCGCAACACTTCCATTTACCAGTCCGAAATACATTTTTTCTGTTGCACGGCTTTCAAATAATTGCGAGAGTTGTTTATGTGTTTCTTCATTTTTTGCAAAAACAATTACACCGCTTGTGGCTTTATCCAATCGGTGCACTGTAAATATTTCATGATATTTATCCTGCAGGATTTGTTTTACTGAAATTTCCTTTCCTTCCCTATCAGGAATACTCAACAACCCCGAAGGTTTGTTTATCGCGATTAAAACTTCATTTTCAAAAATTATATCAAACCTCATTACACTCTTGTTGATCATTTAATCTTATCCGGCGCAGGTTTTTTCTTTACAAAACTTTGGTTCATGTATTTAAGCAACCGCATTTCTTTTTCAGTTAAAAAGCGCCATTTCCCACGTTCAAGGTTCTTCTTTGTAAGATTGGCAAACAAAACACGGTCAAGATTTTTTACATCATAACCAAGATGTTCGAAAATACGGCGCACAATCCGGTTTCGGCCGCTATGAATTTCTATTCCAACAATTGATTTATCTTTTGTATCTGCATAACTAATTGCATCTGCGGCAATAAAACCGTCTTCCAATTCAATACCATTTAAGATTGCTTCCATATCTTTTTTCTGCACAGGTTTATCTAATCTTACTTCATATATTTTTTTCACTTCAAAAGATGGATGTGTTAATTTTTGCGTGAGTTCTCCATCGTTAGTAAGCAATAAAACACCCGTAGTATTTCTGTCCAATCTCCCCACAGAATATACTCTTTCTTTAGTTGCATTTTTTATTATTTCGAAAACGGTTTTACGGCCATGTTCATCTTTTGCAGTTGTGATATAGTCTTTTGGCTTGTTCAATAAAATATAAACAAGGTTTTTTTGAGCATGCAACTGCTTATTATTAAAAACGATCTTATCATTTTCAGTTACTTTAAAACCTGGTTCAGTAATAACATTGTTATTTACTTTTATTTTCCCTTCTTTTACCAATTCAGCAGCTTCTCTTCTTCCGCAAACGCCTGCATGCGCAATAAATTTATTCAGTGGCATTTCGCCGGAACTTCCTGTTTTAACATCTAAGTTTACCGATTTATTTTTTGCATCTTTCGGATTTCGGATTTCTTGCTTTTTATTCCCGAACTCTTTTTTTTCATCTCGATTTTCGTATTTCTTTTTTCTTTCTTCCTTCCACTTTCTTTTATCTTGTTTTAAGGCTTCTTTTTTCTTTGAATTTTTTTCTTTGTTGATGAACTTGTCGAAAGAATGTTGTTTCATCTGTAAATTTTATGAAACAAATTTCATTAATAAAATACAGTAAAAGAAAATGTTGTTGAAAGAACTGGTAACTTCTGCCCTTTTGTCTTAATTTTTATTTTGCACAGAATTTGGTTAAATACCGTTTCTGATTATCTTCAACGCTTTAAATAAATAATTATGGATTTTGGAAAGGAATTTGAAAAATACGCAGTAAAACACAGGGGGATCAGTTCAAACACTATTCACGGTTTTAAGCAACATACTATAACAAATCTTACACCTTATATAATTGAAGAACGACCATTAAACGTTGCGAGCATGGATGTGTTTAGCCGTTTAATGATGGATCGTATTATTTTTCTTGGTGAACCGATTGATGATTATGTTGCAAACATCGTAACTGCACAGCTTTTGTTTTTAGACAGTACAGACAGAACTCGTGACATTCAAATGTATATTAACAGCCCGGGAGGAAGTGTGTATGCTGGTCTCGGAATTTATGATACAATGCAATTTGTAAGCCCTGACGTTTCCACTATTTGCACAGGTATTGCTGCAAGCATGGGCGCCATTTTAATGTGTGCAGGTGTAAAAGGAAAACGCAGTGCTTTAAAACACAGCCGTATTATGTTACATCAGCCATTTGGTTCTATTGGCGGGCAAGCTACAGATATTGAAATTACAGCTAAGGAAATCAGGAAAATCAAACATGAGTTATATGCGATAATTGCGCATCATACAGAAAAAGAAGTTGCAAGAGTTGAAGCTGATTGCGATCGTGATTTTTGGATGAATGCAGACGAAAGTAAAGCTTATGGTGTTGTGGATGAAGTATTGATTACCAATCCCAGAAAAGAGAAGAAATAAATTGATTTGGACTAAACATTAAAACTTCAAACTGAAAAATATGATTGATTCAAAATATGTAGTTGAACCGCTGAGATTAAATGATGACGACGAAGAGCCGCAAAAAGAAGAAAAACCGGAGCAATCGCAATATTTAATGAAAAAAATGGAACAGCTTTTTTTAAAGAACAGAGCTGTTTATTTGTGGGGGCCTGTAGAAGACAAATCAGCACGTGATGTTGTAAGCAAGTTGATTTTACTTGATGCAGATAAACCTGGTAAAGAAATTAAATTTTATATTAATAGTCCTGGTGGCGTTGTTACCAGCGGCATGGTTATTTATGATACAATGCGCATGCTGCAATCGCCTGTTGTTACAATTTGTATGGGGCTTGCGGCGAGCATGGGCTCAATCCTACTGAGTGGCGGAGTAAAAGGCAAACGTTTAATTTATCCTCATGGAGA
>JAFBAF010000099.1 GCA_019247895.1 Parafilimonas sp. | reverse complement strand
AAATAAAAACATTGTGGCATTATTGCCCGGCAGCCGTAAACAGGAAATTTTAAAGAAGCTTCCTGTTATGCTTGAAGTGAGTAAATCATTTCCTGAATATCAATTTGTATTGGCCAAAGCCCCCGGTTTAGAAGATGAATTTTATGCTGGCTTCATGCAGCATTATACAAATGTTTCTTCTGTTCGAAATAAAACATACGATTTACTGATGCATGCAAAAGCAGCATTGGTTACAAGCGGCACTGCAACTTTGGAAACCGCTTTATTCGGTGTGCCTGAAGTTGTTTGTTATAAGGGCAGTAATATCAGTTACCAGATTGCAAAACGATTGATCAGCATAAAATATATTTCGTTGGTGAATTTGATAATGGATAAACCGGTTTTAAAAGAATTGATACAAAACGATCTTACCGTTGAAAATTTAAAAAAAGAATTATCAGCGTTATTGTTTGATGAACCAAAGAAGCAACAACTCAAAAAAAATTACGATGAATTAAAAGCTGTTTTATCAGCCGGTGGAAATGCTTCAGCAAAAGCCGCAAAAATTATTTTCAGTTTTGCTTCATCATAATTTAACAAACCTTCGATAACCATTTTTCGTTATTGATATATCAACTATAATTATGAAAAAGATATTCGTGTTTTCGTGTTTGCTGGCAGCCATTACAATTTCTTCATGCGCTCAGCAATCGCAACAAAAGTTTGCAGTTACAAAAACAGATGATGAATGGAAGAAAATGCTGACGCCTGAACAATTTGCCGTAGCAAGAAAGGCCGATACTGAGCGCCCCTTCACCGGTAAGTATTGGAACAACCATGAAAAAGGAACCTATTATTGTGTATGCTGCGGGGTGCCTTTATTTGGCAGTGATACAAAATTTGAAAGCGGCACAGGGTGGCCAAGTTTTTATGCGCCGCTCAGTAAAAAATATGTTGGCGAAAAAGATGATAATTCGTTAGGCATGGAGCGAACAGAAGTCTATTGCACTAACTGCGGCGCACATCTCGGTCATGTGTTTAATGATGGCCCAAAACCAACAGGTTTGCGTTATTGTATGAATTCAGCTTCATTGAACTTTAAGAAAAGTTAGAAGCTACGTTTTCGTTTGAAGTTTTGGTTGCTGCGTTAACACCGGTTTAAACTTAGAATTATTATGTACTTGCATTTAATTATTCGTCGTTATATAATGCATGAAAAGAATTGCATTTTTATTTCTTTGTTTGTGCAGTGTTGCGTTATCTGGTGCGCAAAATATCAGCAAAATTATTCTTGTTGATGGATTAGCAAGAGATTACATTTTACATCTTCCGCCCGGCTTTAATATTGCAAAAAAGTTTCCTGTAATTTTTGCTTTACACGGCGGTGGCGGTACTGCAAATGGGGCTGTCGGGTTTTATAATCTGGAACCACTTGCCGATAAAAATAATTTCATCATTGTTTACCCTGATGCTATTAATAAAGCATGGAATATTCCGGGCATAATAAGTCGTGTAAAAAAGTTAGACACAACAGTTAATGATGTACATTTTATTTCTCTGCTGCTTGACACACTGATAACGTATTACAAAGCACATGACAAAAAATTTTTTGCACCGGCATGTCACGTGGTGCAATGTTTTCTTATTATCTCGCAGATGCATTAAACGCACGTATTACTGCAATTGCTCCTGTTTGCGGCGGCATTTCCAAAACAATGGCTTCCACTTATTCTTTTAAAAAGCCAATTCCGGCATTCATTATTAATGGCACTGCAGATCCGCTGGTAAGTTACACGGGCGGTTATGGAAAAATGAATAAAAGAAACGAAGGAAATGAAGATGCTGACTTATTACCAACTGAAGAACTGGTGAATAAAATTGCAATACTCAATAAGTGTAATTCAAAACCTGAAACAACGGCATTGCCGGATGCAAATGCTTCGGACGAATGCACCGTAACAGAATATGTTTATGACTGCGGAAATAATAAAGTTGATTTTATAAAGATTGAAAACGGCGGACATACATGGGCAGGCGGCTCACAATATTTACCCCAAATTTATTATTGGAAGAATATGCAAAGACTTCAGTGCTTCACAAAAAATAATTGATTTTTTTGTAAGTGAATTATAATTAGCAAGCTGTTTAGTGAAACAAAGGAATTATAACAAGTTTTACCAGTATTATAAGCAGGCAAATTATAAATATGAATAATGAAATCCTGTTCATGCCGTTCATGAGCTTAATATTCTGGTTCGTGTATTCATTCGGATCACGTTTTCTTAAGTACAGGTATTGTTGTATTTGTCTCCAAACGCCCATAAACCAAAGGTATGGCTTTAAAATTTTGCTTGCATATCTTCGGTTTGTTAAATGAATATTGTGCAAAAAATTATTTCGCTTGTCCCTTCTCAAACAGAATTATTATTTGATCTCGGTTTAGATGAAGAAGTAGTTGGCATTACAAAATTTTGTGTGCATCCTCAACATTGGTTTAAAACAAAAACAAGGATTGGCGGAACGAAAAATATCAACATAAAAAAAATAAAAGCTTTACAACCCGATCTTGTTATAGCCAACAAAGAAGAAAATGTAAAAGAGCAGGTTGAGGCATTGCAAAACTTTACGCAAGTTTATGTAAGCGACATTAAATGTTTAAACGATGCTTTAAACATGATACTTGATGTGGGCAAATTAGTGAACAGGCAACTGCAAGCCGAAAAAATTGTTGGAGAAATTAAAACACGATTTGCGGCACTGAAAGAAATTGTCAATCCAAAAATTGCTGCAGCATATTTCATATGGCAGCAACCATATATGACCGTTGGTGGCGATACTTTTATTAATGATATGATGCAGCATTGTGGCTTTAAAAATGTTTTTGAAAATGAAAGCCGTTATCCTGGATTTGATATTGAAGAATTAAAACATGATTGTAAAGTGATATTGCTTTCTTCAGAGCCTTTTCCTTTTAAACAAAA
>JAFBAF010000068.1 GCA_019247895.1 Parafilimonas sp. | reverse complement strand
GCCATCTTCATGGTTTTATTGCAATCGTTATCGGCGCAGCACATAGCACCAAAAAATTACCGGCAAGCAAGTTAAAAGAATTATGCAGGCTGATCGATCATCCAATAATTTTATTGGGCGGAAAAGAAGATGCAGCAACAGGAGAGGAGATCAGGCAAACCGATGCAATAAAAATTTATAATGCCTGCGGGAAGTTTAGTTTGAATGAAAGTGCTGATCTTATAAGAAAGTCAATTGTAGTTGTAACACACGATACCGGCTTAATGCATATTGCTGCGGCTTTTAAAAAACCAATTATATCAATTTGGGGAAATACAGTGCCTGGTTTTGGAATGACACCTTATTATGGAAATTTTACACCATTGGAATCGAAATTTGAAATTGAAAATCTACCTTGCAGGCCATGCAGTAAGATTGGTTATAAAAAATGCCCTTTAGGCCATTTTAAATGCATGCAGTTGCAAGACATACCAAGTATTACAACAACCATAAAAAAATTCTTAAAACAAATAAAAACATAAAATGGTCATAATTTTTCCAACTATAAATTGCTGAAGAGTTTATGACAATCCTATCTGGCAAATAAAAAAAAGCAAATGAAAAAAATATTCTTCTTTCTGCTTACTGTTGTTTTAATAAATTTTAAAACTATTGCGCAAACCGGCGATACTTCATTACATGCTTCAGCTATTGCTGTTTGCGATTGTTTATCCAAAGCTAAAATTGAAAACAACAGCACGCCACAACAATTGCAGCAGATCTTTTTACAATGCATACTTACTTCAGCGCCGGATCTTGTAACAAAAATGATGGGTAACGGCCAGGATAATATGCAGGCTGCTGAAGAAACTGCTACCAATCTTGCGCTTGAAATGATGAAAACAGGTTGTCCTGCTTTTACAAAAATTGCAACAGCAATGATGGGGAGCGCCGGCGGTGATACAGTGGAAATGGAAGTGCCGATGGCAATGCCGTCAACATCGAATGCCGAAGCACAAAGCACTGATGGAACAGTTGTAAAAGTTGAAGAAAGAGATTTTACATACATCACTGTAAAAACCACTGCCGGCCGTGAACTTACTTTTATGTATTATAAATATGTGCCCGGTTCTGATGACTGGATAAAAGATGCAGTAAATAAACTCAAGAATAAAAACGTGTCCCTTTCTTATGTAGAAACAGAAGTGTACCAGCCAAAGTTTAAGCAATTTATGAACGTAAGGGAAATTAAAACGCTAACCGTTAAATAAGATTTTTTTATATTATCGGCAATGTAATTCTATTAAGCACGGTTGTGTCACTCCCTTGTACTGCATATTTTTATGGCAGCTATGCACGATAAAAATAATAAAGCGCCACAGATATTAAATTCATCTTCCAATTTTCTTGGTTTTTGTTTTCTTGTACTAACATCGTTAAAGTTTTTCAAGCTAACCGAAACCACTTTACTGGATGAGATCACCGCAGTTTGTTTTGTAATTTATGTTTAGTTGTTTGTGCGCATTTCTTTCAATTCGCAGCAAAACAAAACGGGCAGGCCTTTATGAAACACTTGCCGAATACAGTTTTCTCTCAGGCTTAATAATAATATTTTTAATGACCATTTTTTTATGCTTGAAATTATTCATTAGTGAACGAAGCATAACTTATCCTGGTATGAACCTGCTACATCGTTTATTTGTCTTTATATGTATAAAAAGAATTTGCCTGCGCAGTGCAGGTTATAACAAGATCATTTATACAAACATGTTGTGGTAAAGTAGCGCAGTAATAAATTACATTAGCAATATCTTCCGCATGCAAAGGTTCATAACCCTCGTAAACGGCTTTTGCTTTTTGTTCATCACCTTTTAAACGCACCAGTGAAAATTCTGTTTCAGCCGCACCGGGATTAACACAGGTAACTTTTATATTATGCGGCAACAGGTCTATGCGCTGTGCCTGGCTTATTGCATTTACCGCAAATTTGCTTGCACAATACACATTGCCTTCTTTGTACACTTCTTTGCCGGCTGTAGAACCAATATTAACGATATGACCTTTCTTATGTTGCTTCATAAACTCAATCACCGCTTTTGAAACGTACAGCAGTCCTTTCACATTTGTATCTATCATTGTTTCCCAATCATCAACCGAGGCTTCATCAAAAACATTTCTGCCGGCAGCAAGCCCCGCATTGTTTATCAGCACATCAATGTTGCGCCACTCATCTTTTAAATTATTTATAGCAGCAAAAACTTCATCTCTTTTACTTACATCAAATACAAGAGGTAAAATCTTTATACTTTTATTTAATGATAACAACGCTGATAAGCTTTCCAGCCGCTCTTTCCTTCTCCCGGTAATTATACAGTTCCAGTTTTCTGAAGCAAATTTTTCTGCGATGGCTTTTCCAAAACCCGATGTTGCGCCTGTAATAAATATGGTTTTGTTCATGCATCAAAAATAAAGAGATAATAAGTTTCGGGAGTGATTTTGCGATAGTAAACAAACTTTATAAGTTTATAAAAATCTCCAATATTATATTTGCGGCCCGAGAAAGTGTATGAAAAATATATTCCTGTTGCTGACTATTTTTTTACTAAGCGCATATATTGTAAAAGCACAGCAGCTTCAATTATCTGTTTCAAAAGCCAGCGATACTAAAGTAAAAATTGAATGGAAAAATCCTTATGGAGACAGCGTGGTGCAGTTAAATGTGCAACGTTCATGGGACAGTATAAAAAATTTCAGAACCATCTTTGTGCCTTTATCGCCGGAGCTTCCGCAAAACGGTTACATTGACGAAACAGGCGGATATAACACGCAATATTATCGTGTATTTTATGTGCTGGCAAATGGTTCGTTCTTTTTTACAAAATCAAAAAAAAACACAACAGGCTCAGACTTTACAAATGAAATAACTGAAGAGCAGGCAACAGATAAAAATTTTCTCATTACAGTTCATGATGATGATTCTGTAATTGCCACTCTTAATTTTGATGCTTATAAAAAATTCCGCGATTCCATCGTGAATTATACAAGAGATACTTTGTATTCGCTCACTGATGCTGATATACTTATCCGATATTACAATAATGAAATAAGATGGATGCCTTCAACACACGTGTACACAACCAGTGATGGTTATGTGCAAATATTTTTAACTGATGCGCTGCAGAAAAATTACCGTCTCCGTTTCTTTGATGAAACGCACAAACCTATATTCAATATCCAGCATGTAACCCAACAGCAATTGTTATTGGATAAAACAGACTTTATGCATTCGGGCTGGTTTTATTTTGAGTTGTATGAAGACAATAAATTAAAAGAGCGCAACAAATTTTATATTCCGAAAGATTTTTAGGCGTTATAATTATGAGTGATAAGTTTTAAATTCACTCATAATTCATCATTCATAACTTATAACTTGAAAATATGGTACCGGCCTTGCGGGAAAAATTTAATTCGGCATTCACACAAGAAAAATACAACAAGTACCTGGAAGATATAAATTCACTTCATCCTGGCAGCATTGAATTTCGATTAGCTGAAACTCCAATTTTTGTTGACAAAGCTTTTGCTGAAAAAATATTATCGGCTTGCGAAGGTATTGTTGATGTAATTGTTCAACCCAATTTTAAAACGCTTACCAAAAATGCTGTACCAAAAGATTTTAATGTGCCACATGAAAATGACCACTCACATTTTATAGCATTTGATTTTGGTATTTGCGAAAATGAAAAAGGGGAGCTCGAACCACAATTAATAGAAATGCAGGGTTTCCCTACATTATTTGCTTACCAGGTTTGGGATGATGAGGTAACCCGCAGGCATTTTGATATTCCCGCAACCTATTCTTCTTATTTAAATAATTTCAACAAAGATTCTTATTTACAATTATTAAAAGAAATTATTGTTGCGGGCCATAATGTTGAAAATGTAATTCTGCTTGAAATTTTTCCTCACCAACAAAAAACAAAAATTGATTTTTATTGCACACAAGATTATTTGAATATTCCAATTGTTTGTATAACTGAACTGGTGAAAGAAGGGCGAAAATTGTTTTATGTTCAGGATGGAAAGAAAACAGAAGTTAAGCGCATTTATAACCGTGTAATTTTTGATGACCTTCAACAGCAATCAGCGGAAGTGCAGGAAAAAGGAAAAATATTATTTGAAGATTTAGATGTTGAATGGGTGCCGCATCCAAACTGGTTTTATCGCATCAGTAAATACACATTGCCATTTATAAAACATCCTTATGTTCCTGAAACAAATTTTTTAAGTGATGTAAAAACCATTCCGCCTGATCTTGAAAATTATGTTTTAAAACCATTATTTTCTTTTGCCGGCCAAGGTGTGGTAATTGATGTAACAAAAGCAGATATTGATGCGGTGAAAGATCCGCATAACTGGATCTTACAACGCAAAGTGAAATATGCAGATGTAATTAAAACACCCGGCGAAAATGCAAAAGCTGAAATACGCATATTTTATTTCTGGAAAGATGGCGAAGCAAGACCGGCTGCAACGCAAAATTTAGCACGCATCAGCAAAGGAAAAATGATCGGTGTTCGTTATAACAAAGACCGCGAATGGGTTGGAGGAAGCATGGTGTTTTTTGAACAATAAACAAACTATAATCAATATGCAATAATCAATGCTCAATCGAAAACAATATGATTATTGAGTATTGTTTGTTGATTATTGAATATTTAGACTTTATTGAAATATTTAAATTTGATGAACATTTTTAAAGAAGTCTTCGGTCGCATTTGGGCGTTATGGGGATTGTTGCTTTTTGTTTCAACCATGTTCATTGCTTATATTTTTTATATTCCCTGTCATGTTTTAAACGATCCTGTAAAAGCAAAATGGCACAGGCATGTATCAAGAGTGTGGATGACTGTTTACCTGAATTTAATTGGCTGTCCGCTTAAAGTAAAAGGCAAAAAATATTTTAAGGGATTAACGAATTGCGTAATTGTTTGCAATCACAATAGTTTAATGGATGTGCCCGTAACAACTCCTTTTATGGCACGCGCTAACAAAACTATTGCTAAAAAAAGTTTTGCATCATTCCCTATTTTCGGTTGGATATACAGTTTTGGAAGCGTGTTGGTTGA
>JAFBAF010000042.1 GCA_019247895.1 Parafilimonas sp. | reverse complement strand
CTCAATATACATTGCAAGGCAAATACGAAAAAGCATTAAATATAGATTTAATGTTAGAAAAAATTTGTGAAGCAAAAAACTATCAAACAATTATAGCATCATGGGGAGTTGCATCAGGCTATTACGATTATTGTAAACATGCTCTCCAGCAAGGCAATTCAACCTTGGCGAATAATTGTTACGATAAAGCAATTGAATACGATTTAAAAACTTTACAAATAGCAAAAGATTTAAAAGATTCGAACTGGATTCCCGGTTTGTATATGTCAATAGGAAGCTTTTATGACAAATGTAATATCTGTGAAGAAACTCATCTTAAAGAAGAATCAAACCTAATCAAAGCAAATTATTTTCATAAAACAGAAGAGTATTATTTTAAGGCATTTAAAATCTTTCGAAAATCGAATGATTCAAATGGTATTTGTACATGTTATTTTAACCTCGGTCTTTTTTACAGAAATCAAGGCGTTCTTTTGACGCAAGCAAACAAATTTTCTGAAGCAAAAATTGACTATCAGAAATCACTCGATTATTATTTCAAAGCATTTGCAATTATTAAAAAACTTGGTTACAAGCATGGCATTGCCAATTATAGCAAAGAACTTGGAACTACGTATTTAAAATTGAACAAATGCAATAAAGCTGAATTCTATTTACTAAATGCAGCGTCAACATTTGAAGAACTTGGTTATAAAGAAGGCGCTAAAGAAACGTATGAACTGTTATCAGAAGTAAGCTTAAAGAAAAAAGATTATAAAAAAGCACTTGATTATTATAAAAACTTTTCCGGTTTAAAAGATTCTTTAATGAACGAAGAAACCGCAAAACAATTAACCGAAGCAGAAATAAAATATGAAACAGAAAAAAAAGACAATGAAATAGTATTACTCAATAAAAACAAGCAAATAGAAGAAGGTAAAATAAAACAACAATCAAGGAATATTTTTTTTATTGTTTTGGTTGCCGCATTATTTATATTAAGCATTCTGGTTTATATAAAGTTTGAACAAAATAAAACCGCTTTGCATTTAAAACAACTTCAGCAAAAGGCATTGCGTGCACAATTAAACCCGCATTTTATTTTTAACGCTATGCAAAGCATTCAGCGTGCTTATGAAAGCAATAACAAAAAAGGTGAGGAATTGCTGATTAACTTTTCTTTATTAATGAGAGATGTGCTGAATAAATCTTTTTTATCGGAAGTAACGCTTGAAGAAGAACTTGAATTAACAATGAAATATTTGAAGGTAGAATCACAGCGCTTTGCGAGAGCTTGTAATTTCAACGCTTCAATTGACGAAGTTATCAACACTTCAGAAGTTGCTTTTCCTTCAATGGTATTACAACCCGTTTTTGAAAATGCAGTAAAGTATGGTGCTGGCAATATTAATTTTAAGCATTAAAAAAAGCAGCGCAGTTTTGATAATAAATATTGAAAACGGCCTGGACGAAAATTACAATTCGAATGTTGCTGGAAATGGTATAGGTTTAAAGCTTACAAAAGAAAGAATAGAATTATTCAATAAAAAATACCGGGAAAAAGGTGGTATTGAAACGAAAAGAATAAACACTAAATTTATAACCACTATTCATATAGCTTTTGTAAAAGCAACACCCGAACTTACATGATAACTGCAATTATTGTTGAAGATGTAAGCAGCGAAAGACTGCATCTTAAAAAAATACTTGAAGAAAATTTTAATGATTTTTATGTTGCCGCTTTGTGCGGAACCTCTGCAGAAGCAACAGAAGCTTTGCAAAAATATAAGCCGCAGCTTTTATTGTTTGATATTGAATTAGACGCAGGCAAACTTTCTTTTGATATATTGAATGATTATAAAAACGATACTGCCGAAGTTGTTTTTATAACTGCTTACAATCATTATGCTTTGCAGGCAATACAATTTAGCTGCTGCGATTATGTTTTAAAACCATACAGCAATTCAATACTTATTGAAGCAATTGAAAAAGCAAAAAACCGGATTGATGAAAAAGATAAATTCAACCGCATTGAATTATTGTTGCAAAATTTGAAATTAACTGCGCCTTCAAAAAAAATTATTGCGCTTCAAAATGCAGCGCAATCCAAACGCTATGAAGTAATATCCGTTAATAACATTCTGTATATAGCTTCTCAAAAAGATCATACTTCATTAATAACTGCTCAAACAAATACAGCTGATAGAAAAATCTTTTATTCTGTTTTATCAAAAGGCATTGGAGAAATAGCAGCGCAATTTTCTGATAACAGCACTTTCATTCGGGTTCATAGCCAATACATTATTAACAGCAATTTTATTACTGCCTATGATAAAAAAGATGGATTTATTATTATGTACGATGACAAAGAAATTCCTATAGCAAGAGAGAGAAAGCAAGCGGTGCTACGATTGCTTTCATTAAAATAAAGTACGCGTCTGTAGCTGTTTCAACGTTTTACAAATCTTGTATTAATTGCTACTGAAAAAGAAAGATTTTATACAGGGAAAGAGATAATCAAATAAATTTTTTGATTGAAGATTACATTCGGTTTCAAAAACTAATTGTAATTATGAAACCAATTAATTTTCTGTTCGCAATTCTTTTTGTTTTTGGATGTTCTCCTGCTAAACAAATAGCCACATCAAAACAAACATTTACTTATGATTATAAAACAACCAATACTGTAAAGCCTAGTTCCGCAGGTATTTTAGTAACATTAATACGGCCTTATTATGCTGATAAATTTGTTCAGGTATATGGCGAGCCGGACATATTTACAAACTTTCAAAAATTTATGGGTGATGATATTGAAGAATTGCTGATTGATAAAGGGTATCGCATAAAAAGTACTTATCCAACATTCGATAATATGACTTATGATGAAAAAAAAGAAGTTGATGTAGCCCTTCAAATCGAAATCGTTCCCTCATTTTCTGCACTTGATGGTAAGTGGAGCAGCATAAAACATGTTCCAATATGGGCTAACAATCACGGTGGCAATGTTTATTATACATATCAATTTAATGGCACTGTTTCACTAATAGGAAAAATTAATTTATATGGCCTTGAGCCTTTATCACACGAAAAAATTTGGATTAAATCCGTACCCATCCCCACAATCTATAACATAAGCCTGAACACATCAGGCGATTTACAAAAGGAAGGCATTGACGTTAATTTTTTAAATGACCCGAATGTTTATAACTCAATTGGAAGTGCCCTGCAAAAAGAATATCAATCAATATTATCACAAATAGACACTTATCTCGATCCCAGGGAATTCCAGGATTTAAAAGACCAGATAAAAGAGCTTAAGACTAAAAAAGTGTATTAATAAAAAATCTCTAATAATTCAGCCAAATCAATCAAAAAAAATAAATATGGAAACAACATCATCTTCACCAACAGTAATAATTGTGCAAAAACAAAAAAGCGTTGGTACAGCATTTTTATTAGCTTTTCTATTTGGGCCACTTGGTTTGCTGTATGCCTCTGTTGCAGGCGGCTTAATAATGTTTGTAATCTCGCTCACTTTATTTTTTCTGTTGCCTTTAATTGGCCCTATACTTTGCTGGATAGGTTGTATTATATGGGCAGTTGTATCAGCACAAAACGTAAATGCAAAAGCAGGTAATTTAACACTTAAAAACTAAAACAGACACTATGAAACCAATTAAACTCTTCGCCATATTATTATTAAGCATTTCTTTATTTTCATCCTGCTCTAAAACAGGACCTGCTGGCCCCCAAGGACCACAGGGAGAACAAGGACCACAAGGAGAAACCGGAAGTCAAGGTCCAAAAGGTGATAAAGGAGACCAGGGCGAACAAGGAGATCCCGGTACTGCCAATGTTATTTATAGTGACTGGTTTAAGCCTTCTTACTGGAATCTTTATTATTTTTTTAATTACGGCTATCGTTATTATGATAAACCTGTAACCAGCTTAACTCAAAACATTCTTGATAATGGAGTAATAATGGTATATGCAAAATTTGTACAAACTCAAACTATAACACAAACATTGCCTTCCACAATTTCAGGCGGTTCAGATTTTTTTGATGTGTTTAATACGCTTGGAAATATTCGCATTCAGTTTCATAATTTGGATGATCCTTATAATGACCCTGATCCTTATGGCTATACTTCTTTAGATAATCAATTTCGTTATATAATCATACCAGGAAGTATTAAATCAGGCCGCTCAGCAGGTCAACAGCCCGACTATAAGAATTATGATGCAGTATGTAAGTTTTATGGAATACCGAAATGATTTTTTATTAATAAGATGAACTAAATTAATAGAATTTTTTCAACCCTTTTCTAAAAAATATGCTGTAAATTCACTCACTGGAAATCCTGCTTAGCCTCGGAAGTACCCTTTACAAAGTCTAAACTCATAGGACGACTGCTTTCTGATCTTCCAACTTAATTATGCTAAATTATGTTTATGAAAACTACCTGTTTAATTTTTTTAAGCACTATTGCCATTTTGTTTGCTGCCTGTAAAAAAGATGCACAATCCATTGCTTTAACCAATTCAAATTTCAGTAATGCACAAACCCATGGCCCGGTTCAATTGCCAAAAATTATAAAAGCGTCCACTACAAAAACACAGTTTATTGCCAATGCAAATGGCAGCGGGACGGCTCAGATTACTTACAGTTTCGCTTCAAAAAATACAGAACTTCAAATTATAGAATTTGATTTTCTTGCTTATGAAAGCGATAGCAATGATGCTTTCTCAATAATTGAGGAACCGTTTGCTACTCAGCCATTCTTATTTCATCCAACTGCTAAGCACGGCTCTGCCAAAGCAAGCGCCACTATTCAAGGTGACGGGGATGTAGATGGGCCTGGCCTTTATTTACCAGCTGACGGAACCCCGGTTCCGGTTACATTTACTATTCATTATAACATTCCTTCAGCATCAGGCAAAATAAAAAGCGGAGATACAATCTCGATACAATTGTTAGGAATTGGCTATGGTCCTGAAGACAAATACGAAGAGCTTTCATCACCACTTTCGCCACAAATAATGTTAACCGGTTCAAAACCATTTTTGGGTTTGAATATTTATGATCCCGACCAATTGCATATTGGCTTAACAAGAATTTTCGAAACAGAATATGATTCGCAGGGTGGATCACTCGGTATAAATAATTTGCCGCTGGTTATTGAAACAACAGGCGATGTGCAATTCAAAAAAAATCTTATAGTTAAAGATGAGAATAATAATATGATAGATGTTACTACAATAAAAAAGGGAAAAAATTATACGATACAATTTCCTGCAGGTTATCATTTAACCGGCGCAAATGTGCACGATTTTTTTGTGTATGCTGATGTAACTGAAATTACCGGCCAGGCTTCCATCAACACTTCTCTTCAACCGGCTTCTAAATTTTCCTGGACGGATATTGCAGGTGGAAGAACGGCACCATACACTATTGAAAATGCAGATTACTATTATAATTATCCAAATGGATTTGTTACAGTAACGCATAATTGATTCAAGTGTGATAACAATTAAACTTCTGGCTATGAAAACACAAAACTCAAACAAACTACATGCTTGTATTTTCTTCTTTATTGCTATGTGTATTTTCTGCAATTGTAAAAAACAAGAAACATTGTATTCGAAAACAAATAGCAACACGGTAAACTCAATAGCAAGTGATGGAATTGTAACAGTACAAGCAAGTATATTGCCGCCAACAACATCACAAAGTTTTATACCAAATGGTAGTACGTCAGTTGCGCAATTTCAAATCACTTCTTCTCAGCATATATATTTAATTGGCGGTGGATTTAATGCAACTTATCCATTACTTGAATATATTGTAATTGGTTTTCCATGGATTAATAACGGTGGATTCTGTAGTGGCGATTTGGGCGGCGATATTTATACAAATCAAGGAACAACAATCACAAGTACAGCATATTACCTGCCTGTTGATAGCAGCACTTCAGGTTCTGTCGTAAAGTTGGCTTTTCGTTCGTTAACATATAGAACAGATGATGAAACTTATTACACTTTATATGCTAATAATCCTGTTGAAGCACAAGATATGTGCCTTGTAAATAATGTACCGCATATTACTTTTCAGAGCCCCGGAAATACTGTGCTTAATAACGGTTATTCTGAAGTTGCTGATGTAAAACTTTCCGGAGATACAAACTGGACACTTAATTCGCTTCCATTATTCATTTCTTCATTTAGTGGTGGTATTGATAAATGCAAATTAATTGTAAGAAGCAATGGCAACCAGTTATCAACAAAGAGCGATTCAATAAAACTTGATTATGGCTTAACTGCACAAACCGTGATTAATTTTAAAGAAGGGTTCCGCCACATAGCAGGAAAAAAAGAGACCTTGAAAATTTATGCTAACGTTACAGGTGGCTCGGGCAGTATTTTGTTACACACCAGGCTTTATCCTTTCAGCTCGCTTAAATGGACTGATGGGTTGGGTATATTAATACCTGGTGCAAAAAATGCGAAATTTTTTAAAGAAGATGTTGGCATGGCAGAGTTGCATAAATAAACCTAATCAACGCGAATTCAACCTTTACGGCTATCAGTTTGACAAATTTGGATTAAAACAAGTAATAAATTTGTTTTCAAATACCAAAACTATGAATGAACCGGATGCTCTTTACATGTTCGAAAATCTTTTTAAAGCATGTACCAACGGCTTACTATCAAATGATGCCTTTGATGAGGCATTAACTATTTACAAGCAACTTATTGCTGTGCGAATGAAACTTGATGAGATTGAAACTACGTTTCCTGTTTCACGATAGCAGCAACAAAAAATATTTGTTATTTTATTTTGTGCAGCGATAAATATTAAAACAAACTTTAACGCCGCAATAGTAAGTAATCAGTAATCAATTTAATTGATTCTACAAATTTCCCCTCAAACCCTGTTCTCTTTCTATTGCTTCAAATAAAGCTTTGAAGTTTCCTTTGCCAAAGCTCTTTGCGCCTTTGCGTTGTATTATTTCAAAGAATAAAGTTGGACGATCTTCAACAGGCTTTGTAAATATTTGCAACAAATAACCTTCATCATCACGATCAACCAAAATACCTAATTCTTTTAGAGGCTCAATGTCTTCATCAATGCTGCCAACACGATCAATCAAATCATCATAATAAGTGGAAGGCACTTTCAAAAATTCAACACCGCGATTTTGCAGATCAGTAACTGTTTCAACAATATTTTTTGTTGCGAGTGCAACATGCTGCACACCTTCGCCATTATAAAAATCGAGGTATTCTTCAACCTGCGATTTCTTTTTTCCTTCGGCCGGTTCGTTGATCGGAAATTTTACATAGCCATTGCCATTGCTCATTACTTTACTCATCAATGCAGAATATTCAGTAGAAATATCTTCATCATCAAATGATAAAATATTTCTGAAGCCCATTACATCTTCATAAAATTTTACCCATTTATTCATTTGATTCCAGCCAACATTTCCCACACAATGATCAACATACGACAAACCTGTTGATGATGGATTGTAATTCGTTTCCCATTTTTTATAACCCGGCATAAATGCACCGTTGTAATTTTTTCTTTCGATGAATAAGTGTACTGTTTCACCATACGTTTTTATACCGCTTATTACCACTTCACCATTTTCATCATTCAACACTTCAGGTTCCATAAAACTTACACCGCCACGTTTTGTTGTTTGATGCCATGCATCTCTTGCATCCTGCACACGCAACGCTAAAAATTTTACACCATCACCATGTTTATAAATATGATCTGCAATTTCATTGTTTGTTTTTAAAGGCGTGGTCAACACAAAAGTTAATTTGTTCTGTCTTATTACATAGCTCGCCTTATCTTTCACACCTGTTTCAGGACCAGCATAGGCAATGCTTTGAAATCCAAAAGCAGTTTTATAAAAAAGTGCAGCCTGTTTTGCATTGCCCACATAAAATTCAACATAGTCTGTGCCTTCTAATGGAAGAAAATCTGTTTCAACAGGAGTAATTCTTTTTTCAGCAATCGTTGTTTCCATAAATATTTTATTAAAAAGACCTAACAAATGTTAGCATCGCAAATATAGTATGATGATGAAAATTTTCGTTTGATTTAATTGTTAAACAAGCTTCTTATATTTATGCAACCACATTAAAACTGCGTGTATGAAAATATTTTTTGTAATCACTTTTAGTTTGATCTTGTTTTCCTGCAATCAAGCATCAAAAACTAATACGACTTCTGCTTCTTCGACTGATGATAAAAAAGATGTGTTGGCAAAAGCATCCCGTGAAAATAAAAATGGATGGATATATGTTCATCTTGAAGGATCGCCATCTGACATTGGCTACCAGCATGGTTATTTGTTAGCAAATGATATTGATACTTCTATTCAGGCAGTTTCTTATTATCTCGCTCATGATACAAAACGTGATTGGAGTTTTTATAGACAGGCTGCTAAGAATTTTTTGTGGGATAAATTAGATCGTGAATATAAAGATGAGATCAATGGAATTGTTGCTGGTCTTCATGATCAACATAAAAATTACGACAGTCTTGATTTAACGGCGTACAATGCAATGGAAGAGTTGGCATTTTATTACATTCCATTACTTGACAATGCGAAGAATAAAGCGCCGGGAAATTGCAGCGCATTTATTGCAACAGGTAGTTATACAAAAGATGGAAAAATTGTTATCGGTCATAATAACTGGACGGAATATATAGTTGGTCAGCATTGGAATGTGATTGCTGATATTGTTCCGAAGAATGGTCATCACATTATGATGGATTGTATGCCGGGTTATATTCACAGTGGCGATGATTTTGTAATTAATGATAACGGCATTTTAATTACTGAAACAACCATCACGCAGTTCATCGGTTTTGATTCAACCAAAACACCTGAGTTTATGCGTGCAAGAAAAGCAGCACAATATGCAAACAGCATTGATGATGTTGTAAATATTTTTTTGAAAGATAATAACGGTGGTTATGCAAACGACTGGCTGATCGGTGATACCAAAACAAATGAAGTTGCAAAGTTTGAATTGGGTTTAAAAGATTATCGTGTGTGGAGAAGCAAAGACACTGCTATCATCGGTTCTAATTTTGCCAGCGATCCAAAGTTGATAAAAGATGAAACAACTTTTAATGTGAATGATAATACAACATCACCCAACGCAAGAAAATTAAGAATGGTTCAATTGGTGAATGTTGACATGAAAGGCAAACTCGATGATTCAACAGGAAAAATTATTGAAGCCGATCATGTAGATGCAACTGCAGGAAAAAAATTAAATAACCGTTGCGTTATTTGTGGTCACATTGATGAAGATCCAAAAGGTTGTCCTGAATGGGATGAACCTGCCTATTGGCCAATGGGTGCTGTACAAAGTAAAGTAACAACTGCAGAGCTTGCAAGCCACATGCAATTTTGGGCGCACATGGGTCATCCTTGCGGAGAAAATTTTATTGGTGCTACATTTTATAAGGCACATCCGCAATTTGCATGGCAGGCAAAATATTTAAATAATATGCTGGCTTATCCGTGGACGCTGTTTAGTGCGAAACCCCCAACCCCTAAAAGGGACTAATTTTTGGTATGCTTGTTATTTGAGCGACCATAAATTGATTTTTCTTTTGCAAAAAAGTGTCTAATTTTATTACATCCAATTACGTGATGTATGAAATTGTTGTTTAGCCTTGCCCTCATTTTCTTTTTTTATAATTCTTTCTCGCAATATAAAGCAGTTAACTTTTCTTCAATTGATGTAAGAGCAGAAAATATTGATGCGCCAACGGTTGATAGTTTATCGCACCTTCTTACTAACTCGTATACAACCGAACTTGAAAAAGTGCGTTCTATTTTTTACTGGATAACTGACCACATTTCATACAACACTATTCGCTTTCAACCGCAGCCTGTTGCTTATATTGATGATGGTGCAGAAGCTGATTACGACGCCGATACCATTTACAAAACATTGGATGAAAGAGTTGCCGGGCTTGTTTTAAAAAGAGGATATGCTTTGTGCGACGGTTATGCAAGATTGTTTAAATCGTTATGTGATTTTGCCGGCATTAAAAGTGTTGTTATAACGGGTTATGCAAGGTCTGGTTTTAACAGCGGCCAATTTAGATGCAACCATAAATGGAATGCTGTAATGATTGACAGCAACTGGTATTTGCTTGACGCAACATGGGCAAGTGGTTATCTTAATTTTTCAGGAAGAGAATTTATTAAGGATTTTAATGCAAATTATTTTTTAACGCCGCCAAAATATTTTATACAAGATCATTACCCGGATGATATCAAATGGGCTTTACTGGATAACACTCCGACTTTGAATGAATTTAATCGTTCACCTTTCAAGCAACCTTCATTCAACTATAAAATAGTTTCTTATACGCCTTCAAAAGGAATTATCAATGCAACTGTTGGTGATACAATAACGATCGCTCTGCGAACCATAGACGATAAAAAAAATTTATTGCTACTTGATAAAGCTTCTGTTGATTCTGCAGATATTGCTATCGCAGATTCATCTTCAAAAGAAAGTAAAACATTTTTTGTAAAAGGTGATAAAGTAAGTGCTAATTACATAGTAACAACTGAAGATGCACAATGGCTGCAGGTGATTTATAATGGTGAAATTGTGCTTCGTTATAAATTAAATATTAAAAAACATCCATTCCCTTTTGCGCCGATTATTATAAAAGATATTGCGTTGAATGAATGAAAGATGAACTTGAAAAGCGAAATGTGAGATAGAAATTTCTAAGTTCTGCTGTCTTGCTTCTCACTTATAAAAAATTTTCCTTCAATTATATTCTCTTCTTAAACTATTTTTAAGGCATTTATAAATTCAATTAATGCCGTTATGAAGAAATCACTCCTGTTTATCACCAACATTTTTGTTAGTTCACTTATCTTTTGTCAAACCAAATCACAAATCGCTATTGTTCCTGAGCCTGTAAGCATTGAACAAAAGGCTGGTTATTTTACACTTCCTCAAAACATAACCATTCAAACAATTGAAACAACAGATCTGAAACAAACTGTTGTTGATCTTCAAAAAAGATTGTCTGTTCCTACAGGTTACAAAGTTTCTGTTTCAGGCAATGCGCCAAATGCCGTCATAAAATTAGAGTTGAATAAAACAGCTAATCCAACATTGGGTAATGAAGGATATTTTTTATCAGTAACGCCAAAAAATATAACAATAAAAGCAAATAAACCTGCAGGTGTTTTTTATGGTGTGCAAACATTGATGCAATTGTTTCCTGCAGAAATTGAGGACAGTGTTTTGGTAAAAGATATTGCATGGAAAGCGCCTTGTGTTGAGATTACGGATTATCCGCGTTTTGGATGGCGCGGTTTAATGCTGGATGTTGCACGCCACTTTTTTACAAAACCCGAAGTAGAGGCGTACATTGATCAGATGAGTAAATATAAATTCAATTTATTGCACTTGCATTTAACGGATGATGAAGGCTGGCGTGTTGAAATAAAAAGCTTGCCGAAACTTACGCAAATTGGCGCATGCAGAGTGTATAAAGTTGGCCAGTTTGGAAGCTTTGCACCGCCTGCTGCAAATGAACCTCGTACTGATTGCGGTTTTTTTACGCAGGGTGATATAAAAGAAATGGTTCAATATGCAAAGGAAAGATTTGTAAATATTATGCCTGAGATCGATGTGCCCGGCCATAGCTTAGCCGCTATTACTGCATATCCTGATCTTTCATGTTCAGGTGGTGTAAAAAATATTGGTGTGTCTTCAGGTGAATCAATAAAAGATTGGGGAACGCATACGGCAATTTATGATGATAACCTTTGCCCTGCCAATGAAAATGTGTATGACTTTTTAGATAAGGTTTTGACAGAAGTTGCAGCACTTTTCCCTTTCGATTATATACACATGGGTGGGGATGAAACTTTCAAAACTTTCTGGAAAAGCAGCGATGCCGTTACTGCTCTCATGCAAAAAGAAAATTTAAAAACGTATGAAGAAGTGCAGAGCTATTTCGAAAAACGATTGGAAAAAATTGTTGAATCGAAAGGCAAAAAATTTATGGGCTGGGATGAAATTTTAGAAGGTGGTATTGGCGCGAATGCGACAGTCATGAGCTGGCGTGGTCCACATGATGGAGCGGTTGCAGCAGGTTCAGCGCAAAATGCTGATGGCGGAACTGTGGCTGCTAAGATGGGTCATAATGTTGTAATGAGCCCAACGCAATATGTGTATCTTGATTATATGCAAAGCGACAGAATAATGGAGCCGCATATTTATGCTTCATTGCGGTTAAATAAAGTGTATAGTTTTAACCCGATGCCGTCAGCATTAACAGGTGATGAACAAAAATATATTTTAGGAGCGCAGGGAAATTTATGGACCGAACAGGTGTATAATTTTCGCCAGGTAGAATATATGACATGGCCGCGTGCATTTGCTGTTGCGGAAGATACATGGAGCCAGAATGAAAAAAAGAATTGGAATGATTTTATAACCCGGATCGAAGCGCAGTTTAAAAGATTTGATGTTGAAGAAGTGAAGTATGCGCCAAGCATGTATGATCCTGATTTTATTCCATCACTTACTGCTGACAGTTCACTAAAAATTGAATTGAAAAATGAAGTGAACGGTTTGGATATTCATTACAGTTTTGATAATTCCTATCCTGATAGATTTTATCCGAAATATACGCAACCGCTTATAGCACCTAAAGAAGCAACGCAAATAAAAGTTATAACTTATCGGAATGGCAAACCAATTGGCAGAATGATCTCAATGCCATTAAATGAATTAAAAAGAAGAGCAGAAAAAAAGAATAATGATGACGATGATTAATCGTGTGTTTTGTTGAAAAGCATTCAAACAAAAAGGCTACCATTTCTGTAGCCTTTTTTAATAAGCAATAAACGTTTGATTTATTGAGTTATTGTCATTGTTTGATTATACTCATCCAATGTAATTGTGTATGTACCGCCCACGGCAGGGGTTTTGAAATTATCTCCACCTTCCCACTTTATTTTTCTTGGTGTACCAACAGAAGTGCTTCCGCCGCTGTTATCTTCATAATCAAAAGCGCCCCATGCATTTCCAGCTAAAAATTTAATATCCTTACCACTTATTAAATCAAGTGTAATTTGCCAAACGCCATTGCCTTTATAACTCATCTGCGGGCTATTAGCAGGATCCCATGCGGGAACACCGTTTATACCATCGCCCACTAAACGCATTTCTTCTGCAGGTGAGAGCCAGTATTTGATGTTGTCAACATCACGGCCATCCCATATCACCCTGTATTTGCCAGCAGCAGGTACATTAGGAAAGTTAGGTCCGTTTACTGCCATAGGCGTTCCAGTGTTATTGTCCAATTGGTCAGAGCCATAACTTCTTGTTTCGCTTACACTGTTGCTGCCATCATTCCAATGGTCTGCATCAATCATTTTCCAGCCATCAACTGTAAAATCTGTAATGCCAACAAATAAATCTGTTGCAGCATTACCCATTGCATAAGTTGGAAAAACATTTGGGGGATTCCAGCCTGCGCCTACTGCGCCACCTACAAAACCCATTTTTCCATCCTGTATATCGTATTTCATGGTTCCCCTGTCAATGCTAATCCGGTAAACACCATCATGGGCAACAGTGAAATTATCACCGTTTTGTACGAGGTTTCCATTGGTACCACCGTAGTTCACATCCCAACTTCTGCCTTGGGTAACTTTAAATTGAGCGCCTGAAGGCAACCATATATAGATGTAATACATATTGTTTAATAAACCCGGGCGTTGATCCCTGATTAATTCAGGTGCTGTTGGTGGATCCCAATCGGCACCATTACCTGTAGCTGCCTGGTAACTGCCGGGCAAATAAAATCTTAAGGTGGATTGGTATGATTGAATAGTTACATATACAACGTTAGAATAAACTATAGCACCTAACGCAGTTACAGCCTTTATTCTATACTCAATTTTACCAGTTGTACCACCTACAACACGCGAATTGGTAGCAGTTTCGTTTAATTCTGCCTGCGTTAAAGATTTTGTGTAAACATTTTGGCCTGCCGGAATTTCTTTAGGGCTGGCAAAATTATCTCCTGTTGAATCGTACTGCAAAGTGTAAGTTACCAAACCTGCATAGCCGTTAAAAGAAGGTGACCAGTTAAAATCAATCGCATGCTGATCTGCATTTGCTAAAGTACATATAACATTATCACTTGAGCTTGTAAGCACAGAAGAATCACCGTAGGCATTTACTTGTATCGTAACTACATTTGAAGTGAATTGCTGGTTATTATTTGTGTATGATGAAATTAGTTTTGCATTGATTGTATGCGTTTCTCCTAAAGCAAAACCCCAATTGAGCAGAATGCTGTTTAATTCTCTGCCGGTTAATGATGTACTTAACTCACCGGTTACTTCTCTTTTAAAACCACCGTCAGTACTTGTAGCGGAAGAATCGATTTCAAGAATATATTTAACGGTGCTTGAATCAACAGCATATTTGGGGCTTGTCCACGAAAACGTTACTACCGGTTTACTTGAATCTGCCGGTGTTGGGCTTACAGTTGTTACATCGCTTGTAAGTGTAGGTGCATTGCCTGCATTAGCATATGGAGGCAGACTATCTTTTTTATCTAATATTTTTTGACACGAACTGAATGCACTTAATGCAATAATTGCAAACAGTAATTTATAAATATTTTTCATAATAGTAGTTCCTAAATTTATTGTTTGGTAAGAGTTACTTTTCCTGTTTGGAAATTGACATCAATTAAATAATTGCCGCTTGCTGAAGGTGCCCGTACATTAGCACCGTTGAATTTGAGAGTATAATCCAATGTAGAAGGATCACCGACACTTTGTTCGGTACCAATGCTCCATTGCTCGGTCCACGATCCCGGAGTTTCAATAAATTTATATTCTTTATCCCCGGTTAGGTATATTGTTATCTGGTAGTCTTTGTCACTAACTTGTGTGAAGTTCTGATCGCCAATTCCATCAGGTGCAGGGCTATCATTGTTATTCCATCCGCCTGCTGTTGCATCACCAACAATATAAAGATTACCGGTTGCAGGAGGAGTAACTGCCGGTGGCGGGAAATAAGGTTTCGCTGTAAAACTTTCAACGTTTGAATATAAATAGGTTCCTGCTCCATTGCCCGATGTATTTATAGAAGAGGTTATTCTTATTTCTAATTGATGTGCGAATGATGTATCCAACCCCATTGAATTAGTAAGGTAAGCATTAAGCTTTCCTTCAGTTAAAACTGTATCTGTTGCCTGAGAAATAGATAATTGTGCTCTTTTTGGATTAGTAAAATCACTGCCGGAAGTGTCTATTTCCACCAAATAATTTACACTTAAACTGCTTACTCCATAGTTAAACATATAATTTGGGTTAGTCCAGCTTAAATGCAATGCAGGTGAAGTGCTGTCGGCTGCATCTAAATTTATAACATTAGAACCTGAGTTACTTGTAGCTGTAAGTACAGGATCTGTTCCGCCTTGAAAGTAGGCTGTAGTTTCTTCTTTTTTGCACGACGCAAAAACAAGAACTGAACAAATTATCAGATAAAAAAGTTTATTCATAATTGAATTCATTTAAAAATTAATAACCCGGGTTTTGTATTAAATTGTTATTCGCGTTGATTTCCGGCGCAGGAATTGGATAAAGATTATAATGTGCATCAACGCCGGCACCATTTGGAACATTTGCTTTCCATGGCCACAAGTAATCGCCAGAAGTAAATTTTCCAAACCTGATTAAATCTGTACGGCGGAAACCTTCCCAGTATAATTCTCTTTCTCTTTCATTCATGATTAAATCTAAATTAAGCGCACTTACATTGCCTGCTGTATTTCCATAAGCTCTTTGCCTCAATTGATTAAAATAGGATAGAGCAAGATTTGCATCGCCCTCTCCGCCTCTTGTTACAGCTTCGGCATAAATTAAATATTGTTCACCAAGTCTGAATAATGGCATATCTACACCGACTCCTAAATTGCCTCCTGTTGAATAACCAAGGCTGCCGTCTCTATTTATATTTTTAAACTTAGTTGACCAAAATCCATCCTTTGTGCGGTCAACAATTTCAATATTGCTATTTGTTGTATAAAACTGGGAACGTTTATCAATAGTACCTGTATAATCAGGAAATTGATTCGGTAAATTTTTAGTTACACGATTACCGCCCCAGCCCGAAATACCAACTTCTGACATAGGTGTTGAACCGTTTGTGCCTGCATATACAATGTAGTTTGTTCCGCCAAAATTTTGCGATTGTTGCCCATCGTAATTAATAGTGAAAATAAATTCATTGGTACACTTATAATTATCGTTCAGGAATAACCAATTGTAATTTGATTCTAAACCATATCCTGCGTCAATCACTTTTTTTGAATAGATTACTGCAGAATCATATTTTTTCTCCCCGGTATAAACTTCTGCGTTTAAATAAAGGCGAGCCAGTAAAGCCCATGCAGCGCCTTGGTCTGCTCGTCCATATTCATTTGTTCTGGGCGCAGGCAAAGTATTGGATATATCTCTTAATTCTGATGTAACATAATTAAACAGATCAGTTCTGCTGATTCTTGGTGGCAACACTGAACCGACTGCATCGTTTTCGGTTGCAAAAGAAGGGTTTCCAAAAACATCTATTAAAACCCAGTATTGAAATGCTCTTAAAAACCGAACTTCCGGAATATAAGTTTTGACGGTTGCAGCATCTGCACCTGAAATGCCTCTGCTTGAAAGATTTGCATCAGAACTTTGACGAATAAATTCATTGCATAATAAAATCTGGTATGCAGAACGAACATACAGGCCTTCTAACATGGGGTTGCTTGCAGACCAGTTCATATTGTGAAAGTCGTGCAAACCAGCATCTGTATTGCTGTTCCATGAAGCATTGTCTATAGCTTCATCTGTGCTAAGCTCCTGCACATTCCAGAACATGCGCAGAAAATCTGAGTTTCCTTCATCAATTGTTTGCGTACTGATATCAGGATTGCCGGCTCCTCCCTGGTTACCTGTTAAAGCGAACGCACCGTAACACTTTGCCAGGCCTTCTTTATAGCCTTCAGGAGTGCTATAAGCAACATCAACTGTTACATTATTGGTAGGTGTTAGATCCAACAATTTCTTACATGATGTAAATAACATAGCAGAAACTGATAATGCTATGCTATATGTTATTATATTATTTTTCATAATGCTGTATTAAATTTAATTAGTTAAAAATCAACACCAACTTCTAAAAGGAAAGTTCGTGGTCTTGGGTATTGGCTAAAATCAACACCTCCGTCAATTTCAGGATCTATCCCTGTATATTTAGTAATGGTGAAAACATTTTGCACGCCTGCATTAAACCGGAGACCTATGTTACTATTGTTCAATCTGCCCAGGTTGTATCCAATATTTAGATAATCCATTTTTATAAATGAAGCATTTTGTATGTAATAGTTCGATTGATAGTAATCACCAAGGCCTTTAAAGTTTGTATTCAGCACATCAGAGTTTTCGTTTGCAAGAAAAGAAGAAAACAAGAATTTGCTTATTGCCCCGTTTGTTGCGGAACCATTGTAAACGTAGTTTCCAACGTTTGCACGCATAGAGAAACTGGCACTCCATTTTCTATAATTAAAATTACTGCTGAAGCCATAAAACATTTTAGGATCTGGTGATTTAAATATATACAGGTCGCTGGTATTAATTTTTCCGTCATTATTCAAATCCACAAACAAATCTTCAATTGGCTTTCCTGTTTTTTCATCGTAAACTTGTTTAAATACATAAAAAGAACCTCTCGGATAACCAACAGCATTTGCCTGCAAACCTCCATTACCACCTATACCTGCCACCTGGGCAACAAAGTTTGGAATATCATTTATAGTAAGCTTCGTGATTTCGTTTTTGTTATAAGTTGCGTTAAACGATACAGTCCATGAGATATCATTCGTTCTAACAGGTTCTGCATTCACTGTAAACTCAACACCTTTATTTGTCATGCTTCCCACGTTAGCAACAATTGTATTACTAAAATTAGTGAAGGCAGGCTGTGTGATCTGGTTTAATAAATCTGTTGTTTTCTTATAATAAAATTCTAAACTACCGGAAATGCGTTCATTGAAAAAACCATAATCAATAGCTACATTACTGGTTGCCGTTTGCTCCCATTTCCTGTTAGCATAATATCCTCCCGGGCGATACATCTGGTAAAATGTATTGCCGAATTGATATTGTGCTTTCACATCGCTTAAATCATAGTAAGAAATATAATCGTAATCACCGATACCATCTTGTTGACCAACTACGCCGTATCCTACTCTCAGTTTTAAGTTGGAAAGAACTTGTGAGTTTCTTAAATCGCCCATGTTTCTAATATTGAATGCAACGGCTCCTGAAGGAAAATTTCCCCAGCGAAATGCAGGTGCGAATTTTGAAGACCCATCACGGCGAAATGAAGCGGTTAAATAAAAGATGTCGTTATATGAATAGTTTACACGACCTAAAAAAGATAATAGCCTGTTTTCGGGTTTATCAAATGGATATTTAGGAGTAGAAGTTACGGCTGTATCATAAGCGTAAGTATTAAAACCAAAATTCGTTGTCAGGTAATCCTGGTATTCTATACCAGCCAATGCCTCAATTCTGTTTTTAGTGTTTATGTTGGTTGAATAATTTAAATAAAAGTTCGTGAATAAATTATTCATATTAGTTTGATAGTGCGATCTCTGTCCGCCATGTAAAGTGCTATCCTTTGCTTTGAAACCCATATAAGCCATAGCTGCACTGTCATTAATTGTAACATTGCCGTATCCTTTGGAATAATCGTAACCGATATTGGCTATAGCATGCAGTGCCGGAAAGAAATGAAATTTATAATCAATAGCAGCATTTGCTATAAGCCTTTCAGCATTTCCAATATCAAATTTTTGTTCTAACAAGCCTACAGGATTTTTGGGAGATAGAGAAGCTAACCCTGTAACCGTATTTGCAGGATCTAATCTTTCCCAATATCCGCCATACCTGTCACTGCCTGAATAAACCGGTTGAGTAGGATCAAAAGAAGTTGCTCCGCCAACAGCATCGTTATTAGCAAATCTTGATTTGGAAAACGAACCTTTTATGCTTATATCAATTTTTAAATGATTATCGAGTAATACAGGATTTAAGTTTAATTCTGTAGAAATTCGGTGTAAATAACCGGTCTTTAAAATTCCGTTTTGATCCAAATAACCTACTGACAAACGATAAGGTAAATTTTTCAATGCTCCCGAAATACTTAAATTATTGTCTGAAGTTATAGCTGTATGATAAATTTCTTTTTGCCAGTCAGTGTTAGCATCGCCCATTAAAGCTATTTGATCGGCTGTGCCGTAAGTATTTACTAACTCACGAAACTGATCTGTTGATAACACAGGGTATTCTTTTATAAGTGTACCTGCAGACAATTGTGTAGTAAAAGTAAATTTCGGTTTTCCCTGCTGGCCTTTTTTGGTAGTTATTAAAATAACGCCGTTAGCAGCGCGGCTACCGTAAATAGCAGTAGCAGATGCATCTTTTAAAATACTAAAAGATGCAATATCATTTGGATTGATCAATGATAATTGATTGGCTACGCCCGGGATACTTGAATTTGTTAATGGCATACCGTCTACTACAATTAAAGGATCATTACTTGCAATAAGAGACGATCCGCCGCGAATTCTTATAGTACTTCCTGAACCGGGAGCACCGTTATTTGGTGTAACAGATACACCCGCCACTTTACCTGAGATCAATTGTTCTGGAGTTGTTATAACTCCCTTATTAAAATCTTTGGAATTCACAATTGCAACGGAGCCTGTTAAATCTTTTTTTCTGGCAGTTCCGTATCCAATAACTACAACTTCGTTTAATGAAGCATTGGATTGAACCAAAGAAATGCTCAGGCTTTCAGTGCCGATAGGTACTTCTTTACTGCCATAACCAACAGATGAAATAAAAAGCGTTGTTGCATTGTTGGGAACGGTAATAGAAAACCTGCCATCATTTGAAGTTTGTGTACCGGTTTTTGTGCCCTTTACTGTTACCGTAACACCTGGTAATGGAGACCTGCTCGCCGAATCAGTAACTACACCTGAAACAACTTTTTGCGCAAACGTTGTTGCACCACAAATTAAGAAGAGTGTAAAACTCAAAAACAGCCGTCGAAGGTTCATAAAATGTGCGTTTGATTTTGATTTGAATTAAAAAAATATAAACAACAAATTAGTTTAGGAAATAATAAGCAAATCAGTTTCTATATCCATCCTGAATAACTAATACTATCTTTTATTTACTATAATGACATGAAATTTAGAAGGCCCGCAATCATACTGCAATCGCTTACGTGTAACTACTACACTTTAACGCAAATGTGTAATTATTACACTTCTAAAACAAAATTTTTTTAACAAATGTTGCATCCGATCGAAAAATTTTTAAAAAAATGTAATCGTTTGCATAAAGATGCAGTTTTTTTTAACCTGCAAAAATTTTTATTATAGTAAAAGGTTTATGTTTGTTAGCAGTTTTGGGCATCTTCTATATAAGCAAAGAACACAAATCAAAGCAAACGATTGCATATGCAAAAGCCAGCCACTATTTTAAGTATAGCCACTGAATTGAATATTACAGCGGCTACAGTTTCAAGAGCTTTGCAAAATCATCCTTCCATCAGTCATTCCACAAAGCAATCGGTTTTAAAGGTTGCCAACAAGCTTAATTACAAAAGAAACCGCATCGCATCTTCGTTGCGTTCAGGCAAAACACATATGATCGGCGTAATCATTCCCTCTGCCAATACAAACTTTTTTGGTTCGGTTGTACATGGCATTGAAAAATGTGCTAACGAAAAAGGTTATAATGTGTTGCTGTACCAATCAAACGAAACACATGAACATGAGATAAAAGGAATAGAAACTTTTTTAGCAGCCCGGGTTGATGGCATTTTAGTTTCCGTTGCAAAAAACACAGCTGATTTTGCTTACTATGAAGAATTAAAAACGAAAAAGATCCCGATTGTTTTTTTTGATCGGGCTGAAGATAGTGCCGGCATTTCTTCTGTTGTAATTGATGATTACAAAGGCGCTTTTATTGCAACCGAGCATTTAATAAAAAATGATTATAAACGTATCGCTCATGCTTCAGGCCCGCAGCATTTAAAAATTTTTTGCGACAGAAAACGCGGCTACGAAGATGCCTTGAAAAAACACGACATGCCTTTGAATGATCTATTCATCTATGAAGGCAATGTTTCAATTGAATCAGGTAAAACTGCAATACAATATTTTCTCTCTTTGAATAACAAACCAGATGCAGTTTTTGCGGCGGAAGATTTTACTGCGCTTGGCGTAATGAAAGAATTAAAAGCACACAATATTAAAATACCTGAAGAATTTGGTGTGTTTGGTTTTGCGAATGAATTATTTGGCGAACATATTACGCCAACCCTTTCTACAATAGATCAGCAAACGGTTGCAATGGGCAAAGAATCTTTTGAACTGTTATTGCAGATTATAGAAAATAAAACAGAAACTCCGGTAGAAAAAAAGATTGTTTTAAAGCCGGTTCCTGTTTTCAGAGAATCCTCACAACGAAAAAATATTAAGTAGATCTTCGATGAAGAAAAATTATTTGATAATTCTTTTGTTTGTTGCAAGTATTACCGGTTGCAGCAAAAGCAACTCAGCACCACCCAACAATAATGGCGGTGATACAACAACAAATCCTCCGCCGGATACACCACTTATAACGCACACAGTATTTGCAAAAGGTGCAGATATAAGCTGGCTCACGCAAATGGAAAGTGAAGGTTATAAATTTTATAATCGCAATGGAGTTCAGGAAGATTTGTTCCAGGTGTTGCAAGATGAAGGCATGAATTCAATCCGTTTGCGTGCATGGGTTAACCCAACAGATGGCTGGTGTAATACAGCAGATGTTGTTGCAAAAGCGAAACGTGCAAAAGCAGCAGGCATGCGCATTATGATAGATTTTCATTACAGCGATTGGTGGGCTGATCCGGCTAAACAAAATAAACCGGCTGCTTGGGCTTCTTTAAATTTTAATGATTTAAAAACGGCTTTATCGAATTATACAAAACATGTAATGGATACCTTAAAAGCAAACGGTATTTATCCTGAGTGGGTGCAGGTTGGTAATGAAACAAATGACGGTATGTTATGGGAAGATGGGCGTGCTTCAACCAATATGGCAAACTTTGCGGCATTGGTTTCTGCCGGTTACGATGCTGTAAAATCTGTGTTTGACACAGCCAAAGTGATTGTACATATTTCAAATGGATATGACAATAATTTATTCAGATGGGTTTTTGATGGATTAAAAAATAATAATGCAAAATGGGATGTGATTGGAATGTCTTTATATCCTTCATCAACAGATTGGCAAACAAAAAACGCCCAATGTTTATCTAATATAAATGATATGATTGCACGTTACAAAAAACCTGTGATGATCTGTGAAGTTGGAATGAGCTGGACGGATTCATTTGCATGCAAATCTTTTCTTGATGATATCATTTTAAAAACAAGATCTGTTGCCAACGGCAATGGTTTAGGTGTTTTTTATTGGGAACCGGAAAGTTATAATAATTGGAAAGGTTATTCGCTTGGTGCATTTGATAATAATGGCAAACCAACAGAAGCGCTGGATGCATTTAAAAATTGAATCAGACCTCATCCCAACCCTTCTCCAAAGGAGTAAGGCAAGAACAACTTAAATTTTATCATGCTGTATAAATTTTTAGAATGATAAAAATCCTCTCCTTTGGAGAGGATTTAGGTGAGGTCCTTAATACAATTTTTATTTTTGATATTAATTTACTAAAAAATCTGTATGCAAGCCATCCGATTTTATTTTTTGTTGATGCTGATTGCTTCAGCAACATTTTCATCAGCACAATCATTTTCAAGAAAAATAAATTTTGATAACAACTGGAAGTTTGCCTTTGGCAGCGCAAATAATCCTGCAAAAGATTTTAATTATAGTGTAACAACTATTTTTTCAAAATCCGGTAATGCGCCGGGCACTGCAATTGATCCAAAATTTTACGACAGCAGTTGGCGCAAGCTAAATCTTCCGCACGATTGGGTGGTTGAATTGCCATTTGCAAATTCAACAAGCAATGATGTTGAAAGCCACGGCTATAAACCAGTCGGTGGCTTGTTTCCTGTAACAAGTATTGGCTGGTATCGTAAACATTTTACAATACCTGCAAGTGATTCGGGTCATCGTTTTCAAATTCAGTTTGATGGAATTTTTCGTGATGCAATGATATGGGTGAACGGATTTTTTCTCGGCAATAACAAAAGCGGCTACATCGGTTGTGCGTACGATATCACTGACTTTATAAATTTTCATGGCGATAATGTTATTACGGTACGCGTTGATGCAACGCAATATGAGGGCTGGTTCTATGAAGGTGCAGGCATTTATCGTCATGTGTGGTTGAATGAATACAACAACACGCACATTGCAACAGATGGCGTTTTTGTTTTTAGTAGTATGCAAGGACATAATGCAATTGTAAGTGTTCAATCAAGCATACAAAATCAAACCGGTCCGATAGACACTTGCACTCTTTTATCTTATATAACAGATAGGGATGGAAACATTGTTGGTAGATCAGCTCCGCAAAAAGCGGTCTTAGGTATTGGAACATATATCATTGCTCAAACACTTGGTGTTACAAACCCAAAATTTTGGAGTGTTGATGATCCTTATTTATACCGTGCAATTGTGCTGGTATACAATAATAATAAGGTTATTGATAGCGAAAAAGTCCGCTTCGGTATTCGCACCATCAATGCAACCGACAGTGGTTTGTTTATAAACGGAGTGTATACAAAAATTCATGGCATGTGTAATCACCAGGATGCTGCGGGCGTTGGTTCTGCGTTGCCTGATTATCTGCAATACTATCGCATTCGCCTGTTAAAACAAATGGGTGTGAATGCATACAGAACAAGTCACAATCCTCCTACACCGGAATTACTGGATGCATGTGATAGTTTAGGAATGCTGGTGCTGGATGAAAACCGTTTGCTCAACAGCAGCGATGAATACATCAGCCAGTTTGAGCGTCTCATTAAACGCGACAGAACCCATCCTTCAGTTTTTATGTGGTCAATCGGCAACGAAGAATTCGGAATTCAAACAACAAGCTATGGCAAACGCATTGCGCAAACATTACTTGCAAAACAAAAGGAACTTGATCCAACACGCACATCAACTTATGCTGCAGATGTGCCAAATATTTTTAAAGGTGTGAATGAAGTAATACCAATTCGCGGTTTCAATTACCGTGAACCTTTTGTTGCAGATTATCATCGCGATCATCCGCTTCAACCCATCATTGGAACGGAAATGGGCAGTACAGTTACCACACGCGGCATTTATATAAAAGATACAGTGAATGGTTATGTGCCTGATGAAGACACAACGCATCCGTGGTGGAGCAGCACTGCAGAAACATGGTGGAAATTATGCGTGCCGAATAAATACTGGTTGGGTGGTTTTGTATGGACGGGTTTTGATTATCGCGGCGAGCCAACACCTTATAGTTGGCCTAACATTAATTCGCATTTTGGCGTATTGGATGTATGTGGCTTTCCAAAAAATATTTCTTATTACTACAAGAGTTGGTGGAGTGATAAAGATGTGTTGCAGGTTTCTCCGCATTGGAACTGGAGTAGTAAAGAAGGACAACCGATTGATGTTTGGGTGAACAGCAATGCAGATGCTATTGAATTGTTTTTAAACGGAAAAAGTTTAGGCAAAAAAGATATGCAGCGCAATAGTCATTTGCAATGGAGTGTGAGTTATGAACCGGGCACATTAACAGCAATTGGTTACCGTAATGGAAGAAAATTGATAGCTCAAGTTGAAACAAGTGATAAGCCGGTGAACGTAGTTGTTACACCATACAAAACAACCATGCTGGCTGATGGAAAAGATGTTTCTGTAATTAATATAAGTGTGGTTGATAAAAATGGAATTGAAGTTCCTGATGCAAATAACTTGATTCATTTTTCTGTTACTGGTGATGCAAAAATTATTGGTGTTGGCAACGGCGATCCAAGTTCTCATGAACTAGATAAGTTTGATGATACAATTGCGCAACGACATTTGTTTAATGGTAAATGCCAGGTGATCGTTCAATCAGGTACAACAAGATCCTTCATTCATTTTGAAGCAAAAGGAGACAGCATTGAATGGAGTGGCAGTACTGATATTTCAACGATTCAACCCGGCGCAGCGCATAATGTTTTAAAAGCAAACAAAACTTTTCCGATAACAAAATTCAACGCAACACCGGTTGATAAAATGTTGGGTGCAGATATTTCTTTCTTACCTGAACTGGAAGCAAAAGGCATAAAGTTTTTTGATAACGGTGTTGAAAAAGATGCGATACAAATCTTGAAAGATCATGGCTTTAATTATGTGCGTTTAAGAATTTTTGTTGATCCGCAAAACGATAGTGGTTATTCACCGCAAAAAGGTTTTTGTGATTTGGCTCACACAAAAGAAATGGCAAAGCGTGTTAAAGCTGCCGGCATGAAATTCTTACTCGATTTTCATTACAGTGATTATTGGGCTGATCCGGGTCATGAATTAAAACCAAAAGCATGGCAGGGCGACAACTTTACGCAGTTAAAACAATCTGTGTATGATTACACGAAGATGGTAATGCAACAACTGAAAGAGCAAAACACAACACCTGACATGGTGCAGGTTGGTAACGAAATCAATCATGGCATGATCTGGCCTGATGGTTATATCAATAATCTGGATAGTTTATCGCAATTAATTTTTGCAGGCATTAATGCAGTGAAAGCTGTGTCATCATCAACATCTATCATGTTACATTTAGCGTTGGGTGGACAAAATGATGAAGCAAGATTCTGGTTAGATAATATGATCGAACGTGGTGTTCAATTCGATGTAATTGGTCTTTCATATTATCCAAGATGGCATGGCACTCTTGATGATCTGCAATATAATCTTGATGATCTTTCGAAACATTACAACAAAGATGTTATTGTTGTTGAATACTCGCATAAAAAACAAGAAGTAAATCAACTTGCATTTGATGTGCCGAATGGAAGAGGTAAAGGCACCTGCATTTGGGAACCACTAAGTACATGGGAAAGCTTTTTTGATAAAGACGGAAAGGCGAATAAGTATTTGTATATGTATGATGAGATTAGTAAAGAGTATTTGGGGAAGTAAATATTTTTTCTCAATCATGTTTCAGCGGCCGCTTTTTTATCATGCCGCCTTTGGTATCCTTTACGCTGTTCATTACCACAAAAGCATCGCTGTCTATCTTATCAATTTCGGCGCTAAGCTTGCTTAATTCAAGCCGTGTAACAACAGTATAAATTATATCGTGCTCTTTTACGGAGCCTGCTTTTCCAAAACCGCTTTTACCCCTGTACACCGTTACGCCTCTGCCCATAACTTCAATGATCATTTTTTTTATTTTTTCACTATGTACAGATATGATGGTAATACCCATATATTCTTCAATTCCTTCAATTACAAAGTCCAATGTTTTAGATGCAGCGAGATAAGTGATCATGGAATACAAAGCTGTTTCAACGGTTAAAAAATACGCCGCAAATGAAAACACAATAACATTTATAATAATGATTATATCGCCGATAGAAGTTTTTATTTTCCTGCTTAGAAAAATGGCTAACACTTCAGTGCCGTCCATAACAGCGCCGCCACGAATAGAAAGCCCGATGCCGGCACCAAGAAAAAATCCGCCAAACACGGCAACCAATAATTTTTCATGTGTCACTTCAGGAAAATGCAGAAAAGCAACGGCCACTGCAAGACCGGTAATAGCAAGCATAGTTTTAATGGCAAATATTTTACCGATGGTTTTGTAACCAAGAAAAACAAATGGAATATTAATTGCGACCAATAAAACCGAAAGCGAAGTGCCACTCAATTCTGCAATAAGCAATGAAACACCGGTTGCGCCACCATCAATAAAATTATTGGGTAATAAAAAACTTTCAAGCCCGAATGCTGCAGAAAAAATACCCGCAACAACCAGGAAAATATTTTTTATAGTACGCTGAATATTTTTTCTTAGCTGCTTCTGTGCCTTAGCAATTTCATAAGCAGAATATTCCGATAATTTTTTCCTGTGTTTACCACTTGAAATATAACTAACGATTATTCTTTTATACAGTGTATTCATTCGGTGCATTAGTTATTTCAAATCTAATGCTTATCAGGTTAACACTTTAATTCCTCGCTTTTTAATATACGCATGCCATAATATCATTGATGCAATTGTTCTGTAAGGCCGCCAGCTTTCGGCAATGGCAAGCATTTCTTCTTTGGTTGCTTTTGGATGCAGTTGCTTTACTTCTTTTAAACTATTTACCAAAGCAATATCACCAAGCGGAAAAAGATCGGTGCGTTGCAAAGCATGCATAAGATAAACATCAACCGTCCAGTCGCCGATTCCTTTTATTTTTTTTAATTCAATTCTTATTTCATTATCAGTTAGTGTTCCAAGCTTTTTTAAATTAAGTTGCTTTGTTACAATTGCCGTTGCCAAAGCTCTTGCATAAATTATTTTTTGCCTGCTGAAATAACAAGCCCTTAATTCCGCATCGGTTAAGGCTAATATTTTTTTTGGTGTAACAAAGCCAATTTTTGCTTTCAGTTTTTTAAATGCCGCATATGCTGAAGCTAATGAAACCTGTTGTTCTAAAATGGTTAATATTAATGATTGAAAAATCGCAGGCCTGCTCCACATTGGCGGCAAACCATATTTATCGATAATTGCTTTTAATGCAGCATCTTTTTTTGCAAGCTGGTTGCAAAGCACATGAAAATTATCTTTTGTATAACTGTTGTTTGATTCGTGCATTTTTGATAATTGCGATTGGAACGATGCAGCAAAACTTTCTGATGGGCGAGAAATAAAAAAACCTGTCATATTTTAACGACAGGTTAAACAAAATTTATGATTTATTAAAACTCAATGCCTGTCCATCTTCTTTTATTCTGTTGATATTTATCGTAATCAAAACGGTATAATCTACCCGGGCGATGCGGCACATCATCTTCATATTCGCCTGTATCAATTAAAAAATCCATTGAGAAAAATTTCTTGCGGAAGTTGCGGCGGTCAAGTTTTATATCAAGAATCACTTCATATAAATTTTGTAATTCGCGCAAAGAAAATTTTTCGGGTAAAAGATTTAAGCCAAGCGGATGTTCGAGCATTCTTTTCTGCAGCCATGCATAACAGGTATCCATGATTTCTTTGTGATCGAAAGCCATATCACAAATCTTTTTTACTGAATGCCAGTGCAATTCGTTCGCTAAAATTTTCAGATCGTGATGCTCCGTATTTAACAAAGAACAATATGCAACTGTAAGCACACGACCACCAGGATGACGGTTAGGTTTGCTGAATGTTTTCACCTGTTCAAGGTATACATCATCCATACCTGTGCGTTCACGCAATACGCGGTAAGCGGCATCATCCAGTTCTTCATCATCATGCGCAAAATCTCCTAACAAACTCCATTTGCCCTTATACATTTCAATATCACTGCGAATCAGCAAAACCTTTAGTTCATTATTATCGAAACCAAAAATTACACAGTCAACAGTTATGGGAACACGTGGATAAGATTCAACAAGTTTATAAACATCTTTTATCAAAGTTCTTTCGGAATCTGTGTGCAACGGCATAATATCAAGATCATCTCTAAGCATAGTGCAAGCATTTTATTCACAATGGAAGGTTGTAAAAATAATGTTTCAAGCCTTATCTTCAAAACGTCAATGTAAAATCACATTATTTTGCCATAAAGATTATAGTATGTATTCATCACAGCAGATACAACATCTCGAAAAAATTTCAAGAGGATTTTTAAAAAAAGATGCCGCTGAAAAAGATATCGGAGAATTGAGAAATGTATTGCATTTTCACGAATACAGGTATTATGTTTTAAATGATCCGTTTATTTCGGATACTGAGTATGATTTATTGTATAAACAACTCGAAGCTTTAGAAAAACAACATCCTGAACTTATTACAAAAAATTCTCCAACACAGCGGGTAGGCAGCACATTAAACGCAAGCTTTCCAACAGTGCAGCATTTGGTGCCGATGTTGAGTTTGGATAATAGTTATAATGAAGATGATTTAATCGACTTTGATCGCAAAGCAAGAGAGAATACTGGTTTGCATGTAATTGAATATTGTGTTGAACCAAAATTTGATGGTGCAAGTATTTCATTGCTTTATGAAGATGATGAATTAAGCCGCGGCGTTACACGTGGTAATGGTGTTGAAGGTGAAGAGATAACAACGAACATTAAACAGGTCCGCTCTATTCCACTGTCTGCAAAGTTTTCTGATTATAATATTCAGTTAGCGGAAATACGCGGCGAAGTGTTAATGAGTAAAAAATCTTTTAAAAAATATAATGATATAATGGAAGCAGAAGGTTTGCCTGTGTTGGCAAATCCTCGCAACGCAGCAAGCGGAAGTTTGCGTATTAAAGATCCAAAGCTTGTTGCTAAAAGAAGTTTGGAAGCGTTCTTATATCACGTGAGTTATTATACAACTTTAGAAGGCAAAAAAGTGAGTGATGAACGTGATCATTCCAAAGAAAATATTTCTAAAAAAGAAGCCCCGTTTATAACACATAGTGAATCGCTGAAAATGTTATGGAATCTTGGTTTTCGTTCGCCTGAAAAAGAAAAAAAAGTTGTAAAAGGCATTGATAAAGTAATTAAATATTGCCAGGAGTTTGAAGCAAAGCGTGATGATCTTCCTTATGAAATTGACGGCATGGTGATTAAAGTGAATGATTTGGTTCTGCAGGACCAGTTGGGTATGACATCGCATCATCCACGCTGGGCAATTGCATTTAAGTTTAAAGCAAGACAAGGCACAACAAAATTAATTGGTGTTGAATTTAATGTTGGAAGAACAGGTGCTGTTACACCAGTTGCAAAGCTTGAACCTGTGTTTATTGGTGGTGTAACAGTTTCAAGTATTTCAATGCACAACGAAGAATATATTAAAGAAAAAGATTTAAGAATTGGTGATAGCGTTTTGGTTGAGCGTGCAGGTGATGTAATTCCGCAGATTGTAAAATCAATGCCTGAAGTAAGAACAGGCAAAGAGAAAATTATTCATTATCCAAAGCAGTGTCCTGTCTGCAATAGCGAATTATTTAAAGAAGAAGGCGAAGCCGTTTGGCGTTGTATAAATATTGAATGCCCTGCTCAGGTTGTTGAGAAGATCATTCATTTTGTAAGTAAAGATGCAATGGATATAAAACATTTCGGTGCTGCTAACGTGGTAAAATTTTATGAGCTTAAATTGTTGAGTGATATTCCTTCTATCTATACTTTGGATTTTGATAAGATTGGTGAACTCGAAGGCTTTGGGAAAAGGTCAATTGATAATTTACAAACAGCTATTGAAGAATCAAAACAACAACCATTGCATCGTTTAATTTATGCATTAGGTATTCGTTATGTTGGTGAAACAACTGCAAAAACTTTGGCTAACGCTGTAAAAGAAATTTTTGATTTCGCAACAATGAGTATTGAAGATTTACAAAATTTGGAAGACATCGGTATTAAAGTAGCTACAAGTATTTATGGTTTTTTTCAGAATGATGATAACATTCAAATCTTAAAACGTTTGCAGGAATTAGGATTGAATATGAAGAATACCAAAAAACAAACTGTATCATCAAACACATTACACGAACAAACTTTTTTATTTACTGGTACTATGA
>JAFBAF010000037.1 GCA_019247895.1 Parafilimonas sp. | reverse complement strand
TGTTATTGCCTTCAATAAATTTAGATGAAATAAATACTTTAATTGATCCTTTAAAACAAAACCCGCACATATTTGTAAGCTTAACGGGTCCATCAGGAAGTAATTATACTTTACCTGATAATAACACGTTGCTTCAAAACGCTTACGCAGCAATGAAGCAAACTGTAACACCTTATACTGAAAAAACGATTGCCTCAACATTAATAAAAAATAAACCGGCTGCCGGCGCTGTTACAAACGAATCGAAGAATGACATGCTTGGAACAACAGAACTTACTTTTTCAAACGGTGCCAAAGTTGTTCTAAAGCCAACTGAATTTAAGAACGATGAAATATTGCTTACATCATTTCATAAAGGCGGTACATCGCGTTATGCAGCTATTGATAAATACAATGCTAACTATGCATCAACTATTGTTTCGCAGATGGGTGTTGGCTACTTTTCTCCTGCTGATCTTTCGAAATTTTTAGCGGGAAAAACAGTAAGCGTTTCGCCGCGTATTTCCGCTTTAAGTGCAGGGCTTAACGGCACAAGCAGTGTAAAAGATTTTGAAACTATGCTGCAGCTTATTTATTTGTATTGCACAGCACCAAGAAAGGATGAAGGCTTATTTAATGCATGGAAAGAAAAACAAAAATCAGCTGTAGAATTTGTTATGCAAGATCCGCAAACAGCGTTTGTTGATACTTTTTACCAAACATTATATCAGCACAACCCGCTTACACCTGTTATAGTTGCAAAGCCGTACTATTTTGACAGTATTAATATAACCCGCGCATTAGAAATTTATAATGCCCAAATGAGTGATGCAAACCAATTCACTTTCATTTTTACCGGTAACGTAAACATAGATTCTGTTAAGCCTTTGCTTGAAACTTATATCGGTGGCTTACCTCATACAAATAACCAGGCTTTGTTTGCAGATAATAATGTTCGGCCGGTAAAAGGCGATATTAACCTGAATGTTTATAAAGGAAGTGAAGATAAAAGCCTTATTATAAAATACTATTCCGGTGAAGTTGCTTACGATGCAAATCTTGCTTTAAAAGCACAGGCGCTAACAGACATCCTAAACATAAAAATTATCGATGACCTGCGTGAAAAACTAGGCGCTATTTATGGCGGAGGCATCTACGGCGGCCTGAATAAACTGCCTTACAACAATTATACTTTTGTGTTGCAGCTTCCATGCGGACCATCAAACGTTGATACATTATTGAAATCTGCAAATGCCGAAATTGAAAAAATAAAGAAAGACGGTCCGCAGCAAAGTGACCTGGATAAAGTAAAGAAAACATGGCTGGAGCAATATAAAGTGCAGGTAAAAGAAAATAGTTTTTGGAGCACCAAATTGCAGGGAGTTTATTTTCAGAATGATGACCCCCAACGCATCTTTGACTATGAACAAAATGTAAATGCGCTTACAACAGATGATATTAAGGCAACAGCCAATAAATTGTTGAATGGCGAGAATGCGATTACGGCTGTGTTATACCCTGAAAAAAAATAATGGTATTTTGTGTTTAAAATCGCACAGAGCATTTTGTTCTGTGCGATTTTTTATTTAAGGCTTAGAAAAATTATTATCGTCGTTAATTTATGAGATTTTGTCATTCAGTGATAGTTTTATATCAGCGATGTAAAGATTATTTCATTCCGCGCAGTTTTGCTAAACTGATTTCAGTGTAATCCTTGATGATAATATCTGCTTCATGCACATCTTCTGCAATATGCGTTGTGGTTAATGCAACTACTTTCATGCCGGCAGATTTTGCAGATCTGATGCCTGCAACAGAATCTTCAAATGCCACGCATCGGGATGGAACTGCGTTAACAGAAAGTGCAGCCTTCAAAAATATTTCCGGATGCGGTTTGCCCTGGGTAATCTGGGAGGCATCAATAATGTTTAAAAAATGATTTCTTATCGGAACATTTTCAAACATGAAATTGATGTTTGTTGCTAAACCTGAAGTTGCGATCGCCTTTGGGATTTTTTCTTTTTCCAATTCCTCCAAAAAATCAATTAAGCCAGTAACAGGCCTTATGTGAGGCTTATACAATTGCCTGTATAACGCTTCTTTTTCATCAGAATAACTTTCAATTTGGCCGGGCGATAATGTTGTATTGAAAACATAATTAAAAATATCGCGGTTTATTCTGCCATTAATATGTTGCATGTATTCTTGTTTGGAAAAGGGTTTTCCTATCTTGTCGTAAAAGGTTTTCCATGCTTCAATATGATAAGCGTTGTTGTCAATTAAAGTACCGTCTAAATCAAAAATTACTGCTTCTGGAAACATTTGTCTTAATTAAATTAAAAGTCAAAATTAAAATGAGAAACAGTTAAATTATGATTTATTCATTTGTTGATTAAACTCAGCGCTTTTATTTTTTGGAATGCTTAAGCTATTCCAATCTTCATCTTTAATTATCCTGCCGATGTAAACGATTTGTCCAACATGATAACCATAATGTTCTATTTGCCTGATGACCGCATCAATAACCGTCATGCGTTCGCCGCGAATAGTAATCATATTCATTACATCTTTATCTTTTAAAATTTCCAGTGCATTAAAAACACATTGCCAGCCTTTGCTCCATGCACTCAACACATCTTGCTTTGTTGTTTGCATATCTTCAAACTCTTTATCTCTTTCACGCCAAACTTTTTCACCGTCTTCGGTTAAAAAATTTGTCCAGCGGCTCAGCATATTGCCGCTCATATGTTGAACAATCACAGCAATAGAATTGCTTTCTTTTGAAGGCTTGAACAAGAAATCGGCATCATTCAATTGATCAAAAGCTTTTTCAGCTAATTGTTTTTGCAGTTTAAATCTTTTAATTGCGCACTGCAAAAAAGCTTCTCCTGTTTTCATACATATCCTTTTCATTTTTTGAAATAAATAACGGCTCGATTGTATTGCCGCCAAAAGGCTTTGTGATTTTTATCAATTCAAAATCTGAATTATTACCATTACTTGCTTTACCGGCAATAAATATTATTTCATTTAAATTGATCACTGTATCGATCAATGCTGAATAAGCTGCTTCATATTTATCGTTATAAAAAGCAGTGTCAATATACCCGGTTGAATTATTCAAACTATCAATCGCTCCGTCATCTTTTAATGCTATCACCACTGAATGAGATTGCTCGTTGAAATCATTCATGTTAATACCTGCGGTTACCGCAGAACAATTAGAACCCACACAGTAAGCTGAAATTCCTTCATTATAATCATCATTAAAATTTTGGGAGGCTACATCTTTAACAAACAAACCATTATTAGCGAAAGAAGAATCAACAATGCCGTTCTTCAAAAATCGTGTTACTGAAAACTGGAAATTAAAATTTGCACCCTGCACACCGCCGCTTAAAAGAATGTGGCCCATTTGATCTTGTGCCATATTGTATTTAAAATAAACCTGCGCATTTGCATTAGACGATTTTTTATACACCAAACCATTCTCACCAAAAGTTGTATCAGGTGAGCCATCTAAATTTAAAGACAAAACACCAACAGCGCCATTAAAACCTTGCGGCACTCTGCCACCAAGCAAAATATTACGACCATCATTTTTCATTTGAATTGAAGTGGGGGTTACAGGCAAATGTTGTACTTCCCCTTTATCGCCAAATGATGAATCAGCTGAACCATCTGTTTTTAACCGCGCAATAAAATCGTAACCTGAAGTACTGAACTGCCGCACTCCTGCCAATAAAATTTTGTGATCAGTTTGAAGCCCGAAGCCGCCGTAATAAATACTTAAACCATAGTTCACAACGCCATTCTTTCCGAAATCCGGATCTTTAACTCCGTTTTTGTTAAACCGAACAATTGTTATATTAGAGCCTGTATACCCGGCTAAATAAATTTTTCTTGTTTGAGCATCTATCGCCAATGAAGGTTCATCGCCCGGATCGTTCGGATTTTTATAATTCACACTTACCACGCCATTTAAACCAAACGAAGAATCAAGCATAAGCGTGTTGGAATTATATTTAGCAATTACCCAATAGCCATTTGCAGTTCCTGCAAGTAAAAGCGCATTTTTTTGCCATGGCACACGCAACATTTTATAAGCAATATCTTCGCTCGAACCAATGCCGCTTATAACATCGCCATTATTTGCAAAAGCGCTATCGATTTTTCCGTTCTTTTTATAGCGCACAACACTCACATATTTACCTGCACCATTTGTTAATTGCCCGGCTAACAAAATTTTCCCGTTATCCAATAAACTCATGCCATAAGCGGCCGCATCCTGCTGAAAGAAATTTGTAGTTTGAATACCATCATCAGCATAAGAACTATCTTTTGTACCATCTGCTAATAAACGCATGGTTAAAAAATAATTGGTGTTATCGCTGCCAACAGAATAGCCACCTAATAAAATTTTGTTATCGGGCTGAATGATCAAGTTATTGGCAATATCATCCCGCCCTGCAATATCTATTATCACTTTGCCCGCATTACCAAAACTGCTATCAATATTTCCATTTGAACGATAGCGGATGCATAGTAAATTGTTCTGCGCGTTCACAACATTTTGGGTAAACCCGCCAATAATAATTTTACCATCAGTTTGTATTGCAACAGCTTTTGCAACGTCTCCGCCTGCAGCAATGTTAGTGGTAACAATTCCATTAGTTCCGAAATTATTGTCAGGTGTGCCGGTTGTTTTTAAACGTACTACCGCAACCCTGTAACTAAAGCCGCCGCTTAAATAAGATTCTCCTGCCAGAACAAGTTTGCCATCTGTTTGAATAGCCAAAGCAAATGCTTTATCATCTGATGCACCGATTGTAACAAGTGTTGCGCCGCCACTTCCAAACTTAGTATCGGGGCTTCCATTTTCATTATATCTTATTGCTAAAAAACGATACTGAATGTAATCGTAGGAGCTGCCTGCAATTACTATTTTACCATCTTGTTGCAGTTGTACAGCATGCGCTTCATCAACGGATAATCCTGTTGAAGAATTGATGTTTGTACGCACTGTTCCACTATCACCAAACGCAGAATCGAGCGAGCCATTTTTATTTAAGCGCATTACAAGTGTATTGCTTAAATAATTTACACCGGATAAATACCATGCATAACCTGCTGCAATAATTTTACCGTCAGGCTGAACAGTTACCGAGGTTAAAGAAGCACCCTGGTATTGTGCAGGCAAGATTCTTTGTACAGAAAAAGTGTCAATTCCGTCATTACTAAAAGTTGCATCTAATGTTCCGTTTGCTTTGTAGCGAAGGATACAAAGCTTAAATGAACTTCCTTCCTGCACAGAACCAACCACTATTATTTTACCGGCGGAATCTGTTACCATTGATGCAACAGTGTTATTTACAAGGCCAATATCGATCAATGATTTTTTTACCACTTTGTATTGCGCATGCGCACATAAAACAAAACATACAAGCTGGGATAATAATACCATTTTTTTCATAAGCATATTTTTTAAAGATTATCGAGCAGTCGTTATCCACCATGTATTGCCGCAAGCATCTTCTACAGCGCCGGTGCGGCCATAAGATTGATCGTTCATTCCTGTTACTGCCACAGCACCGTTTTGCAAAGCAAGTTCATAGGTTTTATCAGCATCATCAACATAGATAAAAAAGCCTGCAGGCCGTTGCGGATATTGTGGAGTGCTTTCGGCAAACATTATAATGCTGTCGCCGCCAATTTTAATTTCGGCATGCATGATCGTTGTTGCATCACGCATGTGTTTATTTAAAAGTTCTGCGTTAAAAACTTTTTGTGTGAAATCAATAAAAGCAGCAGCGTTTCTTAAGATTAAATAGGGCATTACGGTTTGATAACCTTCCGGTATTTTGGTGTTCATATATTAGTTTATATAAATGAATATAAGCAAAAAAGTTTTTTGCTTATATCTTTTCAAATGAAATTGCTCTGATCAATATTTCATCCTGCCGAAACTTTTTTTGTAACTGTCGCTTATAGTTTTGCCACCACTCTTTATCGAAAGTCTCCGTCATTACTTCTGCGGTTAAAAGTTCATCATATTTTGTTTTACCATCATTATTCCATAAGCCTTCTGCAGGTGCATTGCGATAAAATGTAACGCCGCCGAATTGGTCTTTTAAATAATCGCGAACTTCATCATACATTTTTTTGCTGAACGATTGTTTGTTGTTATCATATAAGGGAAGAAATAGCTGTATAAGATACATGCTGCGGCTGGATATGATTTACGTTTATGAAAGGTTTATTTATTCCTGTTATCTGCGGTATTGCCATCCATATCTTTATGCGCAGGTTCATTCATTTTAAGTAAACCCATTAATTGATTCATGGTACGTTGCATACCTTCGGTGCTGCCATCTAAAAAAAGCATATTTCCCCTGCCAACTTCTGCAAAATTTTTAATCGCTTCCGTCCACATGCTGAACAAAATAACATTTGTATCCAGGTTTGCCTGTTTCATTTGTTCTGCAGCCTGGCTCATACCTTTTGCTACTTCTTCTCTAAATAATGCAACGCCCTGGCCGCGTAAACGGGCTGCTTCGCGCTCAGCTTCTGCTGCAATCTTTATAGCATTCCCTTCAGCTTCGGCACCTTTTGTTTTTGTGATCAATAAAGCCTGGCCTTCATTTTCGGCAGCAGCTTTTAAGTTATTACTTGCCACTACACGGCTCATGCTTTCCATAATTACTTTATCGAAAGTGATATCGTTTATCTGCAGGTCGAGCAAATGATAACCCCAATCTTCGAGTACGTGATCTACTTCGCCTTTTACTGATTCAACCAGGTCTTTTCTCAAACCTAAAATTTCAGATTGCTTTTTTGTTGCCACATACGAACGAATGTTGCCTTCAATTGTTCTTACCAAAGCCTGCATAAGGTCTTTATCACTTATAAATTTAAACGCCACTTTTTTTATCGTTTCTTCATCCGCATTAATAACAGCGTATAAAAGCATGCTTTTAAAGTAAACATTTGCCTGGTCTTGCGTTACTGCCTGGAACTCGAGTTCAACAGAACGGTTTTGTATGCTGATGCGGCGGTATATCTGTTCGAGGATCGGGATTTTAAAGTTTAGCCCGGGGCGTAATATGCGCTGGTACTTTCCAAACATAGTAACAACAGCAATTGTTGCCTGGTTCACTGTAACCAATCCGCTGAAAACAATAAATATCACAATTATCAGCCACCAGAAGTCAGAAAGAAAATTCATAAGCTTTTAATTTTGGGCGAAAGGTAGTAAGAGTTAGGAATTATGAGTTATAAATTATGAGCAGTAAGAAACTGGTAGGTTGTAAAACAAAAATGGAAAGAATCTTACCTGGGCCCGAGAGATGATAAAAACGGAAATACAATTCAAACGAGTTTTATCAAATACTTCAAATTTTGTATTTTCAATTAAACATTTTTAATCCGCTGACCAATTGTAATTGACAAAACTTGATAATACTGCAACGGTAGCAGGCCATCTTGCAATACATAACGTCTCAGTCGATAATCTTTAAATATGAAATATGAACACACCTGCACAAATAACTAACACAACAATTCATCTTCAAGGCATAGCACCGCTGTTGCAAGTTTTTGACATGCCAACCTCATTAAATTTTTACAGGGACCTTCTTGGTTTTAATGTTGTTCAATCATCCGGCCAAGGCGATGACGCTGACTGGATCTTACTAAAATTAAACGATATAGAATTAATGCTTAACACAGCTTATGAAAAATCTAACCGGCCATCTACACCTGACTTAAACCGAAAAGCTGCACATAGTGACACAATATTATATTTTGGCTGCCCCGACACTGACGCTGCTTATTCTTATCTTATTAACAAAGGTCTTGATATAAAGAAGCCAGCAATCACAGGTTATGGTTGGAAAGCTTTAAACTTGATTGACCCAGACGGTTATCATCTTTGCTTTCACTATCCTGTAAATGAAACAACAACTTAATAATAATCTGATAGTACTATTCCTGAAAGGCTGAGATATTTTTTCATATAAAAATCTGATGCCTGCATGGAGAAAAACATCTTACTTTTACCTATAATTTTCGGTTATCAAAATCAAAAATTTTTTTTTATGAAAACACTTTTACTTTCCTGCTTCGCTGTTTTATTTTTTATCATTTTAAAAGCACAACCGGTATTGCAGGCGGCGGATCTCAACCCTGTTGCCGGTGATAAATTTAATATGGTACCGGCTAAAACAATAGGTGTAGCCGTTCCTAAAGACGGGCAAACAAAACCTGGAACTATTCAAATCTTGCAGACAGCAATGCTGCTATTGATACTTTCCGTTATATGAAGAAAAACAAAACACCGTTTGGTGATGTGTTTGCAAATGCAAATCTTGCCTCCACTG
>JAFBAF010000279.1 GCA_019247895.1 Parafilimonas sp. | reverse complement strand
CAGATAAAACAATTATATTACCATGTTTAACCAATGTATCTGCTAATATATCCGCCTTTTCTTCAGGCAAATGTTCCGCTACTTCATAACACCAAACTACATCGAAATTTCTTTTAAGATCAAGAGGTATAGTAAGATCGCATTTTTTTATTTTATCGCCCAGTTTTGAAGTTTTGATTGCTAATGAAGAATTTTCTAATCCGAGTGTTTCTATGCCTTGCCTATTTACATACTTTAGGCTACTACCAGTACCACATCCCACATCAAGCCATGTTCTGGGTTTATAATATCGTATCACTTTATCAAGTGTACTTTTGGGCAGAAGCGAGCACATGTGCAGCGAAGATCCGGATTCAAAACCTTTAGCAATATTGCGCTTCCATACAAAGCGCTCAAAAGGGAAAACAGTACGCCTGTAAAAGGATTGCATTAACAGGTATAACTTGCTATCGTTGTTAAAGTTTGTCTTAATGTAATTTTTTAATTTTACTGTATATAAAAAGAGGTGCATTTAATTTGCCTTACACTATTCAATGTTGCTCCCGCTCTGATTCTTTATACTTGTCTTCAATCAATCTTAAACAAATCAGAGATTCCGCAATTGTTCTTTGCAGCGTATAATACCAGCCGCGCCAGCCATCCAATATTAATCTTTTTGCAAACAGTGAATAAACAAAGATGAGCAAAGGAGCAAATATTTTTGTTTTCCTGAGTTTAGAGGGAAATGATAAAATATCCGGCGGCGCATTTAAAAGCATTTCAGATTCCTTTATCGAATAAAAGGATTGATTGATCAGCCATCTTAACAAAGGCTTTCTATCGTCGTGCCAAATCTTATTTTTATAAGTCGCAAGTTGCCCGTTAATCTGTAATCGCTGTGTATGGCCATCGTCGTAATAAATGCAATTTGCTTTTTTGAAGAGCACAGGTCTTGGTGTGGTATTATTACTGCGCAATGGTTTTCCAAATAAACAAAATTCAAAAAAAGCCCTGTAAGCTGTTGCTGTACCGGATTCAAGATACTCCATTGTTTCGGCAACAAACGCTTCATGTAAAATATAATCGGCATCAAGGCTTAATATCCATTCACTGTTACACAAACTCAATCCGTAATTCCATTGCGTAGCGTGTGTATCAAATTTACGCTGATAAATTTCTGTATTGGAAAAAGAACGAACCAGTTCCAGCGTTTTATCTGTACTGTTACTGTCAACTACAATAATTCTTTCTATCCATCCGAGACACGATAAAGTGCGGTCAATGTTTTCTTCTTCATTCCAGGTAAGGATAACAGCCGTTAAGGTATCAGCAGATATTTTACGATTCATGCAAGCGGATTAGACTAAGACAAAACCATTTTTTGATAGATGGAATAATATGCATCTGCTATTCTTTGAGGATCAAAGCGCAATTTATTTAATCTGCCGTTAGCAATGAGCATTCCACGGTATTCATCATTTTCTACCAATTTTAAAAAACCTTTTTTAATGTCATCAACATCATAAGGATTCACGTAGCAAGCGGCATTATGTCCTACTTCAGGCATCGACGAAATACCTGAAGTAATTACAACCCGTTCAACCGCATTGGCTTCTATAATGGGCATTCCAAAACCTTCATAAGTTGAAACAAATGAAATAATATCTGCATTCACATATTCGTTATACATTTCTTCAGCGGATAAATTTGATTTGGCAATATAGCGCGTATGATTTTTTTTCAATTGTTCAAGAATGGCTTTATGCAATTCTCCAACCAGTACCAACATGCAATTAATATCTTTAATTGCTTCAATTATTCTTAAAACATTTTTATTCTCGCCTGTTCCTATTTGGAGAATGACCGGGCATTTTTTATTAAAGTTTTTTGGAGCTGGTTTGAACATTTCGTTCACAGGTACGGGTATTACCATAATCTTATCAGGGGTACAACCTGTAAAACAGATGATTTGTTGCTTTGTAGTTTCTGAAACTGCAGTAACAAGAGCAGCTTTTTTTACCGGCGCTTTCAGATACAACCATTTTACTATAGCCTTTTCAATGCCTTTTTTTCTTTCAACATAACGGCAATCATGTATCGTAAGCAATACATTTTTTTTTCGCATTAGGAGATCTAAAAAGTTTACTTCGCCGGTAATATGGTTCACGGCATTTTTTTTTTGGCGGAAAGCTGCTTCAATAATATTGCTCAATTTTGAAAAATAGCCATCATTAAATTGACTACATACCTTAACCGAGAAAGCAACTTTATCTTTAAGATGGCTACGTACATTTTCAAAAATGCTTTCAATACTGAAGTTAAAGGGCCGGGCCTTTCTTTGAAAATGAATGACGCGGAGACGAGTTTCGGATTTCGGATTTACCATTCCAGGCTTCAGTTTAGTTATAGCTCTTCCACAGCCATTATTTCCTCTTCTTCTGATAATGCTTCTTCTTCATCTTCTTCTGATATTTCCGGTTCATTCATGGCGGCGACAGCCAACCCCGCAGTAAGTACGGAAAAGCCAAGCGCTGTAGGCTGACCCCATTGCGCCTGCAGAATCGGTATCAACCCGTAACTCATCAGCATCCATGGAAGCGCATCAGTGGTTTTAAGATAACGAATGGATTTTTTCAAGAGTTGTGTGGCCATCGCAATCCTGATTATAATTATTATAAAACCAAAAAGCAAGCCCTGCTCGCCGATTACGCGGCCCCACTCTTCTTCAGAGATAAGAAAAGAAGCTTCGCCCGTTAGTAATTGGCTTCCCACATTAGTGCCCATACCAATTCCGTAACCAAAAAAGGGAAGGTTAGGAGCGTTTTGTATCGCTGATATCATACCTCCTAAAAACCGGTCAACCAACACACCGTTAATTCCCCCTTCCGCCTCATTGGCTCCTTCAAATCTTGCATTAAATGCTTCTGTAGAAGTGGCAAAGAAAGATTGATTGCGCAGTACAACGTACATTGTAAGTGCAATCAGGCATGCAGTTATGATCTTTCCAATATATTTAGGCCGTCTCCATCCGGCAACGATTGAGAATACGATTGATATAGCCACTTCGAAAAATAAAGAGCGGCTAATGGAAAGTGGAATTGCCATTAACATACATGCAGTAGCAGCAATTAAAATTGTTTTATTTACGAGATGCGTATTAAACCAGAAGTAAAAAATGTATGCCGCCACTAAGCCATAAAACATTGATATACCTGTAGTGAAGGAAAAAGTACCGGGTGGACGAAAGTAACCTAAAGCACCGCTAAAACCAGCTCCTGCTGTATCGCCGCCTAACCCCCGGTTTACCCAGGCTGATTGGGGGCTATAAAATTGTACAGCAATCAGGAGCGTCATCGGCAGACTGATAATTAAAATCAACCTCCCCATTTTTATAACATCTTCCCAATCGAAGATTCTTCCTATGGCAAATATTAGTGGAAACTGAAGCACATAAATCCTCATTCCAAAAAGAGCAACTCCCAAATTTCCATGACCGATTGTTACGGCTGACGCCAATCCAATAAGCCCACAAAGAATCATAAAAAAACTTAAAGGATTAAATTTTAAATAACCCTTTTGACGGGCAGTTATAAATATCCAGATAGCCAACGGATCCCTGATAACTAAGATAGGATTTGATAAAGAAGGCATTATCCATTTACGCAAAGCGCCTTCAAAAATCAGTAATATAAAATACAGCCAGATGGCTGCTTTTAAAGGTTCATTAAAAGGATAGCGTTTCATATAAAAGACCGAAACAGAACTTTGAAAGTCCGAAAATTAACTTTGTGATACGACGTACTTTATGGCTGGGTGGTTATTGCTGCAACAAGTTCACTTCCGTAAATACTCCATGGCCTTCGCGTTGCTGTTTCGAGTGCATTTTTGCCTGCGTATTCTATTACGTCAGGATTGCTGACTATTTCACCCAATATATTAATAATTGCTTCTGTGCAACCTGCTTTTATAATCCATCCATTTTCATTGTGTTGAATTATATCAGGACCGGCTGTTCTTTCAGTAGTAATAACCGGGGTTCCCTGCGCCATTGCTTCGGTGATTACTAACCCAAATCCTTCAAACAGGGAAGGAAGAATTAATATATCATGTGCACGCATTACTTCCAATATTTTTTCATGAGGCAGTGTTTCTATCCACGTATGCCTTGACAGGTTATCAGAAAGTGGATTACAGTTATATGACTCCCCTTTGCCGATTATGGTGAGGGATATTTTATCTTTAAGAACTTCAACTGCATTAAACAAATAGCTTAATCCTTTTCGCTGCGATAATCCGCCAACAAAGAGCAGTTTTACTTTTTCATCTTTCTTTAAAGTTTTATAGTTCTTTTGATTTACCGGTGGGAACCCGTACGGCACTACATGAATACCTGGCAATTTGCCAGGATAATCATTCAGCGTGGCAAGTGTGAAATTACTTGCTACAATAATTTTATCTGCGTGTGCAATTTCCTCATTTTTCCTGGCAAGTTTTTTTTCAGAATCTTTAAATCCGCCGATTGTAACAGCCCACTCAGGATTTATTTCTTTTTCTACCTGCATTAAATTGCGCATGGTTTGCCAGTAACCAATTGGCAGATCATACATACAACGTATTCCCATGTTTTTAGCCTGAACGA
>JAFBAF010000121.1 GCA_019247895.1 Parafilimonas sp. | reverse complement strand
GTTACATTTTATTACGTTTTTGGAAAATAAAAAATCAATCAATTTAAATAAAACAAAACACACATGAAATACAATTCTCTTAAACTGCAAAGTGCAGCAATTGGTTTAGTATGTTTAAGCTTTGCATTCGCCTCATGTAATGGCGGCGGAAATTCTGCAAGCAGTTCTGATAGTACAAAAACCGATAGTACATCAGCAACTTCTGATAATAATACTATTCTTGGTGCAGGCAGCACTTTTATTTATCCTTTTTTTTCAAAAGCGTTTTCTGTTTACAATCAGCAAACAGGTGTAAAAGTCAACTATCAATCTATAGGTTCAGGTGGTGGCATTCTTCAGCTAACCAACAAAACTGTTGATTTTGGTGATTCTGATGCACCACTAAATGGAGAACAGGATAGCGCCATCGGTGTTCCTGTTTTGCATATTCCTATGTGTTCCGGAGCCGTTGCTATAAGTTATAATCTTCCTGATGTAAAAGACACCCTTCAGTTAACACCTGCAATTATTGCCAACATGTTCCTCGGTAAAATCACCAAATGGAACGATCCTGCAATTGCTGCAGTGAATAAAGGAGTTAAACTTCCTAATACACCTGTTGTTATTGCACATCGTTCAGATGGCAGTGGTACAACAAATATTTTCACAACTTACCTTTCCAAAGTAAGTCCTGATTGGAGCACTAAAGTTGGTAAAGGTTCTTCCATCAATTGGCCAATTGGCTTAGGCGCCAAAGGCAGCGAAGGCGTTGCAGGAATTATTAAACAAACACCGGGGGCAATCGGTTATGTTGAGCTTGCTTATGTTTTGCAAAATAATATGGCTTTTGCAAAAGTTCAGAATAAAGCAGGCAACTTTATTACACCAAATATTAATTCTACAAGCGCTGCAGGAAATATTCAATTGCCGGCAGATTCAAAAGTTTCTTTAACAAATACAGATGCGGCTGATGGTTATCCGATCAGTGGCTTTACATGGGCGATTATTTATAAAGAACAAAATTATAATAACCGCTCACAAGACAGAGCTGAAAAAGTTGTAAAGCTTTTATGGTGGAACATTCATGATGGCCAACAATATTGCGCTGCTTTAAATTATGCGCCGTTATCACCGGCAGCAGTTACAGTTGCAGAAAATATTTTAAAGAGTGCTACATATAATGGCAAGGCAATCCTGCAATAAAAATTAATTATGGATAAGACTAAAACAATGAGTGCACCCGGAAATATTTCTTTCCGGGTTCCTTCTTACCAGGAGATAATGGAAAAGCTGCGCATTAAGAAAGCCAGTCGTCCATATAAGCAAATTAAATGGGAAGTTTTTTTTAAACGTTCACTGGTGGCCATAGCAATTCTGATGGTACTACTGGTGATAGGCATTTTTTTCACACTGGTTGTTCAGTCTGTTCCATCAATAAAAGCTTTAGGCATAAAATATTTGTGGGGGAAAACATGGAACCCCGTTACTAATGAATATGGGGCTTATCCGTTTTTATTAGGTACGTTACTTACTTCCTTTCTCGCATTAATTATTTCCATTCCGTTTTCTTTTGCTGTTGGTATTTATCTTGGAGAATACAATACAAAAGGATGGTTATCCAATCTTCTGAAAAATGCAGTTGAGTTAATTGCTGCTGTACCATCTGTTATTTATGGTTTCTGGGCATTGGTTGTGCTTGTACCACTGGTTCGGGCAATTGAAATTAAACTTGGCGTTGTTCCTTATGGCATTGGAATTTTTACGGCTTCAGTTGTGTTAGCAATAATGATCATTCCTTATGCAGCTTCAATTGGAAGAGAGATGATAAAAATAGTTCCGCAATCATTAAAAGAAGGTGCTTATTCTTTGGGTGCAACAAGATATGAAGTAATCAAAAGTGTAATTCTTCCGTACACAAAATCAGGTTTGTTCGCAGGCATATTATTATCATTGGGCAGAGCATTGGGAGAAACAATGGCTGTTACAATGGTGATCGGCAACACAAGCATCATTCCAACAAGCATATTTGCACCTGGAAATACAATGGCGAGTGTAATTGCAAATGAATTTACTGAAGCAGACAGAAGCGTTTATTTATCTGCATTAATAGAATTAGGACTTGTTTTATTTCTTGTAACCGTAGTAATTAACATGATTGGCAAACGAATCATTAAAAGATTTACAAGATGATAAAGAATCCCCGAATTCAATACAGAAAAACAAAAAGCACAGGCTTTCAGTTCCTGATCTATTTATTGGCGTTTATAATAACGCTGCCATTAATTGCGATTATCGTTTATATTTTTCGGGAAGGTGTCAGCAATATCAACTGGAACTTTCTTACCAATGTTCCAAAACCCGTTGGTGAAATTGGTGGCGGCATTGCAAATGCACTTTTAGGCAGTGTGCTGATTGTATTAACAGCATCAGTAATTGCAATACCAATAGGAATAATGTGCGGCATTTATTTAAGTGAAAACACCACAGGCAGGCTATCTTACTGGAGCAGGTTAGCCGTTGATATTTTGCAAGGAATTCCATCTATTGTAATTGGAATTGTAATTTATTTCTGGCTGGTAAAACCAATAGGTACATTTTCTGCAGTTTCAGGAAGTGTTGCATTAAGTATAATGATGTTGCCGATCATTATTCGTTCTACCGAAGAAACTTTAAAGCTTATTCCTTTTTCTTTAAAAGAGGCAGGCCTTGCATTGGGTTTGCCCTACCATCGCGTTATATTAAAAGTAATTGTGCCTTGCGGTGTAAGCGGTATTTTATCAGGTGTAATGCTTTCTGTTGCAAGAATTGCAGGCGAAACTGCACCATTGCTATTTACTGCTTTTGGTAATCCGTACTTAAGTGCAAATTTGGGTAAGCCCATGCAAAGCCTTCCGTTACTAATTTTTAATTATGCAACAAGCCCGTATGAAGACTGGCATAATCTTGCATGGGGCGCTTCGCTTATTCTATTGATCTGGGTTTTACTGTTAAACATTCTTACAAAGCTGACAACAAAAAAATGGAACGTACAATTATAAAGAGTGAAAACTTCAATGCATACTTTGGCGAAAATCATGCGGTGAAAAATGTTTCAATAGAATTTCCGCAGAACAATGTTGTAGCCGTAATGGGGCCATCCGGTTGTGGTAAAACAACTTTTTTACGTTGCATTAACCGCATGCATGAATTAATTCCCGGCGCAACAGCTGAAGGGAAAATGATGTTGCATGATGAAGATATTTATAGCTTGCATCCTATTTTGGTTCGTCTTAAAATAGGCATGGTGTTTCAACGGCCTAATCCTTTTCCAAATCTCAGCATTGCTGATAATGTTATCGCAGGTTATAAATTAAATGGCGCTAAAATTCCAAAAGGAGAAAAAGAACGCATTGTTGAACAATCACTCACCAAAGCGGCTTTATGGAACGAAGTAAAAGATTCATTGCATAAAAAAGGTACTTTTCTTTCCGGCGGACAGCAACAACGTTTATGCATTGCACGTGCTGTTGCCATGGAGCCGGAAATTTTATTGCTTGATGAACCGACCTCAGCACTCGATCCAATTTCAACATCAAGCATTGAAGAATTGTTACACGAGTTGAAAAAGTCATACACTTTAATTATTGTTACACACAATATGCAGCAAGCCGCACGTGTTAGCGATAAAACTGCATTTTTTTATTTGGGGGAATTGGTGGAATACGATGACACAAAACAAATGTTTACAAATCCAAAAGATAAACGCACGCAGAACTATATTACCGGCAGATTTAGTTAAATAGAAATTTTATTTTTCAATTTTAAAAGAGTAATAAAAAAAATTAAGTGTTCAGCAACGGCGTTTCGACGACAGGAATCTCTGTGATTAAATCAACTTAATATCCAGGAGATGTTTCGTTCTTGAACATGAGCCGAAGCGGATTATTATTTCTTAACGTTTAATAAAGTAAGACCTAAAAATATGACACAGTTAGAAACCGACTTACAGCAGTTAAAAAGCGAAGTAATAAATATGTGGACAATGGTGCGTGGCCAGCTATTAAAAGCTTTGTCATCACTGCTGAATTTTGATAAAGATCTTGCCCGTGAAGTAGTGGTAATGGAAAAAAGAATCAATGCGACAGAATTAAAAATTGATCGCGATTGCGAAAACATTTTTGCATTGTATAGCCCGGTTGCTATTGATCTTCGTTTTCTGCTTGCAGTGTTAAAGATCAACACTAACCTTGAAAGAACAGGCGACATTGCAGAAGGAATTGCGAAACATGTGATAAGCGTTGATAAACCTTTTAAAGAAGATTTACTTGAAGCGACTAAAGTTATAGAAATGTACCGTGAATCAATTGCGATGCTCGAAGATACTCTTACCGCTTTTCAAAAAGAAGACACAATACTCGCAAGAAGCGTTTTTGAAAAAGATGAATTCTTAGATGAAATAAACTCGCAAACAAACGAATTGATAGAAGCTTATTTAAAAAATAATCCCGCCGAAATTGACCAGGCTTTATATGCATCAGCAATCATAAGAAAATTAGAGCGTGTTGGAGACCAGTCAAAAAACATTGCTGAAGAAATAATTTTTTACATTGAAGCGAAAGTGCTGAAACATTTAAACAAAGTAGAAAAATAAAATTAATAAACAGGTAACATAAATATTACAATCGGTTCACAGAACAATACCAGTTTTACACAGGGTTCATAGCACTTAAGTTAGAGATTCTACAAAGTCCTGCTTTTTAGCGGGACTTTTATTTTAAATCACAATTATTCCCTGGTAAACCATAGCGTTCTTTTTTGCGTACATTTTTAAATTCCTATTACATTTATGGGAAATGTGGATTTTAATCGTTTATTTTGAAATTGGTTAACCAATTTTTTACCACCAAATATCAACAACATGGTTTCCAAACTCAGTTCTGATGAGGTACTAAGCTTTCTCATTATTGTAAGTGTAATACTTATTTCGGCGCGTGTTTTAGGTGAATTATTCCGCCGTTTTAAACAACCTGCTGTAATAGGAGAAATATTAGCAGGAATAATATTAGGCCCTTCTTTACTCGGCACTCTTTCTCCTCATTTGTTCGAAAGCATTTTTACATCGCAAAAAGGTGTGCCTTACAAAGCGTTTGACGGTTTGGCTAACATTGGAATTATATTGCTGATGTTTATTGCCGGTTTTGAAGTTGATTTAAAAATGATCCGTAAACAAGGCAAGAAAGCGGCATCTATAAGTTTAATGGGATTAATTTTTCCATTTGCTTTAGGATTCGGCACTATATGGTTCTTTTATGACAAAGTATTTTCAGCGCCTGCAGGTGTAAGCTTAACTATTCCTGCCATGTTTTTTGGAACAGCACTTTCGATAACTGCACTTTCGGTAATCGCTAAGATTTTACTTGATCTTGATATTCTCCGTTCTAAAATTGGCAACCTGGTTTTAACCGCTGCCATGATTGATGATTTTATGGGATGGATATTGTTCTCGATCATCATGCAATTAATGAAGCCAGGTGAAGAAAGTGCAGCATGGTCTGTATCAATGGTTTTAATTTATACGGTATTTATTCTTACAATCGGAAGATGGTTAGTTGACAAAATATTGTTGGTTGCGGATAAGTTTCTTTCTGCAGGTGGTTTGATCACTGTTTCGGTTTGCCTTTGTTTATTAAGCGCTGTTTATACAGAATATCTCGGGGTTAGAGGCATATTTGGTGCGTTCCTGATGGGTGTAGCAATCGGTGATTCTAAATTCTTTCCGGAACGTTTACAAAATATACTCCATCAATTTGTAATTAATATTATTGCACCACTATTCTTTGCGTCAATTGGATTGCGTGTAAACTTTGTTGCCAATTTTAATTTGGAAATTGTAGCGATCATTTTATTCATCGCATGTTTTGCAAAATTAATCGGCGCAGGCGTTGGCGCCCGCATGAGTGGTTTGAGCAGGAATGAATCTTACGCGGTTGCCTTTGGTATGAATTCAAGAGGCTCACAGGAAATTGTATTAGGCACCCTGGCATTGCAAGCTAAAATAATTGACGAACCTATTTTTGTGGGATTGGTGATAATGACGATGGTAACAATACTTATTGCAGGCCCTTTAATGAGGCACTATCTCAATAAACATGAAGTTGCATTAAAAATTGCAGGCGCAGAACCCAGCGTAGCCATTGTAAAGCAGCCTGAACAAACCATTCCTATAAGTTAATTGGGAAAATACTGGAACAATTTTAGAATAGTTGTTGGTTCCTATTATTGTGATAGGGCTTAGCAGCAGAATGAGCGGACTTAATAAGAACGTACCTTTAGTAATAGCGTTTGGAATGAACTCGCGGGGCTCGCAGGAAATTGTTTAGGTGCTTTGGCGTTGCAGGCAAAAATTATTTGACGAATGAATTTTTGCAGCATTGATAGTAATGGCGATTGTCACTATTTTAATAGCCGGGCCCTGTAATGAAATATTATCTGAATAAAGAAGCCCAGGCAAATGCCAGTGCGGAACTTTCTTTTTCCATTATCAGTACGGCCAGGCGGTAAGTTCAGCTTAAATTAACAATATCATTTGGCTAAAAAGCTGTT
>JAFBAF010000143.1 GCA_019247895.1 Parafilimonas sp. | reverse complement strand
CATTGGAACTCTGAAACTTAAACTTTTGAACTTTCGTATATGGCAGCAGTAAAAGAATATTCAGTTGAAGAAAAGCTTTCATCGTTAGTGCGCTTGCAAAAAATTGACAGCAAGCTGGATGAAATAAAAATTTTAAAAGGTGAACTTCCAATGGAAGTAAGTGACCTTGAAGATGAGATACAGGGTTTGCACAGCAGGCAAACAAGAATTGAAGAAGAGATAAACGGCATAACCGATTTTATTGAACAAAAGAAAAATGCAATAAAAGAAGCCGATGCTCTTGTAAAAAAATATCAGAAGCAAAGCGATGCTGTAAAAAATAACCGCGAGTACGAAGCTATCAATAAAGAAATTGAAATGCAGGAATTAGAAGGCAAACTTGCTGAAAAACATATTCGTGACGCAAATGAAGAATTAGCGGAAAAAGCAAAACTGCTTGAACAAACCAAAAAATTGATTGGAAATAAAGACACTTCTTTAAAGCAAAAGAAAAGCGAACTTGAAAAAATTATAGCTGATACTGAAAAAGAAGAAAAACAGTATTCGAAAATATCTGCAGATGCACGTGAAAGCATTGATGAACGTTTGTTATATTCTTATGACAGGATTCGCAAAAGTTATCGCAATGGTTTAGCAGTTGTGCCGGTTGAAAGAGATGCCTGCGGTGGTTGCTTTAATGCAATTCCTCCGCAACGCCAAAGCGAAATTCGCCAGCACAAGAAGATTATAGTTTGCGAAAACTGCGGCCGTATTTTGGTGGATGATGAATTGAACGCAGCAACTAACGCGAAATAATATTAACATCTTAATCTTTTTAAAAAGGACGCTGTATTCAGTGTCCTTTTTTATTTTCGGGGTAATGAAAGTTGCTATACAAAAATTCATTTTTTTCTTCTTGTTTTGTTTTTGCACAGTCATTTCTTCTTATGCAGACAAAGTTTACAATTTTGATGCAACTTGTCAGCAGGCTTATAAAGAAATTACAAGTCTTCGATTGGCAAGCGGACAAAAGCTCACTGCGTTGGCGAGACAACAAAATCCGGACAACTTAATTCCTGAAATGCTTGATAGCTATGCGGATTTTTTTGTTTTATTTTTTAATGAAGATCCTGCCGATTTAAAAATGCGCAAACCGCATTTTAATAATTATTTGGAGAAGCTGTCAGATGGCCCTGATTCTTCACCATTTTATAATTATTGTCGCAGTGTTGTATTGATTCAGCAAGCTTGTGTTGAAACAAAGTTTGGTGAGCGCTGGAGTGCAGGATGGGATTTTCGCAAAGCATTTTCACTAATAAAAGACAACAAAAAAAAGTTTCCTTCATTCGTTCCTAACAATATGATTTACGGGCCCATGCAGGTAGTTGCAGGAACTATTCCTGATGGATATAAATGGCTTGCAGGTTTGTTTGGCATTAAAGGTTCGATCAGCAATGGAATGGCTTTAATGCAAAATGTTGTAAATAGTAATGATGCATATGCAAAATTATTTTCAACGGAAGTTATCTTTTATTACTGTTATATCATGTTCTATATTGAAAATCAGCCACAGCAGGTATTTCAGCTTATCAATCAAAAAAAATTAGATCTTGTAAATAATCATCTCATGGCTTATATGGCCGCTAATCTTGCCATCAATAATAAAATGAATGAATATGCACGCAGCATTATTTTAAATAGAAATAGTTCTTCAGCATATTTGCAAGCGCCGGTTTGGAATTTTGAACTGGCTTATGTACAACTGCGGCATTTAGAGTTAGCGGATGCCACCAAAAATTTCGAATATTTTGTTTCGCATTTTAAAGGAAAATTTTATGTAAAAGATGCATACGAAAAATTAGCATGGTGCTATTATTTGCAAGGCAATACAACTGCCGCCAACAATGCAAGGCAAATAGTTTTAAAAAAAGGCGATACAGAAACGGATGCAGATAAACAGGCCTATAAAGATGCAAAAACAGGCAAATGGCCAAATATTATTTTATTAAGAGCACGGGTACTTAATGACGGCGGTTACAATAATCAGGCAATTGCTTTGCTGCAAAGCAAAAGTGAAAAAGATTTTCCTGATGCAACTGATCAACTTGAATTTACTTATCGCACCGGCAGAATTTATGATGACATGAATAATAATGATGCAGCCATTAAATATTATATTACCACCATTTCGCTTGGTGAAAACAGGACCGAATATTATGCTTCACGGGCTGCACTGCAAATAGGGATGATATATGAAAAGCAAGGCAAAAAAAATTTAGCTATTCAGTACTATAAAAAATGCCTTGCCATGGATGATCATGATTATAAAGATTCAATAGATCAAAAAGCAAAATCCGGAATTGCACGTTGCAGCGGAGGATAATTATTCTTTTCCTTCGGCTTTATCTTTTATGTCGTTCTCTTCAACTTGTTCTTTTCCTTTTTGCATGATGGATGAAATCGGTCCTTCCATGTGTTCCTGTGGATCAGTGGTGTTATCTGTTCCGGGATCATTCTTTAATGGAGCATCTTCATTGCCGGTATTTTTACTGAGTTCTTTTTTTTCGTTTCCCATAATACATATTTATTAATGATATGCAAACACTTTGCCATGAAAGCTAAAGGCGTTTATGTTATCTTGTACTTGTTTTAAATCATCATTTCAAAACCCGATATTTGTTTATATGAAGAAATTATTCTGCCCCGGTTTATTAATTTTTATAACAATTGCCCTATCTGCACAGAACCTTCCTTCGCCACAACAATTTTTAGGCTATGAATTAGGAGAACATTTTACGCCAGGTTATAAAATCGTCAACTATTTTAATGCAATTGCACAAGCGGCGCCATCAATGGTTAAAGTACAGAAATATGGCGAAACCAATGAGGGCAGAGATATGATCGTGGCTTTCATTTCATCAGCACAAAACATTCAGAATTTAGAAAATATCCGTCAAAATAATTTGCGGCTTGCTGGTATACAAAAAGATAATACTGAGGAAGATGTAAATGCGCCGGCAATTGTTTGGTTAAGTTATAATGTGCATGGCAACGAACCTTCCAGCAGCGAAGCAGCGATGAAAGTTTTATATGCATTGGTTGATCCGAATAATGCGCAATCAAAACAATGGCTGCAAAATGTAATTGTCGTTATAGATCCTTGTCAAAATCCTGATGGAAGGGATCGTTATGTGAATTGGTACAATACTGCTGTTGGAAAAAATTTAAATGCTGATCCGCAAAGCCGTGAACACGATGAGCCCTGGCCTTATGGCAGAACCAATCATTACAATTTTGATTTGAACAGGGATTGGGCCTGGCAAACGCAAATCGAAAATCAGCAAAAAATAAAATTATATAATCAATGGTTACCGCAGGTACATGTTGATTTGCACGAACAGGAATATGATGCGCCTTATTATTTTGCGCCGGCTGCTCAACCTTATCATGAAGTAGTTACTCAGTGGCAAAGAGAATTTCAAACACAGATTGGAAAAAATAATGCGAAGTATTTTGATGAAAACGGATGGTTGTATTTCACCAAACAAATATTCGATCTGTTCTATCCTTCTTATGGCGATACATATCCAACTTATAATGGCGCCATTGGAATGACTTATGAGCAGGGTGGCATTGATGCGGGGCTTGGAATAAAAACAAGAAGCGGCGATACACTTACACTTGCGGATAGAATTTTACATCATTACACATCAAGCATTTCGACCATAGAAGTTAGTGCGAACAATGCACATAAACTGGTGAGTGAATTCAAAAAATATTTTGACAACAATATTAATGGTGTTGGCCTGGATAATACAACCTATGTGCTTACATCATCAGATCAAAATAAAATAGAAGCTGTAAAAAAGTTGTTGGATGGAATTGGAATTAATTACGGCGTTGCAGCCACAGATAATTTCAGTGGGTATAATTATCTTGATAATAAAACAGAACCTTTTAAAAATGAAGGATACACTATTGCCGTAAACACGTTACAGCCAAAAGGCAGAATGGTGAAAGTTTTATTTGAACAGCAAAGCAAACTCGTTGATTCTGCCACTTATGATATTACTGCATGGAGCATTCCTTATTCTTATGGAGTAAACGCATGGAGTGTAAAAGATAAAATTTCGATGACATCCTATCCATCACCGCCAACTATAACGCCGGTACAAACTAATTATGGCGTGTTAATTCCTTATACATCTTTTAATGCATCAAAATTACTTTCTAATTTATTGGCACAAAATATTCGTGTACGCTTTTCAAGCGGTGCATTTACATACAATGGAAAAGTTTTTGGCAGAGGTACACTCATTGTTTTAAAAGGAAATAATAAGGCTAATTGGTTAGATACTGTAAATAAATATTGCAGTTTGTATAATGTGCAGCCATATGCAGTGCAAACGGGTTTTATGGATGCAGGCGCTGATTTTGGTTCTTCTGATGTGCATTTAATTAAAGCGCCAAAAGTGGCTTTGCTTACAAGCACTCAGGTCTCACATACTGCGGCAGGAGAAGTGTGGTGCTTTTTTGATAACGAATTGAATTATCCAATATCTCAATTAACAACAGAGCATCTTGAAGATATCAACATTCAGAATTACGATGTATTAATTATGCCGGATGGAAATTACGATGTGCTGAACGATAAAGATGTTGCATCGAAACTTGAAGCATTTGTACAAGGTGGCGGAAAAATTATTGCAACTGAAGGTGGCGCCGTAAAACTTTCATCATTAGACTGGAGCGGAATTAAATTAGTTAAAGACACAACGCAATCATCAGACAGCATCATACAAAAAAATTATGCAAATGCAGAGCGTGAAAATCTTACTTCATTTATTCCCGGCGCTATTTATAAAATACAATTAGATAATACTCACCCTGTTGCTTATGGTTATCCAAATTATTATTACACATTAAAACAAGATGCAAGGGTATATTCAACTATTAAAGGCGGATGGAATATAGGCATATTGCCCGCAAACGCTTATACAGCAGGCTTTGTAGGCAGTAAATTGAAACCACAATTAAGGCATGGCGTTTTAATCGGAGAAAAGCATTATGGCAATGG
>JAFBAF010000132.1 GCA_019247895.1 Parafilimonas sp. | reverse complement strand
GTTTTAGTTTTGAAACAGAAATTGGTATTCTTCATATTTTAACAATCCTACTTAATACATTTGAACGTAAATGAGCAATCATTAATTTCATGTTCATTTACAATTCATTTGAATGATACAGTTCGTATTTGCATTTTTAGCCGGTATACTTACAATTGCGGCTCCGTGTATTTTACCAATGCTACCCATAATTTTGGGAGCTTCCGTCGGACAAAAAAGTAAACTTCGTCCATTGTTCATTGTGCTTGGTTTTGTAGTGAGTTTTGCTGCAGCAAGTTTGATACTTTCTACGTTAGTAACACATCTTGGCTTATCGCAAAATTTCATTCGCAACATTGCAATTGTATTGCTGGTAATATTTGCGTTCTTCATGATCTTTCCAAAACCTTTTGAAAAATTGACTGAAAAACTTTCCGGTTTTATAAATAAAGCAAGTGAAGTCGGCAATTCACGCAAAGGCAGTAGCGGCGCATTTATTTTAGGTTTGGTTTTGGGTATTGTGTGGACGCCTTGCGCCGGCCCTGTGCTTGGTACAATTCTCACATTAGTTGCAACGCAAGGCACAACTGCAAAAGCTTCATTATTGGTTTTATTTTACGCATTGGGAGCAGGTGTTCCAATGATGGTTATTGCTTATGGAAGCCAGTACATAACAACTAAAGTGCGTGGTTTTGTAAAATACTCCGCACGGTTGCAACAGGTATTTGGTGTTTTGATTTTGTTATTAGCTATCGCAATGTTTTTTCAATATGATACCATTGTTGAAAACAAGCTTACTGCATTTTTTCCGCAAAGCGGGTTAGAACAAAAGCTTGTGCAAAATAATGATGAAATGAAAAACGTTTCCTCAGCTCCAGATAATAAAACAGTATTATCAAATTATGGTGCAGCACCAGAATTTACAGGTATCAGTAATTGGATCAATAGTCAGCCACTTACAAAAGAACAATTAAAAGGCAAGGTTGTGTTGATTGATTTCTGGACATATTCATGTATCAATTGCATCCGCACATTACCATATTTAACAAAATGGTACGATGAATATAAAGACAAAGGTTTAGTAATAATTGGTGTGCACACACCTGAGTTTGCTTTTGAAAAAGAAACGCAAAATGTACAAACAGCTGCACAACGTTTGGGTGTTCATTATCCAATTGCGCAGGACAATAATTATGGAACATGGAAAGTGTATAACAATCAATATTGGCCTGCAGAATATTTAATTGATCAGAACGGCAAAATTATTTATAAACATTTTGGTGAAGGCAATTATGAGCACACAGAAAATGCAATTCGTGCAGCATTGGGTTTAACAGGTGAAGCACCAAATAATACTATTAAAAATAATACTATTGAAAAAGCCGGTGTTGTGCATTCACCGGAAATGTATTTTAATTTAAGACGCATTAAAAATTTATCACCTGAACAAATGCCATCAACTGATATAAAAAATTATTCACTTCCGCAGACTGTAGCGCTTAACAATTTTGCAGTGGAAGGCGCATGGCAGTTTAATAATGATCATGCAGCACTTGTAAAAGGAACAGGAAAAATTCGTTTACATTTTTCTTCCGGCAAATGTTTTATGGTGGCTGCTTCGCCAAAGCCTGTTACGTTAAAAATTACTATTGATGGAAAAGCACAACCCAATGTTACTGTCAGCATGTCCCAGTTATATACTTTGTTTGATTCTAACGATTACAATGAACATACAATAGATATTGAAATTTCTTCAGCAGGATTTGAAGCATTTACATTTACGTTTGGATAGTGAAAAAAGCAGTTTGGCATTAGATTGGTTTTAATGTTTATATGAAAAAGTTAATCTTGTTGCCTGTGCTTCTGTTCTTTTTTGTTGCATGCGATTCAAAAAGAGAAGGTATTATTGACGGACAGAAATTGATCAATAAAAGATTGACCGGTCTTGGTGATTCTTTACAGCATGTAAGCGATTCAGCGAGTATTCATCGCATAAAAGAAGAAATTCTTGTTGAAGAATTACGCTTTGACAGCTTAAACAAAGAGTTGGATAAGCTGAAAAAATAAATTGCTTTTGAAAAACAGCGGTTAATATTTATTAATGTTGATGATGCAAGTGCAAAACCCCTGCTCTTACATGTTATGCCCAACTTTATTTGGCCGCGTTATTAAAGAGTATGGGTTATTAAACCTCCACCTATGGGGAAAACCCGGTTTTCGGTTCACTTCATAACAACTAATTTTCTCCCGATAATTTTTTCTAACTAAATAAACTCTTGACTATGTCAGAAAACCAGGTAACGCTTATTCCTGCCGAAGTAATCACGCAGGCCGTTGATCTTGCCACACAATTAAACACTTTACTTGCACCTTACATGCAGGCGCTAACTGCACAGGAACGAAAAGGCATTTTGAAAATGGGCGATAAAACGATTGCCTTTGTTGATAAGGCATTAGAGTATGCGCAAACCAATAAAGAATTTGCGCCGGCTTTTATGAACACCAGGGACCTTGCAGACGACGTGGCTGTTGTTGATGGCCTTACAAGAATTGAACTGCCCGTTGCTAATCTTGCTTCACAATTGAACGACACCATTATGATTGCCGGAAGCGAAGCGTATGTGGCGGCATTAATGTATTATAATGCTGTAAAAGAAGCGGCGAAGCGAAATGTGCCCTCTGCCAAACCCATTTATGAAGATTTAAGGGTAAGGTTTGAGCGAACACACGACAAAAAGCTGAAAGTAGCTTAAGTAACAAAAGGGGAAAGCACAAACTTTCCCTTTTGTTTTTTTGTGACAGTTTGTACTAAATATGCTCAACATTGATGTAAAACGGGGCAAGTTTCATGTTCTGAAGATGAAATTTGGTCTTCTGAAGTTCAAAATTGGTCTTCTGATGATGAAAATTGGCCTTCAGAAGTGCAACATTCATGTTTGGAAGATAAAGTTTGATCTTCGGATGATTGAATTTGATGATCGGATTATGAAAGCTGATGTGGCGAAGCTGAAATGTGCAGAAAGCTGGAGCAGATTGCCGTCTGCGGGAAAGACGTGTGAGTGGTGATTGGTTTATAATGTTTGATGAAGTAAGAATAAAACACACGCTCTTAAACGTCATGCCCAACTTGATTGGGCATCTGCTTTAGATTTTTATCTTGTGTAAAATAAGAATATGGAAATATTTATTAGTTGGTCTGGCGAAAGAAGTAAACGCGTCGCAGAACTTCTAAAGACATGGTTAAAATGTGTAATTCAAGCAAGCGAGCCTTGGATATCTTCGGAAGACATTGCTAAGGGTTCAATATGGTTTAGCGCAATAAATGATAAACTAGCAAATGTAACATCTGGAATAGTTTGCCTTACAAATGAAAATCGTGGAAAGCCATGGCTTTTATTTGAAGCCGGAGCTATGCTTAAGGGAATCAAGACAAATAAGGTATACACATTTTTAATTGATATAAACCCTGAATCAGTTCAAAACCCATTAGCTCAGTTTAATCATACACTACCTGACAAAGAGAGCGTAAAAAAGCTAGTAACTTCTATAAACATCGATTTAGGTAAACAAAGCCTTGAAAAAAATATTATAGATGATGTTTTTGAGACCTATTGGCCACAATTTGAGCAAAAGTTTAAAGAAATAATTAGCCAAACTAATACGGCAAAAGAAAAAGTTGAGTTAACAGAAAAAGAGATGTTGAAACAACTAATTAACGAGTCGACAATGAATCGCTATTATTTGGAAAATTTGTTTACAAAACTATATTCAGATTTTAAAATAAACACTGAAATGATAAACTATGAAATTAAAAAGAATCAAACCCAAGTAATGAATAATTTTTGGGCGAAGTTTAAAGATTCTATAATAGATTCGTTTAAGGAAGATTATAAATCCAAAAGTAGTTTTGAAAGCATTGTTTGTGATTTGCATGATAAGGATTCAGTAATCGTGAAATTTTTGAGTCTTTAAAACTTGAAGGAATTACAGTTGAAGAAATAGAAGACATACTTAGGCGAAACTATTGATTTCAATTTCTTCCGCTCAACCCGCAGCCCCGATTGCAGCGGAAATCCCACGACTTTATTTCTCTTTATAAAATTGCAAACCTTCAATAAAGTTGTAGTGTTTTTATTATCAGTATAAAGTTTTAGATTGAAATGCAAAGCAGTGGCAGCGATAAATAAATCGGGCAGTTGTGGTTTTTTATTCAGAGAATATTTAGATAAAAGTTGTAAGGAAAGCTGCGAAATATTATTATCAAAATGAACGATTGTATAAGCTTTTAATTCTTTTTTGGTTGAAGCAAGTTGTTTAATGTTATTAGCGCC
>JAFBAF010000028.1 GCA_019247895.1 Parafilimonas sp. | reverse complement strand
TTCTGAAATTGACATGATAGTAATCTTATTGATGAGAGTTTAAAGTTACATTATCGGTAAAAATTTTTTTATGGATGCACACATTTGATGTTTGTCACTTTCTTTTCTTGAAAAAAGAAAGTAACCAAAGAAATTCAAGCACGCATGATATTCAACACATCCGTGCACACGCCTTGATTAAGCTTTTGTAGTGATGATTTTTCAACTGTCGTTCATTGATAAATTATGCTGAGTTGACTTTTTATTTTTGCAGGTTAATTAAAAAAGAGAGTTATGTATATTTGAAGCGGTACAATTCACTTGAGCTTTATGCGTTATCTAATCCCTTTATTTTTATTTTTTCTCTCAGAAACATTATTTGCTCAGTCTGAAGGACAAATTGAAAAGCAGGTTGTGTATTTTACAAAAAATAACGGCGATACTATTGAAATAAAAGCACAAACAACTGCCTTCAGCGATACAGCTTTAATAACTGTGCTTTATGTGAAAAATAAAAATCATAAAAAACTTCAGCAGTTTAAAATATTATTTTCTTCTCCATTAGAAGTTAGCATTGCATCATTTGACAATAAGAAAGGCATTAATATCGTGTATGATCCAGCTGTTCGAAATGGGAATTCATTTTTGTATTTGTTTAATGAAGCAAAAAATATTCTTCAGGAGGTTAAAGGATTCAGAGAATTGGGAATGATTTCATCTATAGAGTATAAAAGCCATAAATATTTTTATTCTTATGTGTCGTGTGGCTGTGCTGATGAATGCTGGATTTCAAAATTGTTCACTATAAAACATTATAAGATATATACTCTTGAAAAACTGTCTTGTGATTGCACAAGTCTCATTTCGACTTATAACAAAATATCCGTCGCAAGTTCTTGTGAAACTTTTGATAATAAGCAAAAGTTTGAAAACATTGCTCAATATTGGAAAACTGTAATAGAAAAAGGCTTATAATAGCAACAAAGTGATGAACAAATTGTCGTAGCTCAATTGAAAATATGTTGCACAAGTGAGTGACACAACCGTGATGCCATCATTATAAAGGCCGATTACATAATAAAATGCGAAGCATTCAAAAATCGTTTTTAAATAAAATAAACGCTCTTGTGAATTAGCATCCCTGTTCTTGTAGAGGAAACCATGGTAAGGTTATATTTTTTTCCCCATCCATTTTTTGCTTTGAATATAGAAGTAAGATGGAATGAAAAGTGTGATCCAATATATCCATTCGCTTATCCAGCCAATGGTGATGGGAAGATTAAAATATTCGAGCACGAGATAAACATAAACACAATACAAAATGAGAGCAATTGTTTCGGTGATCAAATTTCTTCGGCTATTTCCTGTACCCACAACCGCATTTAACCACACCACAGAAACCGATTGCAAAATAAGCGCAAATGAAATAACACGTGCAACGGGAATGGCCTCGTTGATAAAACTTTCTGATTGTCCGTATGCACTTAAAAATAACCTTGTAAATATATTAATGAGTATGGCGACGCTGATAGAAAATGTAAGTGCAAGCTTTGTTATTTTAATTACAAGTTCTTTTACACGATGCTCTAATTTTTGACCAATGATATTACTTACCATACTGTTTGATGCAGATGAGAACGACCATGCAAAACAACCAAATATTCCAAACAGGTTACGCATGATGTTGGAAATGGCAAGTGGCTGCGTTCCGTGATGTTCAATTAAAATATAGAAGTATTCCCAGCTTGCCACACTGGCGCTGTATTGTACAACAATAGGCATTGATTGATGTAGTATAAGTCTAACAGAATTATAGTGTAACTTTTTGTTTGTAAAAAGATTAATGCTTTTGCCAATGCCTTTAAAATGTATAACGCTGAAAATAGTTATCAATCCCGTAAACTCAGCAATGATGGATGCAAATGCAGCGCCGTTGAAACCTAATGCAGGCAAACCAAAATGACCAAATATCAAAGCGTAATCGAAGAATACATTTGACGTGGTTTCTGCAATAGTTCCTATAATTAAATACTTGCTTTGGTTGATGCTTATCAATAAAGAATTGCGCATTTGATAGATGTATAAAAATGGCAAACCCCAAATGCGAATTCGCAAGAAAGATATTGCCATTTCAATATCCTTATCATTATGCAAAGCATATTTTAAAATAAAAGGCGCAATAAAATTGGTTACTAAAATTCCGGTGATGGCAAATGCAATGGCAATGCGAACTGCCTGTAAAAAAAGTAACCCAATTTCTGCAGACCTGTTTTCACCGGCGCGGCGGCTCATTACTGCCTGTAAACCGCTGCTTAGGCCAAAACCCATTGTTCCGAAAACCAAATAATACACACCTGTGATTCCTGCAATTGCCAAAGACTGTTCACTTAAATGGCCAAGAAAAATATTGTTAGTGATAAAATTTATATTGGGCACAAGAATAGAAGCAGCAATAGGCATTGCTATTTTTAAGATTTGCTTATTACTTATTTCTACTTTGAGTTGCATGAGGGCGCAAAGCTAAAGCGAATTATAAATTATAAATTACAAATGATTAATGATAAAAACTACGCTTATAATTCATAACTCAACATTCATAATTATTTTAGCGGATGAACTTAACAGATTGGATTGGCGCAACAGGTGTAACAATTTTACTGGTGGCTTATTTTCTTAATTTAATGAACAAAGTTTCGCAGCATGATTTTAGTTATATTTTGATGAACTTTTTGGGAGCTGCATTGGCTTGTTGTGCATCGGTGCTTTTAAAATATGTGCCGTTTATAATTTTAGAAGCAGCGTGGACTTTCGTTTCACTAATTGCTTTAATTAAAAATTTGTCGCGTAGCAGGTAATTCATCATACATTTATTGCATGGAGCAACAGCAGGTTCAGGAAATAATACAGGAACAAGAAATAAAACAAAAAACAAGCAGGTTGCGCATGCTTTTTAAAATTGCATTTATCTGCAATCTTTTTTTTATTGTATGCATGCTGATGCGTTATACAACTGTACCAAATCATTTACCTCAATTTATTATTGAATTATCATTGTTGTTAGGTTGGCCTGCAATGTTCATCAACCTTCTAAGTTTTGTACTCGCACTCATATTGATTTCACGCATTAAAAAAAGACAAGTGCCTTTATGGCTTTTATATATCAACATTATTTTCTTTCTTATACAATTTTATTTTTTCTTTATACTGCATGACTAATCAAATACTCAAAGACAAACCAACAAAACTGTTCATTGGCTTTACTGCATTCTTTGTTGCCAATGCATTAATTGCTGAGTGTACCGGCACAAAAATATTTTCGCTTGAAAAGTTGTTTGGGTTGCATCCTTCAAACATTACTTTGTTTGGCGAAAGCGGTTTGTCATTCAACCTTACCTGCGGTGTTTTATTGTGGCCGTTAGAATTTGTAATGACAGATATTGTAAATGAATATTACGGGCCAAAAGCAGTGCGCAGAATAAGTTATACTGCAGTTATATTAATCAGCTACGCATTTCTTATGTTTTACAGCAGCATCAAAATTCCGTCAGCAGATTTTTGGATCAAATCGAATCAAGCCAAAGGAATTGATAACATGCAAACAGCTTACAACGGAATTTTTGGCCAGGGTATGTGGATCATTCTCGGAAGCCTAACCGCATTTTTAGTAAGCCAGATCGTTGACGTAACAATCTTTCATCGTATAAAAAAAGTAACAGGCGACAAACACATTTGGCTGCGTGCAACAGGCTCAACATTGGTATCGCAGTTAGTAGATAGTTATATTGTGTTGACCATTGCATTTAAGTTTGGCAGCAACTGGACCTGGCCTGAAGTGTTTGCCGTTGGAACGATGAACTACATTTATAAATTTATTG
>JAFBAF010000027.1 GCA_019247895.1 Parafilimonas sp. | reverse complement strand
GAAACCTTCTTTTTGTATACGATAACTTAGTTCACTCGCCACTCCGCACATTGGCCACTCTTCTGCAACAATTACCAATCGGTTTGTTTTTTTCACACTGTTTAAAACGGTCATCCAATCAAGTGGACGAATTGTGCGCAGATCAATTACTTCGGCACTCACGTTTTCTTTTTCCAGTTCAGTGGCGGCAGCCAACGCAACTTTCATCATTTTATTAAATGAAACGATTGTTACATCGCTGCCTTCACGCTTCACATCAGCTTTACCTAATTCAATATAATATTCTTCTTCGGGCACTTCACTTTTATCGCCATACATCACTTCACTTTCCATAAACATTACAGGATCTTCTTCGTAACGGATGGCTTGTTTTAATAAACCTTTTGCATCGTAACCATTAGAAACAGAAACCACTTTTAATCCCGGAATATTTGCATACATATTTTCGAATGCAGTTGAGTGTTGTGCACCGAGCTGACCTGCACTTCCGTTTGGTCCGCGAAAAACAATAGGGCAACCTAATTGCCCGCCACTCATCGCCAACATTTTTGAAGCCGTATTTAAAATTTGGTCGAGTGCAAGTACCGCGAAGTTCCACGTCATAAATTCGACAATCGGACGCAAACCATTTTGTGCCGCACCAACACCAATACCTGAAAAGCCTAATTCGGAAATAGGTGTATCAATCACACGTTTTGGGCCAAATTCTGCCAGCATTCCCTGGCTTACTTTATAAGCGCCATTGTATTCTGCCACTTCTTCGCCCATTAAAAATACGCGGTCATCTCTTCTCATTTCTTCGTTCATCGCTTCACGCAAAGCTTCACGAAATGCAATTTGTCGCATAATTATTTTTTAAAGCGGGGCAAAAATAATGCTTAAAACGTAAGGTTTGAATTTTCATTGTCTTTGCGTTTTTATGACCATTCTTTTACAAGCAATCAGCTAGCTTGACTTTACATTTGCATGTTTAAATTATAAGAATGGTTTCTTTTCAAGCAATAAAAAAATTAGGAATTTGTTTTGCGGCAATCTTTTGGTTAAACACATCAAAAGCGCAGAACAGCGATACATTAATTTATCCTGATGAAAAACATTTTAAAAATATTCAGCAACTAACTTTTAACGGTGATAACGCAGAAGCTTACTGGAGTTATGATGATACACAACTCATCTTTCAGCGCAAAAATGAAAAAGAAAATATAATGTGCGATAGAATGTTTATTGGAAACATTCCGCAACATGGCGAAGCTTTTCAGTTTAAACAATTAAGCAATGGCAAAGGAAGAAATACCTGCGGATATTTTTTAAAAGATGGTAAGCATGTTATTTATGCATCCACTTATTTAGGTGGCGATAGTTGCCCGCCAATTCCTGACCGCAGTAAATATGGCAATCGCTATTTGTGGCCAATCTATGATACGTATGATATTTTTTTAGCTGATACTTCAGGTAAAATGATTAAGCAGCTTACTAAAACCAAAGGCTATGATGCGGAAGGAACATTATCGCCAGATGGAAAGAAAATGATATTTACTTCTGTGCGCAATGGCGATTTGGATTTGTATGTGATGGATCTGCAAACAGAAAAAGTTACACAAATAACACATGAATTAGGATATGATGGCGGCGCTTGGTTTAGCCCGGATGGTAAGAAAATTGTTTGGCGTGCAAGCCGGCCAAAAACTGATTCAGCAATTGCAGATTATAAAAATCTTTTATCACAAGGTTTAGTTGCGCCAACGCAAATGGAAGTGTTTATTGCGAATGCCGACGGCAGCGACGCAAAACAGATCACACATCTTGGGCAAGCGAATTGGGCGCCCAATTTCGCACCCGATGGAAAGCATATAATTTTTTGCAGCAATTATGAATATGCGCATGGCTTTCCTTTCAACATGTACTTAATAAATTTGGATGGAAGCGGTCTTGAAAAAGTTTCGCATAGCAAAGGCTTTGATGCTTTTCCAATGTTTAGTTATGATGGAAAGAAAATTATGTTTTCTTCAAATAGAAACAGTGGTGGTGGTTACGATATAAATTTATTTACGGCAGACTGGAATCAGTGAAATTTTAATAAGGAAAAATTAAGTTGACTTGGATTCATTGATTGTTGTTCACTATTCATTGTTCATTAATCGTTCTTATTTTGATATAATCTAATTTTACCTCATGTACAGTTTTTTATTAGGCGTTCACAATTTATTACGCTGGGTTATACTGTTATTGCTGCTTATAAATATTCTCAGGCATTTTGCTGCAATGAACCGTCCGTTTACAAGTATTGATAAAAA
>JAFBAF010000025.1 GCA_019247895.1 Parafilimonas sp. | reverse complement strand
AGCAGAAGAATATGTTGAAAAATGGCCGATAAAAAAACATGATCATATTTTAATTCCATCAGGAACGGTGCATTGTTCAGGCGCCGATACAGTGGTGCTTGAGATAAGCGCAACGCCATACATTTTCACTTTCAAATTATGGGATTGGGGAAGATTAGGCTTAGATGGAAAGCCACGTCCCATCAATATAAAACATGGCGAAAAAGTTATTCAATGGGATCGCAAAACAACATGGACGAAAGAAAATATTATTAATCAAATAGAAAAAATTGGAGAAGGTGATGGATGGTTTGAAGAAAGAACAGGTCTTGATGAAACCTCGTTTATTGAAACGCGCAGACATTGGTTCACAAAAAAAGTAGAACACAATGCAAACGGAATTGTAAATGTGTTAAACCTGATTGAAGGTCGCGAAGCAATTGTTGAAAGCCCGACTAATGCATTCGAGCCATATGTAATTCATTACGCAGAAACATTTATTGTGCCTGCAGAAGTTGGCGCTTATACAATTCGTCCGCATGGTGAAAGTGAAGGAAAAAATTGCGCAACAATTAAAGCATCAGTTCGCACAGAAAATCTTATTGATTACCGCATCAACTAAAACACATGAACGAAACAGGAAACAAATGGTATGTATATAAAGCAACAATTGTTGCAGCTGTTGGCGGTTTATTATTTGGATATGATACAGCAGTTGTTGCAGGTGCAATCGGCTTTATAGAAAAATTATATAACCTTTCTCCTGCCATGAAAGGTTGGATCGCATCCTGTGCGTTGATCGGTTGCATTGTTGGTGCAATGTTCGCGGGCAGTTTAAGTGATAGAGTTGGCCGTAAAAAAATGTTGGTGTTGTCAGGCGTAATGTTTGCAATTTCATCAATAGGAATTTTAATTCCGTTAAGCTTAACGTCGTTTGTTGTATTTAGATTGATTGGCGGAATTGGAATTGGTGTTGCATCAATGTTGGCACCAATGTACATCGCTGAAATTGCGCCTGCAGATATTCGCGGAAGATTGGTTTCGGTAAATCAATTGGGTATTGTAACAGGAATTTTATTGATCTATTTTGTAAATGCAAGCATTGCAGGCTGGCACGATGAAGCTTGGAATATTTCAACAGGCTGGCGTTATATGTTTGGCTCAGGTGCGATTCCTTCAGTTGTTTTTTTGATCATGTTATTTTTTGTTCCTGAAAGTCCAAGATGGCTTGCATCAAAAGAAAGATGGAGTGAAGCAAATTATATTCTTACAAAAATTAATGGTTCACAAAAAGCACAACAGGAATTGGCTGATATAAAAGAAACTTTAAACATTGAACATGGCTCTTTCGCAGAAATTTTTAAACCTGGTATTCGCAAAGCATTATTAATTGGTGTTGTGCTTTGCATCTTCTCACAAGTTACAGGAATCAATGCGATCATGTATTATGCGCCTGAAATTTTTAAATCAACAGGCGATGCTACGGGTTCCGCCTTAATGCAAACAGTTTTAGTTGGTGTCATCAATGTATTGTTTACGTTGGTTGCAATTAAGTATGTAGATAATTGGGGAAGACGTGCATTGCTGCTTGCAGGCACTGCTGGCATGGCAATTTGCTTAACTGTTGTTGGTGCTGCATTTTATTTTGACATGGCAAAAGGTTATTTAGTGCTTGTTGCAATTCTTGCTTACATAGCATTCTTTGCTGTATCGCTTGGGCCACTTGCATTTGTTGTTATTGCTGAAATTTTTTCGAACAGAAATCGTGGTAAAGCAATGTCTGTTTCCATATTCTTTTTATGGATTTCCGTTTACGTCGTATCACAATCTTTTCCAATGTTATTAAGTTCTATTGGAAGTGCATATACATTTTGGATCTATATGGTGATGGCGATACTTGCTTTCTTTTTTGTATTGAAACTGGTGCCGGAAACAAAAGGAAAATCATTGGAAGAAATTGAAAAATACTGGATGACATCAAACGATAAAACATCCATTAATCTTAAAAAACAAATTCAACATTAAAATATTTAGAGATGAAAAGAATTGCCATATTGATATGCTGCTTTATAGTAAGCATGTTTTTTTTAAACTCATGTAAGAAAGATTCTCAAGATCCAAACTTACCTGTGTTGAAATTACATCCTGTGAATGTTACCGGTAAATCGGGCAAGCATTTTTTAGATACGCTTGATATTTATGCGCCATATGGTGTGGGTAAGCTTGTTCTTTCAAAAGGAATAAATCTCGTTCCTGACGATGCATTCGGTACGCAAACTGTTACGCCTGTAAGTACCGGCACAAATACGTATCAATATATTTTAGATTACACTTACCAGGCTGATGAAGTGAATAAATTGGTTGGTATCAATTTTCACTTCGAAGATGCAAAAGGCAATGTTGCTGAGAAAGATCTTACAATAAATACAAGTGCATCAGCATCGCAAATTATTTATTCGCATAAATGGAAACTTGTTTCAAAACTTTGGACAACTGCAAACCCGCAACAGGAATCTGAGCAGGATTGTGAGAAGGATAATATTTTTTCTTACAATCCCGATAGCACGATGAGCGTAAATTATGGAACAACCGGCTGCACATTTGATGGATTTAATATCTACGACAAATGGTATGTGAGTGATGATGAAAAAACGTTTACTGATGTGTATCATTCTGTTTTTAATCCTGACCAAATAACAACAGAAGTATATAACATTGAATCTTTAACGAATGATAAATGGGTGATGGATATAGCACTCGACTTAACTGTTTTTGGCTTAAGCGATCATGAAGTGTTTGTGTACACTTATGTTTCTCAATAGCTGATATAATATCAACAGTACAAGGGAGTGACACAATCGTGATGCCATTTTACAAAAGCTGATTAAATAATAATTACAATGAAAAATAAAAATATCATAAGCATATGGTTTAGTGTAATGATATTTTTTTCTTGCTCAACAAATAAAAATATTGCGCAAACAAACACTGATCTCACTTCTTTAAAATTTACAGCAGAACCTGCTGATGACTGGACGAATTTATTTTATCGCAAGCACGGGTGGTTTGGTGCTGATGGAATTTTTGCCGTTCCTTTTAATGGTGTAGATACGGCTGGCGCAAACAATGAAACGATGTTGTTGTTTAGCGACACAATGCTGGGTGATATTATAAATGATAGTTTGCAGCCGGGCTATTTAATGATACATAACTCTGTTGCTATTTTAAAAAATGATGTGCCTGATACTTCGAATATTCGTTTTTATTGGGACACAGTTAACGGCAAACCAATTGGTTTGTTTACACCGAATACGCCGCATGCAGAATCAAGAGATTATTATTGGTTAGGTGATGGTTTCTTCAACAAAAATTTGAATGCAACTTATGTATTTGCATATCGTGTTCGCGATACAAGTGCAGCTGCATTTGGCTTTGCAGAAGTGGGTAATGCATTGATAAAAA
>JAFBAF010000017.1 GCA_019247895.1 Parafilimonas sp. | reverse complement strand
AGAGTGTATTTCTTGCAACAATGAGCCACGAAATTCGTACACCTATGAATGGTGTAATCGGCATGGCAGATCTGCTGGAATTAACCGAGCTTGATTCCGAACAACGTGGGTTTACTGAAACCATTCGCAACTGTGGCGAAAGTTTATTAAAAACTATTAATGATATTCTCGATTTTTCAAAAATTGAGTCTGGCAATATGGAACTCGAGATGGCTGATTTTGATATTCGCACATGTATTGAAGAAGTGCTTGAAGTGTTTTCTGCAAAGGCTTCAAAAACAGGATTGGACCTCGTTTACCAGGTTGATGCGAAAGCACCTTCACAAATTATAGGCGATAGTTTACGGTTAAGGCAAGTGCTCATGAACCTTGTAGGCAATGCAACCAAATTTACCCAGGATGGAGAAATTTTTGTAAGTGTAAAACAATCTAATGCTTTTGAAGATGGCAGGGTGGAATTAACGTTTGCGGTAAAAGATACAGGCATTGGTATTCCTGCAGATAAATTAGACAGGTTGTTTAAATCATTTTCACAGGTGGATTCTTCTACCACACGTAAATATGGCGGAACAGGTTTAGGTCTTGTTATCTGCGAGAAATTGGTAAAGATGATGGGTGGGCAAATTAGGGTAGAAAGCCAGGCCGGTACAGGAACCACTTTTACGTTCACCATAATCACAAATGTGAGCGAGCAATCTGCACGTACATATGTGCATAACAATCTTAACGGCATAACTAAAAGAAGAATACTGGTGGTGGATGATAATGCTACCAACTTAACCATCATTAAAAGCCAGTTGGAACAATGGGAACAAATACCCGTGCTTGCAAGCTCAGGTAAAGAAGCATTATATATTCTAACTGAAAATTCTGAGTTCGATTTAATTATTTCAGACATGCATATGCCTGAAATGGACGGTATAGAAATGTCGAGAAAAATACGCTTACTGTATCCTGGAATCCCGATTATTCTTTTAAGTTCTTTGGGCGATGAATCACACAAAAACTATCCCGGTTTGTTTGCATCTATTCTTACAAAACCTGTAAGGCAAAAAGCTTTGCAAACACATATTCTTAACCAGTTAAAGCAGACAAATAAAAAAGTTGTTGAAACAGAAATTCTTAAACAACCGGAAGCTGTAACTAATACAACACATTTCCCTCTAAGTATTTTATTGGCAGAAGATGATATTACAAACCAGGATGTTGAAATAAGAATTTTAAATAAGCTTGGTTACTATCCCGACCTTGCACAAAACGGGTTGGAAGTATTACAAATGAGTGAAGCCAAAAATTACGATGTAATTTTTATGGATGTTCAAATGCCTGAAATTGATGGCAGGGAAGTGACAAGGATCATTCGTAAACGCAAAGGCGCACAGCCGGTAATAGCAGCTATAACAGCGAACGCTATGCAAGGCGATATGGAAGAATGTATAGCTGCGGGAATGGATGAATATTTAGCCAAACCTATCAGTTTCAAAAAGCTTGCAGCTTTAATTGAAAAATGTATTTTAATGGTAAAAGAAACTAACCAGGTATCATCTTAGTTAAAAATGAACGTTTAATATAGCAATTGTATTAAGGCAAAAAATCCAATAGTTCTTATGAAACTTCACCCATATTTATTATTATTATTCTTAGTGCCATCTGTTGCTTTTACCCAAAGGCAGCAGTTTAAGTTTAATCATGTTGAAACCAGCGCCGGCCTTTCTGAAAGCAACGTGCTTTGCATATTGCAGGATAGCAAGGGCTTTATGTGGTTTGGTACTCAAGATGGTTTAAATAAATATGATGGTTATAAAATAACGGTGTATAAAAATGATCCGAAAAATATAAATTCAATTAGTAATAACCAGGTTAACGATATAATAGAAGATGCTGACGGGAATCTCTGGATAGCAACATGGGGGGGTGGTTTAAACAGGTACGACAGGAAGAAAGATGTGTTTACTCATTATATGAACGACCCTAAAAACCGCAACTCTATTTCGAATGATTTTCTCAACCATATTGCGCTTGATGCTAATGGAAATATTTGGATAAGCCCTGATGGTAATGGCATCAGCATATTCAACATTCAAAAAAATTCTTTTACACGATATGGCGATATTGACAACGATAATATTATAGAACTTCCTTCTGTTGTTTATAAAGACAGCCATAATAACATGTGGATTGGAACGACTAATAAAGGCTTGTATTTGTTTGAAGCACAAAAAAAATCATTTATACATTTTCAGCATAATGACAAAGATGAACAATCATTAAGCGGCGATAACATCGCTTCTATTTTTGAAGATAGTAAACACCGTCTTTGGATAGGAACAAACGGAGACGGAGTGAATTTGTTTAACAGGCAAACAGGTAAATGCGTAAGGTTTCAGCATGATAATAATGATGCTGCAAGTATATCTGATGATGTGATTTTTTCTATAACAGAAGATAACTCGGGCAAAATTTGGCTTGGAACTGAAAATAATGGCATCAGTGTATTAGACCCTGCAACGCAAACAAGTGTGAACTATGCTTACAGCGATTTGAGCGTTACCGATCTAAACAGCAATTCTATTAACTGCGTGTATAAAGACAATAATGGAAACATTTGGATTGGAACTTATAATGCAGGTATAAATATTTTAACAAGCAGCATCAATACATTTACGCATTATAAACATACGATAGTTTCAAACAGTCTCAGCAACAATAAAGTTTTAGGCATAACAGAAGATGCAGATGATAATTTATGGATTGCAACAGACGGCGGAGGATTGGATCTTCTTGATAAACACACCGGCGAGTTCAGGCACTTTACCCATAAGGAAGGTAATAAAAACACCATAGCAGGTGATAATGTAATGAGTGTTTTAGAAGACAGCTACAGAAATTTATGGGTTGGAACTTATGGAAACGGAATTACAGTTATCAATAGACAAAATAATTCTTACAGGCAATATAAAAACGATACAACAAACCATTACAGCATATCAGGCAATAATATATCGGCAATATTTGAAGACAGGGAAAAAAATATCTGGATAGGAACGGACAATGGCTTGAACTTTTATGACAGGGAAAAAGATTGCTTTATTCATTATTCTGCAGAAGCAAATGGATTGAGCGGCAATAACATTATATGTATTGGAGAAGACAATGAAGGATTTATCTGGATAGGAACTGATGCCGGCGGAATAAACAGGCTTGATAAAAGAACAAATACAATTATATTCTTTAAACATGATGATGATAAGAACAGCATAGCCGATGATTATGTTACGTGTTTTCACCAGGATGAATACGGAACTATGTGGATAGGCACATATAATGGCTTAAGCAGTTATAATTCAAAAACGAATCGTTTTACAAACTATAATGTAAGCGATGGACTGCCGCATAAAAAAGTAGCGGCAATTTTAGAAGATGATCTCGGTAACTTATGGATAAGCACTAACAAGGGCGTTTCAAAATTTAATATTAAAAACAAAACATTTCAAAATTTTGGAATTGAAGATGGCTTGCAGGCAAACGAATTCAGGCAGGCAGCCTGCAAAACCCGAACTGGTGCAATGTATTTTGGAGGCATTAATGGTCTCAATGAATTTTATCCTGCTAAAATAAAAATTTCATCTTTCGATCCGCCATTAGTAATAACTGATTTTCGCATCTTTAATAAATCAGTTCCGGTTGCAAAAAACGATAACGACCGATCGCCATTAAAACAAGATATCACCTTAACAAAAAACATCACCATACCTTATAAAAGTTCTGTAATTTCTTTTGATTTTGCTTCTTTAAATTATACTTCTTTAGAAAAAAGACAATACGCATATAAACTTGAAGGCTTTGATAAAAACTGGAATTACTCAGGCACAAATCATACTGCTACTTATACGAATCTCGATCCCGGGGAATACACTTTTCAAGTGAAAAGTTTAAACAATAATGGTGAATGGTCATCACATATCGTTTCAATACAATTAATTGTGAAACCACCTTTCTGGCTTACGTGGTGGTTTAAAATGCTCAGCCTGTTAATGATTGCGGGTGGAATTATTGGTTTTTACAGATACCGCATAGGTGCTGTGGAAAGACAAAAATTAGCACTGGAAAAGCAGGTAAATATTCGTACGCAGGAGCTTGCACATTCAATGGAAGAAGAGCACAAGGCAAGGCTTCATGCAGAAAAAGCAACACAAGATGCAGAAAAAGCAAGAGCCGAAGCCGAACAGGCAAACAAAGCAAAAAGCACTTTTCTTGCAACGATGAGCCATGAAATTCGCACACCGATGAACGGTGTAATTGGCATGGCAGATCTGCTTGAACTTACCGATTTAGATGCTGAACAGCGCGGTTTTACCGAAACTATTCGCAACTGCGGAGAAAGTTTATTAAAAACCATTAACGATATTCTCGATTTCTCTAAAATTGAATCGGGCAATATGGAATTGGAGGCGGCTGATTTTGATCTGCGCACCTGCATTGAAGAAGTGCTTGATGTGTTTTCAGCTAAAGCAGTTCATGCAGGTCTTGACCTGATGTATCAAATTGATGCTAAAGCACCACAGCAGGTTGTCGGCGATAGCTTGCGCTTAAGGCAAATCTTGATGAACCTTGTAGGCAATGCAACAAAGTTTACACAAGACGGGGAAATATTTGTGAGCGTAAAACAATCCCGGGTTTTTGAAGATGGTTCTGTTGAATTGGAATTCGCGGTAAAAGATACAGGCATTGGAATTCCGGCTGATAAACTGGACAGGTTATTTAAATCATTCTCACAAGTCGACTCTTCTACAACGCGTAAATACGGAGGCACCGGTTTAGGTCTTGTTATCTGCGAGAAATTGGTAAAGATGATGGGTGGGCAAATTAGAGTAGAAAGCCAGGCTGGAACCGGAACCACTTTTACATTTACTATAAAAACGGGTGTAAGCGATCAATCGTCACGCAATTATGTGCTGAATAATTTTAACGGCATAATAAATAAAAGAATTTTAGTGATTGATGATAATGCAACCAATTTAACTATTATAAAAACGCAGTTGGAGCAATGGGAACAAATTCCTGTGCCGGCAAGATCGGGTAAAGAAGCATTGTATGCTTTATTGGAAAGTTCAGGCTTCGATTTAATTATCACAGATATGCACATGCCTGAAATGGATGGCATTCAGCTGGCAAGAAAAATACGCGAATTGTATCCTTATATTCCGATAATTCTTTTAAGTTCTTTGGGCGATGAATCGCATAGGGAATACCCGGGCTTATTTGCATCCATTCTTACAAAACCTGTAAGACAACAGGCTTTGCAAACGCATATTCTTAACCAGTTAAAGCAAAATAAAACTGCAGTTGAAACAAAGTATGTTCCGCTTCAGCAAGAATTGCAGGAGCAAACAAACCGTTATCGTATAAGTATTTTATTGGCAGAAGATGACCGTACAAACCAGGATGTTGAAATAAGAATTTTGAATAAGCTTGGTTATTATCCTGATATTGCTGAAAACGGAAAAGAGGTTCTGCAAATGACTGAAGAAAAACATTACGACCTCATTTTTATGGATGTGCAAATGCCTGAAATAGATGGAAGGGAAGTAACAAGAATCATCCGTAAGCGTAAAGGGCATCAACCAATAATTGCAGCCATAACTGCTAATGCCATGCAGGGCGATAAAGAAGAATGCATAGCAGCGGGCATGAATGATTATCTGGCAAAACCTATAAGCTTTAAAAAGATCGCAAGCCTAATTGAAACATGCGCTTCGCTCATAAAAAACAAGCATGAGAAAACTGAAGAATTTACGGATTAAAGAAAGTTGTGTTTCGATATGACACCATTAATTATTTTCATTCGTCCATAATCTTGCGCCGCCCTTGATACCTTCGCGGTTATTTACAATGATCATGTTATCATCAAGTGGCATTGTTAAGTTTTTTGCATTTCCGCCACTAATGTATAAACGATCGTAGTTAAAAACGGTTTTTAAAACAGCGAATACTTTTCCCATGCGGTAATTCCAATGTTCCTTGCCTTTTCTTTTAAAAGCAGCTTCACCAATATATTCATCATAATCTTTGTCAGTTTTAAAAGGATGATGTGCAATTTCAAAATGCGGCAATAATTTTCCATCAAGCAATAAAGCGGTCCCAAAGCCTGTGCCGAGTGTTATCATCATTTCCAAACCTTTCCCGCTCACCATGCCGATGCCTTGCAAGTCTGCATCGTTCACAACTTTTGTTGGCCTGCCTAATAATGCGCCAAGATTTGTTTGCAACGGGTAATCTTTCCAGCTTTCAGAACCAAGGTTTGGCGCTGTTTTTACAACACCATTTTTTACAAAGCCCGGAAAACCCACTGATATTTTATCGTAATCTGTAAAAGGTTTTACGAGTTCTTTTATAAGATCAATTACACTATTTGGTGTAGAAGGTTGAGGCGTTGGCATTCTTGCATAATCAGAAACAGGCTCACCTTGCTGATTAAGAATTGTAGCTTTTATATGCGATCCGCCAATATCAATAGTTAAAATATTCATGCACGAGATTTTGCTACGTTAATAATTTGTTGCGCGATATTAGGAATAAATTATTCAGTATGCAGGCTTCTTATGCACTAGTTATTTACAAGAGTGTACACTTAACGTGAATTAAGATTTATGCTGGTTTATTTGTTCCCATTCTTTTGATGCAATTACCATGCGTATTTCACCAAAACTTACGGCATCACCCAATTTTTGTTTGATAGGTGTGATTGATGTTTCTTTAGTATCAGCAATGTGCGGTTCAATCAGAATAAGTTTTTCTGTTCTTACTAACTCATTCACGGAAATTATGCCGCGTCGAATATAGAATGTCAAATGACTTTCAATAGTTGAAACAGCGAGATTACGTATGCTTGCAATCTCTTCAATTGAATTGCCTTCTTTATGTAATTTATAACTGATGGATTTGCTATCGTCTTTTTCTTCTTTAATTGCTTTCTCTCTAAGTTCTTTTTTTGGTTGCTTTATGTGAATGGTTGATGAAAGATCATGTTCTGCACAATAATCACTTATTATTTTCAAAAAAGCATGCCCGTATTGTTTTGCTTTAGCCTGCCCAAAGCCTTGTATTTTCACTATTTCATCTAAGTTTTGCGGAAGATATTGAGCCATTTCATCAATGCTTGCACTATTAGCAACATAAAATACAGGTAGTTTTTTTTGCTCACAAATTTTATTGCGTAACTCTCTTAACTGTTTATGTAAAACAGGATGAGGGCTTTCTGTTTTTATTTCCGATGCTGTTGCATAAGCGTTTATATTGAATGCAGGTGTGATAAAGTTCTTCTTTTGCTGATAATAATTGTTCACCGAAAAATTCTGCAAACAACAATGCAGTAAATGTTTTTTTTCTTCGAGCAAAATGAAAACTTCTTTTAATACATCATTATATGCTTTTGCATGCTGCTTGCTATCAGTTGATGCCGGCGATTGCTTAATGAAAGCAGTTATCTCATTTGTTTGTTGTATGAAATAATTTGAAGCAGCGATAAGCCGTTGTTGCAACGCATTATTTTCTTCTGGCAAAAAATCGGCAGCACAAAACTTTTGCAGTTGTAATTGAAATTTTACAGCGGTTATTTGTAAAGCGTTTAATTTATTTTCAAATTCATTTAACCATGACATCAAATCAGCATTAAAAGCAGCCAAGTGATCTTTTACTGTTTTATGTAATTCTTCAAATTGTTTAATAACCATAGCAAAGTCGAACAACACCAAAAGAATTGTTTGCTGGTATTGTTTTTTAGATTGATGTAATTCTTGTTTTAGATTTTCTTCATTAGCATTTCTTTCAGAAAATTCTACGATGCGTTTATCAATATGCAAACCTGAATTGTTGATTTGGCTCTTTAACACAATTCCATTTAAAGTTGTGCAGCGGCTTAACGCAACATATACCTGTCCGGGCGCAAACGCCTGCCCTGCATCAATCACAGCTTTTTCAAACGTTAATCCCTGGCTTTTATGAATAGTGATTGCCCACGCCAGGCGTAAGGGATATTGCGAAAATGTTCCGATCA
>JAFBAF010000003.1 GCA_019247895.1 Parafilimonas sp. | reverse complement strand
GCTTTATATGCAATGGCATGGAGCCTTGCACAAATTGCGGCGCCACTTTCCGGCAGCCGCATCGCTGCAAATTTTGGATTTAATACTTTATGGTGGATTCTTGCCGCTGTTTGTTTCTGCTCATCAATCAGTATATTTTTTCTCGAGCAAAAAATTAAATCTGTTCAGCAGCCCGTAATAGTTACAGCTTAAGATTTTTTCTTCAGGTTGCATTCTTTTATCAACTTAATTACCATAATTTTTAATTGATATAAATTGCACTGATGTCAACACATAGAAAAATATCTTCCACCCTAAAAAGCAATGCTGATACAGGTTTTGGTGTTAGCGCCGATACACAGGGAGGAAGATTTATTAATAAAGATGGTAGCTACAATGTGAAAAAGCGCGGCTCGCCTTTTTATGAGCGCATCAGTTTTTTTTACAAGATGCTTACTATGCCGGTATTAAATTTTGCTTTGTCACTGGTTATTTTTTTCATTACAATAAATCTCATTTTTACAACCGTATATGTGTTGCTGGATAAAACTGAATTCACCGGTGTTTTGCCTGGAAATTCACTGCATTATTTTTTTGAACTCTTCTTTTTCAGTGTGCAAACATTTACAACTGTTGGTTATGGCAGAATAAATCCTGACGGGTATATAGCCGGAGCGCTTGCTTCAATTGAAGCATTAACCGGCCTTTCTTCCTTTGCTTTAATTACAGGTATTTTATATGGAAGATTTTCGCGTCCGCGGGCATACCTGCGTTTCAGCAAACATGCATTGATCGCTCCTTACCAGGATATTACAGGATTGATGTTCCGGTTTGTTTCTTATAAAGAAAATCATAACCTTACGAATGTTGATGTGACTGTAACTTTTGGGTTAACTGAGAATGATGAAAGCAAGCAATTTAAATTTTATCAATTACCGCTTGAACGAAGCAGGATTGATAGCTTGCCGATGAACTGGACCGTTGTTCATCCAATTAATGAAGACAGCCCGTTGTATGGATTTTCGTTGGAAGATCTTCGTGCAACCGATGCTGAAGTCTATGTTTTGGTAAGAGGTTTTGACGATATTTTTTCGAATACGGTTTTGCAAAGAACATCGTATCGTTTCAACGAAATTGTGTTTAATGCAAAATTTGAAAGAATGTATTTTGAAAGTGAAGATGATACCACAACAATTGTTGAAGTAAATAAAATTCACAATTACACTTATATCAAAAGCGAATCTTAATCCAGCTTTGTGCTAATAAGTTTTAGAAATTCGCTGCGGGTTGGATTTTTCATAAACTCACCATCAAATGCTGATGTTGTTGTTACAGAGTTTTGTTTTTGTACGCCACGCATCATCATGCATAAATGTTTTGCTTCGATTACAACAGCAACACCAAGTGGATTCAAGGCTTCTTTTATCGCGCCAAGTATTTGGGTTGTCAATCTTTCCTGTACCTGCAACCTGTGAGAAAAAACATCAACAACCCTTGCTAATTTGCTCAAGCCTGTTATATATCCGTTTGGAATATATGCAATGTGGGCTTTGCCAAAAAAAGGCAACATGTGATGCTCGCACATGCTGTATAATTCAATATCCTTCACAATTATCATTTCACTAATATCTTCATGAAATTTTGCAGAATTTAAAATAGCAACAGCGTCCTGTTTATAACCTTGTACATTAAAGAGCATTGCTTTTGCAATACGTTCAGGTGTTTTTATCAAACCTTCGCGTTGCGGATCTTCGCCTAATGTTTCAATTATACTTTTATAGTTTTCTTTAAGTTTATTTATGTCTTCTTCGTTATATGTTTCTTTTCTTTCGTATGACATTTTATTTTTTTTTAAGCAGGAAATTCCACAAAGTTTCTTTCAGTTTCGTATAAACGTATCTGAAGATCGAATTGTTTGCTTATCAGCGGTCGTAGAATTTGATAAATAATAATTGAAATATTTTCTGCGGTTGGATTTAGTTGTTTGAACTCGCCAACATCAAGATTAAGATTTTTGTGATCGAAACGTTTAAGTACATTTTCTTTTATTAAGTCACTTAAATATTTTAGGTCAATTACATAACCTGTTTGTGCATCGGGCTCGCCGGTAACTTTTACAATCAATTCATAATTGTGCCCGTGAAAATGCGGGTTATTGCATTTGCCAAATACTTTTTCATTTGTTGCATCATCAAACGCTGGATTATGCAAACGATGCGCTGCATTAAAATGTTCTTTGCGGTATACAGATACTTTGTTCATTTTTTATTCTCCAAAATATTCTACATAAATTCTTGGTGTTTCATATAATTTCAAGCTGTGTAATATTACTTGCTGCGGCAAATGCGCTTGCAATTGTTTCCAAATTTCAACTATCAGGTTTTCTGTGCTGCATACTTTACCTGATAAAAAATCTACATCAAGATTTAAGTTTTTATGATCCAGTTTTTCAATTACATGTTCTTTAATAATACGGCTTAAACGTTTTGCGTCCATCACAAAACCTGAATCTTCATCAGGATTTCCTTTTACTGTTACATACAAATCAAAGTTATGGCCATGCCAGTTTTCGTTGGCGCAATCACCAAAAACAGATTCATTTTTTGCTTTATTCCAGTTTGGATTATACAATTTATGTGCTGCGTTAAAATGTTCCAGCCGTGTTAAATAAACCATTGCCATTATAAATTGGCGCAAAGTTACAATAAACAAATGCTGTAAAAAATGTGAAACTGCAGTTGCTAAAAAACATAAGTATAAGTGTTGCGGCGCAACTGTGTTAAATTGAAATACCAAAACTCATCACCCAATATTTATTAAAAAACGAAATTAATTTATTGCGACATTTGTTCGCTATGCGTGTTTTTATTACTGCAGCAACGGTTGGCGAATGGATGCCTTGTTTTGCAAATATTGACAAATTCTACACTGAGAAAAGCAAGCGCTTCAAAATCAATTTTCATCAATCGGGTGTTGGAATGCTGGCTTCTACCTTTTCGCTTACAAAACTGGTGATGGAAGAAAAACCTGATCTGGTATTACAAGTTGGAATAGCCGGCTGTTTTGATGATTCAGTTGAATTAGGAAAAGCAGTAGTTATAAATAAAGAAATTGATGGCAACAGCGGTGTTGAAGAAAATGGGAAATGGCACGACCTTTTTAATTTGAAATTGGAGCGTGCAAATTACCCGCCGTTTGAAAAAAAAATGTTGCCGAACCCGCATATTGATAAACTGAACCTTTTAAAATTAAAAGCAGTTACAGGTATAACAGTAAATGAGATTTCTACGAGAAAAGAACGCATTAAACAATTAGAAAAAAAATATGAACCTGTAACGGAATCAATGGAAGGTGCGGCGCTGCATTATGTATGCAGGAATACAAACACAAGTTTTTTGCAACTGCGCACAATTAGTAATTATGTTGGTGAAAGAGACAAGAGTAAATGGATGATGAAAGAAGCGTTAATGAATCTCAACGCAACACTTTTAAAATATATTGATAAGTTGTATAAAATGGCTTAGGAGGCTTTATGAAATTATCACTTGGCTTTTCACCTTGCCCGAATGATACATTCATTTTTGACGCATTGGTAAATAAAAAAATTAATACTGATGAATACGTGTTTGATGTTATGCTGGAAGATGTGCAAACACTGAATGAATGGGCAATGAGGGGCAAATTAGATATAACTAAGATCAGTTATGGCGTGTTGCCGTTAGTGATGAATAATTATACTTTGCTTGAAAGCGGTGGTGCATTAGGAAAAGGTGTAGGGCCTTTATTGATCGCAAGAACTAAAATTGATATTGATGCGATTGATGATAAAACAATTGCTATTCCCGGAGAAAATACTACAGCGCATATGCTTTTTTCGTTAGCATTTCCCAATGCAAAAAATAAAATATTTAAAGTGTTTAATGAAATTGAAGACGCAGTTTTAAGCGGCGATGTTGATGCAGGTGTTATTATTCATGAAAACAGGTTTACTTACAAGGAAAAAGGCTTGCAGAAACTAATTGATTTGGGTGATTATTGGGAAATGAAAACACAATTACCAATCCCTCTTGGAGGAATTATTACAAGGAAAAATTTAAACAGAAAAATAATTGCTGACATTGATAAACTGATCAAACAAAGTGTTGAATATTCTTTTGAAAATAATTACGAACAGTTAAGTAATTATGTAAAATCACATGCACAGGAAATGAGTGAAAATGTTATGCGCCAGCATATTGATTTGTATGTAAATAATTTTTCTGTTGTGTTAGGTAATGATGGAAGGAAAGCCGTCGATAAATTATTAGAAATATATGCCAGCATTCACCCGGGTAATGCAGTTATCGTTTGATTAAATCAAAAAGTTTTACCGTCATGTCGAACGATTAGTGAGACATCTGCTTAATTTAAAGCTCAAAAATTTTAGAGATTTGTTTCGTTCATTATTATTTTTCAATTATCTTAATGATTGCTTTGCAATTCTTTTATAGTCGAAATGACGTTCGCACGATTCTTCATATTATTTTTTACTTTTTGCAGCTTTTGTATAAATTTCTAAAGCACGTTTTCTTGCAAATTCATGCTCAACAATCGGCTGCGGATAATCAAATGAATCCAACTCGGGAATCCATTTGCGGATATACTTCAAATCTTTATCAAATTTTTGCGCCTGCGTTGTTGGATTAAAAATTCTAAAATACGGCATTGCATCGCAACCGGTGCTTGCCGCCCATTGCCAGCCCCCATTGTTTGGTGCATAATCATAATCCAACAATTTTTTTGCGAAATATGTTTCTCCCCAACGCCAATCGATTAATAAATGTTTTGCAAGAAATGAAGCAGTTATCATGCGTACACGGTTATGCATAAAACCAGTTTCATTTAATTGCCGCATGCCTGCATCAACAATCGGGTAACCTGTTTTCCCTTCACACCATGCTTTAAATTCTGTTTCATTATTGCGCCATTCGATATTATCCATTTCTTTACGAAAAGCTTTTTCTTTTCGCACATGCGGGAAATGCCAAAGTATCATGTGATAAAAATCCCGCCATATTAACTCGTTTAAATATGTGCCGCTTAGTTCTTTTGCTTTCGATGCAAGCGTACGAATACTTACAGTTCCGAAACGCAAATGCACACTCATGCGGCTCGTGCCATATATGCCGGGAATATCTCTAGTTTGTTTATAGTTTTTTATTAAATCCTCATTAATTTTTTTGGAAGGAAATGGTTTGTTTAATTTTTTGAATCCCATGCTATCAAGAGATGGAATTTTTTGTGATTCATCTTTATAAAAGTTCTCAAAATACTTTTTTGTTGGATAGGGTTTAAGGTAAAAAGTATTTAGTGTGGAAAGCCATTTTTTACTATAAGGTGTAAATATTGTGTAAGGTTCACCATTGTCCTTTATTATTTCATCCTTAGAAAAAATGACCTGGTCTTTATACAATTTTAATTGTGCATTATTTTTTTGTAGTAAAGCACTTATTTCATTATCGCGATCAAGTGCATATTGTTCGTAATCTTCGTTGGCAAAAACTTTTTGTATAGAATAGTTTTTAAGCAGATCAATAAAGACATTACGTGGTGTATCGTAAAAAACCTGCAGGGAACTTTTATATTGTTTTAGTTCACTCTGTATTTCAGTTAAGGCGTTATGAATAAATTCAACACGCCTGTCTTTTTTATCTTCCAGGTCATCTAAAATATTTTTATCAAAAATGAAAATTGGGATAACCGGGTTTTCATCTTTTAAAGCATAGTATAAAGCAGCATTATCATCAAGCCGCAAATCGCGGCGAAACCACATAATGTTAATTGCTTGTTGCATATGGGTTAAACAATCTTTATAAAAAATTGTTTAACCCATATTTAAGGCATTTAATAATGTTGAAAAGTTAAACTAAAATCTTTATGGCAACACAAAAAAGGGCAAAAAAAGCTGTTGGAAAATCAATTAAGAAATCAGCTAAAAAATCTCCAAAGAAGTCTTCAAAAAAAACGGGTAAAAACAAACTCGGCGTAAAAAATTCTCTTGTAAATAATATTAATGCAAAGAAAAAAAAGGGAACATCACACAGTAAAAACAAAACAACCGTATCAAAAGAAAATTATAAAGACATGGAAAATAAATGGGGAAAAAGAAATAAAAATTGAATTGGTATGAAATTGGATTTACGGTTCTAAAAAAATAACTTATATGAAAAGTTCAACCACAGGAGCTAAATCAGGCTCAAGATCTTCCCAAACAAGTAAGGCGGCTTCAAATAGAAGCAGTTCTAAAAGTGCTTCCAACGGTTCTGGTCAAAAAGAAAATCTATCTAAAATTTTTGAGGATACATTAAAAGATATTTACTGGGCCGAAAAACATCTTGTAAAAGCATTGCCCAGAATGAGTAAAGCAGCCTACGATGAAAATTTAAGTGCTGCATTTGAAGAACATACAGAACAAACCCAGGGACAAATTGAAAGGTTAGATCAAATATTCGAACAACTCGGTAAAAGAGCCCAAGGTAAAAAATGCCCCGCTATGGAAGGTTTGGTAGAAGAAGGTAAAGAAGCTATTGAAGAATATGAAAAAGGTTATGCAAGAGACGCGGCGTTAATTATCTCAGCACAAAAAATTGAACACTACGAAATTGCTGCATACGGCTCTTTAAAGGCACATGCAAGAATGATGGGCGAAGAAGAAATTGCAAACCTGCTGGAAGCAACTGAACAGGAAGAGGGAGAAACTGATAAGAAACTAACAGAAATTTCTGAAACTGTTAATCAGCAGGCATATACCGAAGGTGAAGAGGAAGAAGCATAGAATTATCAATACTTAACCAAAAACCAGTAATCATGAATAAGAGAATAATTACAGGTGCTGTTATAGCTTTGGCTGCAGGTATAGCCGCTTACATTTATAAAAGAAAGAGAAATAAGTTAAGCACTGCAGCAGAAGATGCATACGACACAATGAATGACACTTTATATGCAGTGGAAGAAAAAACAGAAAGCGTGTTATCATAATCTGTTTTAATAAATATTAAAAGTGCCCCGCCGCCATCGGCGGGGTTTTTGCATAAATCACATTATGGAAAGAAACGGAGCATCATCTAAAAACAAATTATCATTTAAAGGACTGTTCGGCGTAATGAAAGATGCTTTTACAGGCTTTAGCAACGATAATGTAACCAAGCTTGGGGGAAGCCTTGCTTATTACACTGTTTTTTCAATGGGGCCATTACTTGTGGTGATCATTTCTTTATGCAGTATTTTTTTAGGCCGTGAAGCTGTGGAAGGAAAAGTGTATGCCCAGTTAGATAGTTTTGTGGGCCACGACACTGCGCTTCAACTACAACAAATAATTAAGAATGCTGCAATTGGCGGCAAAGGCCATTTGGCAGCGATTATTGGTGTAATTACTTTACTGCTTGGCGCCACCACTGTTTTTGGAGATATACAAGACTCCATTAACCGCATTTGGGGTATAAAACCAAAGCCTAAAAAGGGCTGGCTTAAAATGCTTCGGAACAGGTTTCTTTCATTCTCTATTATTGGAAGTTTGGGCTTTTTGCTACTTGTATCATTAGGTGTTTCTGCAATTATAGAAGCGTTGATGAACAGCTTTAAAGCACATTATCCGGATGTTGCTGTAATTATAGTTTATATAATCGACCTGATGCTTACATTAGGCGTAACTACATTAATTTTCGCTGTAATTTTTAAAGTATTACCAGATGCAAAAATAAAATGGAAAGATGTTATTGCAGGTGCATTTGCAACCTCCCTTTTATTTATGCTCGGCAAGTTTGGAATCTCATTCTATATCGGCAAATCAAATGTGGGAACTACCTATGGCGCTGCGGGTTCACTTGTTATATTATTGTTATGGGTTTATTATTCTGCCATCATTTTATATTTTGGTGCTGAGTTTACAAAGGCTTATGCTATAAAGTATGGCTCCGCAATACATCCCAACGAATATGCAGTAACAATGAAACAGGTGGAAGTAGAAACCGGCAAGCAAACCGTCCAGGCAAAAGAAAATGTAGAGCATGAGGTAAAAATTAAAGCAGGCACAACAGCAAAATCTTAAATTTAAGAACCTGTTATAAAGCAAAGTTTACATTGTTTAGTTTTGTGCTTTTAATGTAGTAATGAAGTTATATCCCGAATCTGCAGAGCAACAGCTTGAGTTTTCAAAAATTAAAAATCATCTTTCCGCTTATTGTAATACCGAATATGCTAAAGAGAAAGTTTCGCATTTGCGTGTTCATACCAAAAAAGAGTTTATTACACTGCAACTGCAACAAACATTTGAGTGCAAATTGATTCTTGAACAAAACCAGGTTTTGCCAAGTGATTTTACATTGAATTTAGCAAGAGCCTTAAAGTTATTAAGCATTGAAGGTAGCGTGTTACAGGCTGAAGATTTTATGCACATTCGCCGCCTTACCGTAAACACAGAAAAAGTTTTCAGATGGTTTGATACCGAACGCCGCTCAGCTTATCATGCATTATATAAAGTGTTGGAAAATTCTTATTTCGAAAAAGCAATACTTCACCTAATAGATGAAATATTTGATGATAGTGGAAATATAAAAGATAATGCCAGCGAAGCGCTTCAAAAAATTCGTCAAAATCTTTACCGCAAACGCAATGAATTACGCCGCGTATTTGAAAGAGAAGTTGCACGTTTAAATAAAGCCGGGTACAGCGCAGAAATTGAAGAAGGTTTCAGCAACGGCAGGAGAGTGGTTGCCGTTTTTTCAGAATACAAAAGACAGGTAAAGGGAATTTTGCACGGCGAAAGTGACAGCCGCAAAACGGCTTTTATCGAACCTGAAGAAACAATTGAATTAAACAATGAAGTTTTTTCGCTGGAGAATGAAGAACGAAAAGAAATTCTCAGAATTTTAAAATTGCTTACATCAAAACTTTCTGTATACAATAATTTGTTGCGCGAATGGTTACAGATAGCCGGCGAATTTGATTTCATACAGGCAAAGGCAAAACTGGCAATCGAAATAAATGGCAATTACCCAAACATCAGCGACAGGGCAATTGTTGATCTGAAAAATGCCTATCACCCGCTTTTATTCCTGCATAATAAAAACAGTGATCGCACCACAATTCCCGTTACTTTAAAACTGGATGAAAAAAACCACATACTTGTAATAAGCGGCCCCAATGCCGGTGGTAAAACAGTTTCAATGAAAACCATCGGGCTTAATCAATTAATGATGCAAAGTGGTTTGCTTGTGCCAGTAAGCGCAGATTCTGAAATGGGTATTTTTAAACAGCTATTTATTCATATTGGCGATACACAAAGCATAGAGTTTGATCTAAGTACATATTCTTCACACTTACTGCACATGAAATATTTTATTGAAAATGTAAGCGGTAAAACACTTTTTTTTATTGATGAATTAGGCAGTGGAACTGATCCTAACCTTGGCGGCGCGTTTGCAGAAATTATTTTAAACGAACTAAACTGCAAACATGCTTTTGGCGTAATTACTACACACTATCTTAACTTGAAAATATTTGCAAATCATACCCCGGGAATTCTAAATGGCTCGATGATGTTTGACGAGAAAAATTTGCGGCCTTTATATAAATTAACTGTTGGCAAACCCGGAAGTTCTTATACATTTGCTATTGCAGAGAGAATTGGCTTACCGAAACACCTGATAAACCAGGCAAAGAAATTGGTTGATGAAAATCATTTCCGCCTTGATAAATTATTAAACCGCACAGAGCAGGATCTGCAGGTTCTGCAGAAAGAAAAACTGGAACTCAAAAAATTGCTCACCGAAAATGAACAATTGAAAAAGCAACTTTCGATACAACTAAGTAAAGAAAAGCATAACCAGCAAATTGAACTTCTTAAGCATCAAAATAAAATAACAGAAGAAAGAATTGCGTACCTTAAAGATATGGAACGCAAACTAAGGCAAATTGTACTGGAATGGCGTAAAACAGAAAATAAGAATGAGGTGATACGACAAGTGGATGAAATGCTTTTTAAAAGAAAAGAAAAACAGGTAAAAAATAAGATTGAAAAAAAGTTAGAAGCTAAGTATCGCGAAGTACAATCGCCTGTTACTGTTGGTTCAAAAGTAAAAATGAAAAAAAATTACCAGGTTGGCGAAGTAAAGGAAATAAGAGGTAAAAGAGCTGTTGTCCAAATTGGTGTTTTACCGATTAATATTGACATCAACGATTTAGTAACAATCGAAGAAAAATAACTTTAGAATTAATTAAAGATAATATGCCGGCATTTACCAAAGTTCTTTTTATTGATGATGATTTTATCACCACCAATATTTGCGAACGCATGATGAAATTGATGAACTTTTTTGAAGAATTTGTTTCAAAGCGCGATGGCTTGCAAGCAAAAGAATATCTACTGAGTAATGCATCTGCTTTACCAGATATAATATTTGTTGATCTGCACATGACCGTAATGAATGGCTGGGAGTTTTTAGAATGGTTTAGAGATTGGGCGGAAGCAAATAATACAGATATCCCGGTGTATGTATTATCCTCCAGTTTATCAAGGGAAGATTTTGAGCAGGCTTACGTTTTTAAAGCCAATGGCTATATCGTAAAACCAATGACTGTTGAACATTTAACTGAAATATGCGCGAAGTATTCTGAATAATTTTGCCAATACTAACAACTGTTTACCTTTGCCGCGCTTTTTAATTTTTAATTTTAAAAAAATACGATGGCTTCCAGAACAGATGTGTTCCAGTCACCAGACTATTATTTAGTGGATGAACTGTTGACAGATGAACAAAAACTGGTTCGTGAAACAGTGCGCAGTTATGTAAAAAAAGAAATCTCTCCGATCATAGAGGATTATGCTCAACGTGCAGCATTTCCTGAATTTATTGTTAAGCAGTTAGGCGAGTTAGGTTGTTTTGGTCCAACTATTCCTCATGAATATGGCGGCGGTGGCCTGGATTATATTAGTTATGGATTAATGATGCAGGAATTAGAACGCGGTGATAGCGGCATTCGCTCCACTGCGAGTGTACAGGGCAGTTTGGTGATGTACCCGATTTATGCTTATGGCAGTGAAGAGCAGCGTAAAAAATATTTACCAAGATTAGCAAGCGGCGAATGGCTTGGATGTTTTGGTTTAACTGAACCTGATTTTGGAAGTAACCCCGCAGGAATGATTACAAATTTTAAAGATAATGGCGATCATGTTATTTTAAATGGCGCAAAAATGTGGATCAGTAATGCGCCGTTTGCACAGGTTGCAGTTGTTTGGGCTAAAGATGAAAAGGGAGAAATCTATGGATTGATAGTTGAACGCGGCATGGAAGGTTTTACAACACCAGCTACACATGGCAAGTGGAGCTTGCGTGCCAGCGCAACAGGTGAATTGGTTTTTCATGATGTGCGTGTGCCGAAAGAAAATATTTTTCCTAATGTAAAAGGTTTAAAAGGCCCTTTAGGTTGTTTAACCAAAGCCCGCTACGGAATTTCATGGGGCGCATTAGGTGCAGCCATGGATTGTTATGATACTGCGCTTCGTTACAGTAAAGAGCGCATACAATTCGATAAACCAATTGGTGCTTTCCAGTTGCAGCAAAAAAAACTGGCTGAAATGATAACAGAAATTACTAAAGCTCAACTGCTTGTTTGGCGCCTTGGTGTTTTAATGAATGAAGGCAGGGCAACGCCCACACAAGTGAGTATGGCAAAACGCAACAGTTGTGAAATTGCTGCCAATATTGCAAGAGATGCAAGAGGCATGCTTGGCGGAATGGGAATTACGGGCGAATACAGCATTATGCGCCACATGATGAATATAGAAAGTGTTCTTACCTATGAAGGAACGCACGATGTGCATTTATTGATAACGGGAATGGATGTGACAGGATTGAATGCGTTTAAATGAGTTCAATGGTTGATAGGTTGCATAGTTGAGAAGTAACCCAATCAACCAATCATCCAATTCAACTATGCGTATTTTTATTATCGGCCTCATGGGCAGCGGCAAAAGTTTTTGGACTGATAAATTAAGCAGCTCATTAAATATTCCTGCATTTCATTTAGATGATGAAATAGAAAAAGCAGAAGGCAAAGCTGTTGCAGAAATTTTTACTGAAAAAGGTGAAGATTATTTTAGAAAACGTGAAAGTGAAGTGCTGAAAAATTTTGCTGGCAAAAAAAATTTTATTCTTTCAACCGGCGGCGGCGCACCATGTTTTTTTGACAACATGGAATGGATGAATGCCAACGGCATAACCATTTGGATCGATGAACCCATCGAAATAATTGCTTCAAGATTACAAAAAGAAAAATCACATCGTCCTTTAATTGCAAATATTCAAGACGAACAACTAATAAATTTTTTATCGGGCATGCGTGATAAACGCAAACCTTTTTATTCGAAAGCAAAATATCATTTGAATGATACTATAAGTGAAAAGAAATTCGCAGAAATCATTTCAATTCAACATGAATAAAACTTATTTAATTACGGCGGCAATTTTAGGTGCATTATCTGTAGTGCTTGGTGCATTTGGAGCACATGGTTTAAAAACAAAAATGAATGCAGATGCTTTTGACATATTTGAAACCGCAGTAAAATATCAATTCTATCATGTATTTGCCTTGCTTGCAGTTGCTATACTGTCTCAATTTATTCCCGGCAATCTTATTAATTGGAGCGGTAAATGTTTTATCGTTGGCATAATTATTTTTTGTGGCTCATTGTATTTGCTTGCTTATTTTAAAATGATAAATAACCAGCAAATGAACTGGCTTGGCGCAATCACACCAATTGGTGGTTTATGTTTTATTGCAGGGTGGATTTTGCTGGCTGTTGCTGCTATCAAAGCATAAAAACTTATTATTTAAAACATGCTGAAAGTTTCCATCGCTGAATAATCAAAAGGAACAGTTATAAAAATTCCGCTTTTGCCAACTCTTGTCGAGCCTTTTAATTCTACTAAAACTTGTTTTGAGAGTAATGTGCCAAGCGCATTCTTGTAAACATTTTTCATATCAACCAGCATTGAAGATGGTAAAATAAATTCGCTGCGTTTGGCAATGTGCATTAATGTATCAAGATGATAATTTCCAAGATAGTTATGGTTGATATATACCTCGCAGTTTACATTTCTAAGATCAACACCAAAATTGTTTGGGTTAAAATACATAAGGTCTAAACTTATTTTGCTGTTTACTAAACCAACACTATCAATTCTTAAATTTTGCATACCGCGATATTCAAATGACTGCGGCTTTTTGCAGGCAATCATTAAAACCATAAAAGCCGCTGTAAGAATAAACCAACGCATTTTTCAAAAGTGAGAAAGCAGAAGAGAAGAATCAAATTTCAAAAACAAAAATTTTATTAATTCGGATTGATTCAATTCTTCATTTTAATAATTTTCTGATGCGCTTTAGTCAACCTGGCAGATTTTTCCGTTGAAACTTTAATAAGCAATTTTTGATGTAAGTGATTCATCATCAAAATATAAACTTACACAAAGGTTACCTTTAGATAATTTTGGTATAATATATGTGTATAAAGTACACATTAAGCGATTGCATCAGCCTTGGGTTGATGCTTTTTTTATAAATTACTAAAATGAAAAAAATTAAAAACATAGCAATTATAGCGTTGGACAGTAAAAAAACCGACTTGATAGAATGGTCTTATTTTAATAAAGAATTTTTGATACCACATTCAATATTTGCTTTTGGGTTTGCAGCAAACATTTTGGAAGGAACATTAAATAAAATTATTACCGAGTTGGAACCTGCAAATATGGGCGGCCATCGCCAGTTATGTAATCTTATTGAAAATGGAAAAGTTGATGCACTCGTCATTTTTGGCGAATCAAATGAGCTATTTGAAAGCAAAGATCTGAAAGCAATACTTGAGGCTGCCGTTGAGTATAACATTATTGTTGCAGTGAACAGAACAACTGCAGATTTTGTGTTGCATTCTTCTTTATTGCAAAATGATTATAAAATTCATGCGCAGGAAAAAAAACAAACGGATAAAAAAAGCGAATTGAATTCTTCAGCTACTTATCCGTTAGCCAAAGCAAGCTAATCTGTATACCAAATCTTAAAGTATGAATGTTTCTGTTTCCGTAAACAGCAGGGTTTATAGAGTTGCTGTAAGTATATTCTTTTTTATTTCAGGAATTGTTGGTTCAAGCTGGGCAAGCCGCATTCCCGACATTAAAAACAAATTACAATTAAGTGAAGCTGCATTAGGCGGTGTTTTGTTTGCATTGCCAGTTGGCCAAGTAATAAGCTTACCATTATCAGGCTGGCTTATTTCAAGATTTGGAAGCAGGCAGTTGCTTATTGCTGCATCAATTTTTTTCCCGCTTACATTAATCATGATACCATTTGCCGCAACAACATGGCAATTAATTGTTGTGTTATTATTTTTTGGAATGTGGGCTAACCTGCTCAATATTTCAATGAACACGCAAGCCGTGGGTATTGAGTCAATGTATGGCAGATCAATCATGGCTTCATTTCATGGGCTTTGGAGTTTGGCAGGTTTCTGCGGCGCATCTATCGGTAATCTTTTTGTATCGAATAATATTTCGCCTTTGATTCATTTTAGCATCATTGGTTTTATTGTTTCAATTTTAATTATCACTTCGTATAAACACACTTTGCCTGCTGCTTCCAATGCATCCACATCTAAACAAAAACTTTTTGTAAAGCCTGACAAATCTGTTTTATTATTAGGCTTAATTGCATTTTGTTGTATGATCTGTGAAGGCTCAATGGCAGACTGGAGCGGTGTTTATTTTCAAACTATAATACATGCGCCTGAAAAATTTATTACGATAGGTTATGTAAGTTTTATGGCAACAATGGCAACCGGAAGATTTTTAGGTGACTGGCTGATCACAAAATTTGGCGTGCAAAAAATATTGCAAACAAGCGGAATTTTAATTGCATCAGGGTTAACCATCATGATATCATTTCCGTATTTACAGGCGGCAGTAACTGGCTGCTTGTTAGTTGGTGTTGGCGTTTCATGTGTTGTGCCAATGGTGTACGGACTTGCAGGAAAATCAAAAACAATGTCTCCTGAATTTGCATTAGCCGCTGTTTCAACGATTAGTTTTCTTGGATTTTTATTAGGTCCGCCGGTGATTGGTTTTATTGCACAAATTTCAAGTTTACGCTTGTCGTTTGCTTTAATTGCTTTGTTAGGTTTTGGCACTACATTACTTGCTGGCAGGCTAAAATCCATCGTTGACTAAATAATTTATAGCAATTGTTTTTTAATGTTTGATGAAGTAGGTTATTAAGATGGTGTGTATTATCTTGCCGCCATTCAAAAAAAGATACTGACTTATGAATGATCTGCTGAAAATTTCTATTGACGCCGCAATAAAAGCCGGTAAAAAAATTCTCGAAGTGTATGCAAATGATTTCGAAGTTGAAACTAAAACTGATAATTCTCCGTTAACTGAAGCCGATAAAAGAAGCCATCTTACAATAAAAGAAATTTTATCTCCGCTTTCCATTGATATATTGAGTGAAGAAGGAAAGCAAATGTCTTTTGATGAAAGAAAGGACTGGAAAAAATTCTGGTTGATCGATCCGCTTGATGGCACAAAAGAATTCATTAAACGCAACGGCGAGTTTACCGTTAATATTGCTTTAGTTGAAAATGGAACGCCAGTGGCGGGCGTTGTACATGTGCCTGTAACAGGTAAAACATATTATGGTTCAGAAAACGAAGGCAGCTTTGTTTTTACATTTAATGAAGCAGATAAGAAATCTGTTGATGAATATATAAGTGCAGCAGCAAAATTGCCCGATGCATCATTGCCTGAAATTTATACAGTTGTTGCAAGCCGCAGCCATAATACGCCGGAAACAGAAAATTTTATTGAGGAAAGAAGAAAGCAATATGGTGAGGTGAATTGTATCAGCTCGGGAAGTTCACTTAAATTATGTTTGGTGGCAGAAGGTAAAGCAAATGTTTATCCTCGTCTCGCCCCAACAATGGAATGGGATACAGCGGCCGGCCATGCAGTAGCCAAGTTTGCCGGTTGCAACGTATATAATTATGAAACGGGAAAAGAACTTCAATACAATAAAGAAAATCTTTTGAACCCGTGGTTTGTAGTTGAGCGCAATTAGTTTTTTTAAATTACTGCTTTCATGAATGATAAACAGGTGCAAAAGCAAGCTCCTTTTCCAAATACTTTTTTAATCGGCATCCAAAAAGCGGGAACGACTACTTTAAACGATTGGCTTAGCCAGCATCCGCAGATATATTGCTATAATTCTTTAAAAGATATTCCGCTGTTTGTAAAATTTCCGCAGCCTGAACAATTGAATAAAAGATTATTGCTTGAAACACCGGCTTACAACAATGAACCGGTTGTATTGCATTCAGCCGTTAATTATATTTTTTATCCGTCGTTGTTGCAACAAATAAAAAACAAACAACCCAACGCAAAATTGATTCTTATTTTACGCAACCCGGTTGCCAGAGCAGTCTCCTCTTATTTTTACTTTAAGAAGATGATGCGTGAACAACATGATATCGAAAAAGCATTGATCTATCAACCGAAAAAAAATTTTGAAATAACCCGCGACAATAATGATTTTACGTATATAGAACATGGATTTTTTTATGAACAGGTGAAACAATGTTTGGAGCTTTTTTCAAGAGAACAATTATTGATATTAGAGTATGACGATTTAAAAAACGATCCGGATAAATTGCTGCAAAACGTTTTTCATTTTTTAAATATTGATGAATCTTTCAAAGCGAATCTGGCTGCAAAAAATATCACAGGCGAATTAAAAAGTAAGGTTTTGCAACAGGGAATTTTAAAGAAAAGCAGTGCAAGAAAATGGATCGTTGATCACTTAATTAATCCATGGTTGCCTGTGAATAAAAGAAAACTTTTAAAAAATAAGATGTTTGAGTTAAATACTTCTAAACAAAAAGCATCTGCAGCAGAAACAGAAATAAGTGAAGAAACAATGAAAAAAGTACGTGCTAAATTGAAAGAATTTTACCTGCACGATACAGCCCGGCTTGATGAATTGTTAGGTACAAATTTTTATTCAAAATGGTTTGGCCACGATATAATACCAAAAGATTAAGCAACTGCAAGTATGTATAAGATCGTTCAAATGGTTCCCGCATTAGGTTGGGGTGGAGCGCAGGTTTTTTGTATTCAATTGTGCAATGAGCTTGCAAAATATCCCGGTTACGAGGTTACATTAATTTCAATGTACACTTATGATGAAAAAAAACATTTGCCGCTTTCAATGGTTGATAAAAAAGTGAAATTCATTTCACTTGGTAAAAAGCCCGGCATTGATGTAAAAATGTTTTTTAAAATATACAAAACCTTAAAACAAATAAAACCTGATGTAGTGCACACGCATTTGCATTCAGGTTATTATTGTTTCTATTCTTATTTTAAACTAAAATATCCTTTTAAAAAAGTGCATACGCTGCATAATTTGGCAAAACAAGATGCGCCGCCGCATGGAAGAAAAATGTTTAATTATTTTTTCAAACGCCATATAATTGAAGCTGTAACAATTTCTGATGAAGTGCATAAAAGCGCTGTTGAAGAATATGGTTCTTTCATCAAAACGCTTATCTATAATGGCTCTGATGATGTGAAGCCAACTGCATTATTTGATCAGACAAAAGAAAAAATAAATGATCTTAAAAAAGATAATGCAACAAAAATTTTATTAAACGTTGCACGAATAACGAAACAAAAAAATCAAAAACTGTTGCTTGAAGTAATGCGCGAACTAAGCAACGAAAATGTAGTTGCAATTATTTTGGGTGATTATGTAGCCGATGATAAATCAATCTATGATGAACTTATTGCTAATAAGCCAAATAATGTTCATTTTTTAGGCAAGGTTACAAATGTGAGTGATTATTTATTATGCGCAGATGCATTTATATTATCATCAGTGTTTGAAGGCATGCCAATCAGTTTGCTGGAAGCATTATCAGCAGGTGCTATTCCAATATCAACACCGGTTGGCGGAGTTATCAATTTGGTTTCAAAAGATATTGGTTTTTTGAGCGATGATATAAGTAAGCAAAGTTTATTAAAAGCTGTTCAATTATTTTTAAATGCAGATGAAACAACGATCCAGAAAATGAAGAATAACGGTAAAACCTTGTACAATAAAGACTTTAGCATGCAAACCTGCACCGCTAAATACAATGCTTTATATCATTCAACGTTATAAGTTATATTTTTTAAATCAACAAACAGTCAAATTAAACACTAAAAAAAAGTAAATACCAATGAAAATTGTTGTTGTTGGAACCGGTTATGTTGGACTTGTAACCGGCGCATGTCTTGCAGAAGTTGGAACGGATGTTATTTGTGTTGATGTGAATGAAGAGAAAATTAATAATCTTAAAAACGGTATTCTTCCAATTTATGAACCCGGCCTTGATGATATTGTTGAGCGCAATTTTAAAAAAGGAAGGTTGCATTTCAGCACTAATCTTGAAGAAGCCATTGTTGGTGCTCAAATTGCATTTATCGCTGTTGGCACTCCTCCCGGTGAAGATGGAAGCGCAGATCTGAAATATGTTTTGCAGGTTGCGAGCCAGGTTGGCAAGTACATGAACGGGTATCTGATTGTTGTAACAAAAAGTACGGTTCCGGTTGGTACTGCGTCAAAGGTTAAAAAGTGTATTAAAGAATCCTTGAAAGAAAGATCTGCAAACATTGATTTTGATGTGGCTTCCAATCCTGAATTTTTAAAAGAAGGTGCTGCCGTTGATGACTTTTTAAAACCTGATAGAATTGTAATTGGCATTGAAAGTGAGAAGGCAAAAAATTTATTGCACCAATTGTATGATCCTTTTGTTTTGAATGGCCACCCGATTTTGTTCATGGATATTCCTTCAGCAGAAATGACGAAGTATGCGGCTAATGCAATGCTCGCAACAAAAATTTCTTTCATGAATGACATTGCAAACTTATGTGAGCGTGTTGGTGCAGATGTGAATGCTGTACGCAATGGCATTGGGTCTGATCCGCGCATTGGTAATCGTTTTATTTATCCCGGAATTGGTTATGGCGGTTCATGTTTTCCTAAAGATGTAAAAGCATTGATACATACGGCGCAAAATTATAAATATGAAATGCGCATATTACAAGCCGTTGATGATGTGAATGATGATCAGAAGAAAGTGATTTTTGAAAAGATAAAGAAGCATTACAACGGTGATCTGAATAATAAAACATTTTGTATTTGGGGTCTTTCATTCAAACCAAAAACAGATGACATGCGTGAAGCGCCTTCACTTGTTTTAATTGATGCTTTGCATGAAGCCGGCGCAAAGATCCAGGCATACGATCCTGTTGCTATGGCTGAAGCAAAACATTTGATTGATGGAAAAGTTGATTTAAAGGAAGACGCAATTAGCGCAACTGAAAACGCTGATGCAATTATTCTTGTAACAGAATGGCCCGAGTTTCGTTTGCCCGATTGGGAAGTAATTTGCAAGCAAATGAAAAGCACAGTAATATTTGATGGAAGAAATATTTACCATAAAGCCGACATGAAAAAATTAGGATTTACATATTATGGTATTGGTATAGGAAAATAATTTTATTTAGTGTTTATAATAGCGGCATTGTGAGGAGCAATGCCGTTTTTATAAACACTCAAAAAATTTATTTTCCTATACCAATACCATAATATGTAAAGCCCAGTTTTTTCATATCGGCTTTATGGTAAATATTTCTTCCATCAAATATTACTGTGTTTTTCATTTGCTTACAAATCACTTCCCAATCAGGCAAACGAAATTCAGGCCATTCAGTTACCAAAATAATTGCATCAGCGTTTTCAGTTGCGCTAATTGCGTCTTCCTTTAAATCAACTTTTCCATCAATC
>JAFBAF010000072.1 GCA_019247895.1 Parafilimonas sp. | reverse complement strand
TTAAGATGTACAGTAAGTGGTTCAGTGCCTGTAACCTGCACCTCCTGTAGACCGAAATTTACCGCAGATACTACAAGCGTTGCGCCTGGTGCAGCTGTAATTTTAAAATTACCGTTTTCATCTGCCCGGGTGCCTGTTTTGGAATTTTTTATGGTTACTGAAGCATAAGGAACCGGGCTGCTAGTTTCGTCTACAACGGTACCGGTAATAATTGATTGCGCTATTACTGTAAATGATGTAGCCAGCGCAAACAAGAGTAAAATTATCTTATTCATTCGCGTAAGTTTTTTGGTGATGAATGGTTATGAAATATGACAAATGCCTTTGTACGATGACATTGTATAATGCAAGAGTGCTGTTGTTAAAGACTATCAAAAAAACCTAAACAGGATTTTTTTAAACTGAAGCGCGTAAAATGATAACCGAATTAAAAGATGTTTATAATTTAAGAAGCAGTTTTTAAGGTTTGAGGAAGTATAAATTGGTGTTTGGAATTAGTTGTTTACAGGCGATTTGGTTTGCACTTTTTTAAGTAAAATAATATAAGTTGGAAAATGATCGCTGTATCCGCCACGGTAAACATTACCATCCCATGTGCGCATTGGATAACCTTTATACTTGCCAATATTTTCAACCATAAATTCTTTGTTGAAAATATGTTGCTGATAAAAAAAATAGCCGCTTTGATTTTTGTCAAGCCATGAATACGTTATCATAATCTGGTCAAACAAACCCCATGCATCCTGGTAAGCAAGTGTTCCAATTCCTTTCTTATACATGTTTATCCACGGGTTGTATAATTCACCTGGCTTAACGTCTTCAACATTTCCTTTCGCGCCCAATACTTTTGTAACGCTTGGCGAAATGGGATCATCATTCAAATCGCCCATAACAATAATTTTTGCATTAGGTTGTTTGGCTTCAATTGAATCCATATAATTTTTATCAACCATTGCTGCTGCAGTACGACCCGGAGCACTTCTTTGTTCACCACCAACACGGCTGGGCCAATGATTTACAAAAACATGAATTGTATCACCATTTAAAATCCCTTTCACCCATAATACATCTCTTGTAAAATAACTCGACTTTGCTCCTTCGGGTAAATGCACAAATAATTTTTTGCTGCTGATTACCGTAAAGTATTTTGGATTATATAGAAGCGCAACGTCAACACCACGAATATCTCTTGAATCATAATGCACAATTCCATAATTGCGATTCTTTAATAAAGGGTGATGAATAAGATCATTCAACACGGTATCATTTTCTATTTCTGCTATGCCAATTAATGCAATCCCGTCCGGGTTTACGTCTGTTCCAATTTGTGAAATAACGGTTGCAAGATGTTCAACTTTTGTCCAATAAACTTTACTGTTATAATTCTTTGGTCCGTTTGGTAAAAAGTCTTCGTCGTTGATGTTTGGATTATCAATCGTATCATAAAAATTTTCAAGATTATAAAAAGCAACTATTGCGGATGTGTATTGTTGCTTTTGCCCGAAAGAATTGGCAGAAACAATTAAAGCAGTTAGGATGAAAAGGGCTGGTTTCATGTTTTTAAAGCTCTATAAATATAACAACAACATTTTTATTTTAAAAAATGATTTGATTTTCTAAAAGAATAATTTAAATTTGGTTACACTTTTATTACAACCAAACCTGCATGCCTAAACTACCTGCAATCCTTATCTGCGTTGCGTTTGCGTGTAAGCTTAACGCGCAACAAGATTCGCTTCAACTAAATGCTGTTGATTCAATTCCAAAAAATGATTCTTCAATCATCGAAGATGTAAAAGATAATATCATTGATAACATTCCCACCATTTCGCTTGATGATAATGATCTTTCTGATGCCAGTGCACAAAATATTTCTTCGTTATTAACTGCAGGCAGAGATCCATTTTACAACGCTGCAACATTCAACTTTAGCGCAACACGTTTTCGCATTCGCGGTTACGATGCAGATTATACAAGCACTTATATAAATGGTGTGCCGATGGATAATTTGGATAATGGTTTTACGCCATTTGGTTTGTGGGGCGGATTGAATGATGTGTTCAGAAACCGTGACATCAATATAGGCATTCGCTATAACACATTTGCATTTGGTGATATTGGCAACACAACAAATATTGATGTACGTGCAAGCAAACAAAAACCGCAAACAAATTTTGGTTATGCATATTCAAACAGAAGTTATGATGATAAAATATTTTTTACACACAGCACCGGTTTAAATAAACATGGATGGGCTTTTACTGTTGCAGGCAGTTGGCGTTATGCAGATGAAGGTTATGTAAAAGGAACTTATTTTAACGGTTATAGTTGGTTTGCTGCAATTGATAAAAAACTTGGTCAGCGGCAAATATTGTCATTGATCGCATTCGGTGCACCAACAGAAAGCGGAAGACAAGGTGCAGCAACACAAGAAATGTTAGAACTTGCAGGAACGCATTATTATAATCCGGATTGGGGTTATCAAAATGGCAAAATAAGAAATGCTAACATCAGCAAAACAAATCAGCCGGTTATAATTCTCACACATGATTTTCGCATCACCAACAAAACTGATCTTACAACTTCATTAAGTTATTCGTTTGGTGAAAAATCTTATTCAGCGCTTGATTGGTACAATGCACCTGATCCGCGACCTGATTATTATCGTTACCTGCCAAGTTATTATAACAGTGATCCTGCATTTCAACAAATTGCAGATAACTTAAAAAATAATGAATCTGCAAGACAAATTAACTGGGATAATTTATATAATGTCAATCGCGAAAACACTGGAACTATTTACAATGCAAATGGAATTCAAGGAAACACAGTTACCGGCAATCGTTCTTATTATATTCAAGGAGAAAGAATAACAAACAGCAAGCGAACAAATTTTAATGCAGTATTAAATTCAAGGTTAAACGATCATGTTGATCTTACTGCAGGCGAAAGTTATCAATCATCAAACAATAATTATTTTGAACGCATAAAAGATTTACTTGGCGGAAGTTTTTGGGTTGATGTAAACCAGTTTGCACAAAGAGATTTTCCAACAGATGAAAACGCTTATCAAAACGATTTAAATCATCCAAACAGAATTGTAAAAGTTGGTGATAAATACGGATACAATTATAACATCAACATAAACAAAGCAAGTGTTTGGAGCCAGTTTGTTTTCAAATTTCCTCACGTAGATTTTTTTATTGCAGGGGAAGGTTCGCAAACAATTTTTAAAAGAATCGGCAATGTAAAAAATGGATTGTTCCCTGATAATTCGTACGGTGCATCAACACCAAATGTTTTTTACAATTATGCTGTTAAAGGAGGAATAACATATAAGATAAACGGACGAAATTATTTGTACATAAGCGGTGCCTTGCTTACACGTGCACCTTATTATGAAGATGCATACATATCTCCGCGAACAAGAGATATTCTACAGGATAGTTTGCGCAACTCATCGATTCAAACATTGGAAGCAGGTTATATTTTAAATGCGCCGCGATTAAAAATTCATTTGGTTGGTTATTACACGCAAATGAAACATGGCTTTAACGTACTTACATTTTATCACGACGATTACCAGGATTTTGTGAATTATGCTTTAAGCAATATTGATCGCTTATATTTTGGTGGTGAATTTGGCTTTGAAGCGAATTTTGCCCGCAATCTTACATTAAGTGGCGCTGCTGCTATCGGAAGATATTATTATAATAGCCGACAGAAAGCAGTAATAACTGTGGATAACACTGCTGATGTTTTAAATGTTGAAACTGTTTATTCAAACAATTACCGCATTCCTTCAACGCCACAGGAAGCATATAGTTTTTCTGTCAGTTATCGCTCACCAAAATTTTGGTTTGTTAGTTTAACCGGAAATTATTTTAATTACATGTGGCTTGATTTTAACCCTGTTCGTCGAACAACTTTAGCAACTGATAATCTTGATCCAACAAGCGAAACATTTCATGATGTGATTGATCAACAGGAATTGCCTGCGCAATATACCATTGATGCATTTGCAGGTTATTCATTAAGGCTGCATCATGTGTACATGGGTTCAGGTTTTAAAAGAAAAGCTGTTTATCTTTCAATGTATGCCGGTGTAAATAATATTTTAAACAACCAGGATATTATTTCAGGAGGTTATGAACAATTGCGTTTTGATTATTCAACTTCAGACATCAATAAGTTCCCGCCAAAATATTATTACACTTTTGGATTGAATTATTTTGCCAGCATTGCTTTACATTTTTAAACCTACTTAAAATCTTATATGAAAACTCTGAACTTACTTATCCGCTTTTTGATTTTTGAGCTTTGCCTTTTGACTTTTTTATCATGCAATAAAAAATTCGATGAGCCGCCAGCTTATATTCCGCCAAATCTCACACCAACATTAACTATTGCGCAATTAAAAGCAATGCATGTTACAGGAAGTTCTGAAACAATAACAACTGATGATATTATTGAAGGCGTTGTAATTGCAAATGATTCATCCGGCAATTTTTATAAACAGATAATTATTGAAGATTCAACTGCAGGCATTGCAGTCAATATTGACGATTATAATTTATACACTTCCTATCCTATCGGCAGAAATGTTTTTATTAAACTGAATGGATTGATCTTATATGATGATCATAATTTGATTGAGATCGGCGGAAGTAAAGATGCAAACAACAACATCAATCCGATTGCTGCGCCGGTAAAAAGTAATTATGTTATTAAAGGAACGATCAATAATCCAGTTGTTCCAAAAGTTGTTGATATAAGTGATCTGAATGATGGATTTCAAAACATGCTGATACAATTAAGCAACATGGAATTTAATGAAGCAGACACATCAAAATTATATGCTGATACTTCTGCTTCTAAAAATGCAGCAAGTTATTTGTTGAAGAACTGTTCGAACAAAAGCATCACGTTGCGTACAAGTGGTTTTGCCAGTTTTGCCGGTGTGAATGTGCCGAATGGAAATGGAAGCATTACCTGCATTTATTCTGTGTACAATACAAGCAAACAGATTTATATCCGCGATACAAGTGATGTGCAGTTCAACAATACGCGTTGCAATGGCGGAACTGCTGTTCAAACAAATATTGCGAATATTCGCAGTATGTACGCAGGCCATGATATAAAAATTGGCGCTTATAAAATTGGCGGTGTTGTTATTTCTGATGCAGCCAACAAAAATATTTCAGGCGGCTCCGTTGTTTTGCAGGATGGTAATGCAGGCATCTCAATTTATTTTGGCGGAACAATTACTTACAATATCGGTGATTCAATTGTGCTTGATGTTACGGGCGATTCATTGCAGAATTATAATGGTTCACTTGAAATAAAAACAACAGGCGGAACTCTAAAACCAACACCTGTTGCAACAGGAAAAACTATAATTCCGCAAGAACTTGCAATCTCACAGATCAATGCCAACATAAACAACATTGAATATACTTTATTGAAGATTGTAAACGCAACAGCAAGCGGCAATGCAACTTATTCCGGCAGTAATAATTTATCTGATGGCTCAGGTAGTATTACTTTATTTACTTCTTCAACTGCATTGTTCGCAAATAATAATTTACCAACAGATCAAAGCGATTGGATCGGCTACGCAAAATCATTTGGTACAAACAAAGAATTTTTAATAAGAAACACATCAGATGTTACAACGAGCGGCGGCGGAAATAATGGTGATGGTATTGAATTAACAACATCACCATTTACATTAAACTTAGACAATATTGCAACAGGTTTACCAAAAGGTGTTTTCGTAAAATTATCTTCATCATCCACATCTGTAGGAATTGATGGTGCATTCACCACCAATCAATCATCATGGAGCAACACATCATCGGGATTTAAAAATTATGCAAGTGCAACGGGGTTAACATCATCAAGCAGTTCAACAGATCAAAATGCAGCAACCAACAGGGCACTTGGCATTAAACAAACAAGTGCAACAGGTTATGATCCCGGCGCTGCATTTGTTTTTGAAATAAATAATACAACAGGAAAAACAAATCTTGCATTAAACTTCTTATTACAATCTTTAGATGATGGTGTTGGCAGAACAACAACATGGCAAGTTGATTACGCACTTGGCGATAATCCGACTACATTTATTCCTGTTACAACATCGCCTTCAACTTTAATTACAGATGGCACATTTGCAAACACACCGGTTACTGTAAATTTTGGAAATGCACTCGATAATCAAAACAGTAAAGTTTGGATTCGTATTACAACGTTAAGTGCAACGACAGGCAGTGGAAGTCGTGCTTCAACAGGAATTGATGATGTACAGATCACATGGCAATAAAGC